>NZ_JBGCCR010000017.1:0-160420 GCF_041262485.1 Streptacidiphilus sp. BW17 | reverse complement strand
AGACCGACGCGGTCCTCGAATTCCTGCACAAGCTCATCGACACCCTGCCCGCAGGCGAGGCCCTCAACAAACGCCTCAACCTCGACTGACTCCACGCTCACAGCCGGCCAGCCGGCCAGGGAGCTTGGCGTTGGTGCCGGTGCGTGCCTCCGCCGATCACGCTGGCGCCGGGAGTGCGGCTGCGGGGCGGCACGTTCGAGTTCGGCACGAAGGGGCGTGCGGTTGACCGGGACAACGTTCTGGAGAACGTGACGATCCACTGCCCCGGGCACGGGGTCGCCCTCCTCAATGACTACGGGCGGTGGGACTGGCCTTGGAGGCCGCCGATGTCCGCAGTCGCGTCGAGCGCCCACACGGCTTCGGCGTCGATGCCTTGCAGGGTGCGTTCACGCTGTGGAACCAGCAGTCCGACCCAGAGGCTGAGTTCACCGCGGAACTGCTCGATCTCGCCGGCAGCGCCGACCACCCGGTCCGGGGCAGCGGCGTGTTCGTGGGCGGTCGTCCCTGCTCCGCACGGGTTCCGCCTGGTCGGCGCCGGGACTTTGGCCTCGCCAGTCAGCCGAGGAACACGCTGGACGGGCTCGGTGCTGGAACCGAGTGAACCATGCGCAGCTCTGGGATCTCCTCATCGAGTTCGTAGGAGACGAGTAGGTTGCTTTCCTGGGCGGCGACGATCACGTGGCGCCCGTCCTGGGTCACCACGAGGTCGCGCGGTTCTTGGCCTGGAATGGGTGCGGTGCCGATGAGACGCAGTGTGCCGGCGAGTTCGTCGAAGCGCAGCATTGCGATGCTGTCGTGGCCCCGATTTGCCACCAGTACGAGCCGACCCGATGGCGTGACCCGGATCGCGGAGGTCCGGTTGTGTGCGTCGAAGTTCGCAGGCAACGTCGAGACGCGATGGCTCTGCTGGTAGCGGTTGTCGCTCCGACGGAGGGTGAGCACGGTGTTGTCCAGCTCATTGACGACGAACAGGTGTATCCCGTCGGGTGACAGAGCCAGATGGCGCGGTCCGGCACCTGGTGGTGTGTCGATGCGCGCTGTTGGGCGGGGCGTGAGACGGCCCCTGGCGTCAAGGGAGTAGACCCGGATCTGGTCGAGGCCCAGGTCGGTGACCAGTACCTCGCCGGCCCAGGGGGTGCAGGCGATCATGTGGACGTGTGGACCGGCCTGCCTGCTGTGATCCGTACCCCGGCCCTGGTGGCGGACCTGGTCGGTGGGCTCCCCCAGTCTGCCGTCGTCCTCGATGCGGAATACCGTGACCGAGCCGTCGCCGTAGTTCGCTGTCAACACGAACCGGCCGGTCGGGTCCACGACGAGGTGACAGGGGTCGACGCCGGTCGGCCGGGTGTTCAGCCGGCTGAGTGCACCGGAGACGGGATCGCGCGCAAAGGCCTCGACACCGCCGCCTGCGACGCCTTGGAAGGTTCGGACCTCGTTCACGGCGTAGAGAATTGAACCGCATGGGGACAGTGCGACGAACGACGGGTTCCGTGCCGTGATCAGTGTGCTGACGCTGCTGATCCTGCCGGTCGTGGTGTCGAACCAGGCTGCGAGAAGGCCTTCGGCTTTGCCCTCGACATGTGGGAGCTGCTCGGTGTAGCTGCCGACGATGAGAGGCAGGACGGTCCGGTCGTGCACTGGCTTGTTGCCTTCCGTGTGGGAGGAGGAGGGGTCTGGGCGGTACCGTCCAAGGCTGGCCCGCGCCGCCCGGGTAGCCGCGCGCGATCTGCGCGGCGTCGCCGGGCAGTGCGGCGCACGAACGGTTCCGGCGCGCCCTACCACCGTGGGACCCGGCGCAATCACCGTGGCAGCGAGTCGCCTCAGTTCTTCTGGGCCCTGGCCTATCGCCTCACGTTGTCGGCGGTGGCAAGCATGGCCAGTTCGCCACGGTGCGGAAGGCCCTCCCAGTCTCCCCGGGTCGAGACGCACGCCGCGCCGCACAGGGTGCCGCGCTCCAGCCGGTCCGGGACGGGCAGACCGTCCAGCAGTGCGGACAGGTAGCCTGCCGCGAACGCGTCACCCGCTCCTACCGGGTCCACGCAGGTGACGTGTCGGGCCGCGACGCGGGTGAGCCCTTCCGAGTGGAGGGCCCAGGCACCCCGGGCACCGTCCTTGACGACGACTTCGCGCACCCCGTTCGCGCGCAGGTCCGCGGCACGTTGCTGGGCGGTCCGCGAGCCGGCGTCGGTGACCAGGTCGAGTTCTTCGGATCCCGCGAATACGACGTCCGCATGGGCCGCGAGAGGACCGAGTACACAAGCGGCCTGTCGCGGCGACCACAGCGCGGACCGGTAGTTCACGTCGAGGCTGATCAGTGTGGCGTGCTCGCGGGCCACTTCCAGGGCCCGTTGCACGGCGCGGCGAGGGCCGGGGCCGAGGGCAGGTGTGATGCCGGTGACGTGCAGGACAGCCGCCGAGGAGATCGATTGCGGATCCACGTCGCCCTCGTCGAGTCGGGACCCGGCGGAACCGGTGCGGTAGTAGGTGACGAACACCCGGTCCGCGGTGCGCTGCTGCTTGAGCATGAACGCCGTCGGGGCGGGTTCCGCGGTCCGTGTGGCGGGGACGGTGACGCCCTCGCCGCGCAGGCCGCGCAGCACCATCCGGCCCGGGTCGTCGTCGCCGAGTCGGCCGATCCACGTGGCGGCGTGCCCGAGGCGGGCGAGGCCGATCGCCACGTTCGACTCGGCGCCGGCGAAGGACAGGCGCAGCGGCGATCCTGCCGTCGGCGTCCCGGGCTGCGTGCCTGTCGCGGTGGCCAGCGCCTCGCCGAGGGTGACCGCGCCGCCCGCCGGTCGTGGGGTGGTCAGCATGAGGCGCCTCCTTCGGGATTCGCCGTGGCGCGGGCCGGTGCGGCCCGCACGGTCAGGTGCCGCAGAGCGGATGTGCCCGCGTGTGTTCCCCGTTCGGGATTCGCTGTGGCGCGGGCGTGTGCGGCCCGCTGCGTGAGGTCGCGCAGGGCGGACGGATCGGCGGGGGCGGTGCGGCCGACCAGGTGTGCGCCGACGGCGACGGCGAACGCGCCTGCTTCCAGCCAGGTGCCGATGTCGCCGAGGGTGATGCCGCCTGTGGGTACGAAGGCGGTGGCGGGGAACGGTGCCCGGAGCTGTGCCAGGTGTGCGGGGCCCAGGGTGTTGGCGGGGAACAGTTTGAGCAGGCGTGCTCCGGCACGGGTGGCGGCGAGTACCTCGGTGCCGGTGAACACCCCCGGCAGGGGTTCGAGTCCGGCCCGCAGCGCCGCCGTGACCACGTCGGCGTCCAGGCCGGGTGAGACGACGAAGCGGCCGCCGGCCGCGGCCACGTCCCGCACCTGCGCGGGTGTGGTGACCGTGCCGCCTCCGACGACCAGCCCTTCGTCGGTCGCGGCACCGATCGCGTCCAGCCAACCGGGAGTTGTGGCGGTCACCTCAGCAAGCCGTACCCCGCCCGCGGCCAGGGCGCGGAGGGCGTCGAGGGTGTGGGCGCCGTCGCGGTAGCGCACGATGGCGAGCACCCGGTCCTGGGCGAGCAGGTCGTACACGTCGGTCGTCACGACACACCGCCCGCGTGCGCTGTCGGCCGGCATGCACCGGGCTGCCCGGCCGCGTAGTACTCGCCGATCGCGTCGCCCACCGCTTCGATGGCGACGGGTCGGCCACCCGCGCGCAGAGACGCGGTCGCCGCGTATCCGGCCGCGACCGCCTCACGGGCGGCGACCGGCGAGGTGAGGGTCTGGACGCCGTCCCGCAGGAACGCGCAGAACTCCGCCACGAGTTCGCTGTCCGCGCCTCCGTGCGCGCCCGAGGCCGGGGGGACCACGACCGTGATGTCGGCTTCAGCCCGGTAGTTGGAGCGTCGGTTCCACACCCTCACCTGCGCGCCGCTCTCGTCGCCGAAGTTCTCCATGCGTCCTTCGGTGCCGATGACCGTGTAGTTGCGCCAGTAGTCGGGGGTGAAGTGGCACTGCTGGTAACTGGCGAGCACGCCGTTGTCGAGCTGCATCAGCATCATGCTGATGTCCTCGACGTCGACCACCGGGTTGAGTCCCGTCAGGGAGGCCGGCGGCCAGTTGTTGTCGGGGTCGAACCAGTCCCTCATCCGCTGGCCGGAGCGGTCCGCGCGGTCGGTGATGCCGCCGTAGACACTAAGGTCCCCCAGCGCCGTCACCTGGCGGCTGACGCCACCCGCCAGCCAGTGGATGACGTCCAGGTCGTGGGCGCCCTTCTGCAGCAGCAGTGAGGTGGTGCGGGTGCGGTCGGCGTGCCAGTCCTTGAAGTAGAAGTCCCCGCCGTGGCCGACGAAGTGACGGCACCAGATCGCCTTGACCTCGCCGATGGCGCCCTGCGTGAGGAGAGCGCGCAGGGTCTGCACGACCGGCATGTGCCGCATGTTGTGGCCGACGTACAGCCGGACGCGGTGCCTCCGGGCCGCTTCCAGGATGCGGTCGCAGCCCTCGACCGTGATCGCCATCGGCTTCTCCAGGAAGACGTTCACCCCGGCCGCCAGCAGCCGCAGGGCGATCTCTTCGTGGGTGTCGTCGGGCGTCAGCACGAACACACCGTCGAGGTCGAGGTCGAGCATTCGGTCGAGGTCGGGCACAGCGGCGATGTCCGGGCCGAACCGGGCCGACTCGGCCCGCAGGATGCGCGGGTCGGTGTCGCAGCAGGCGACGATGCGCGAGCCGCCACCGGGCAGGTGGGCGTAGTCGGCGAGGGTGCTGCGCGGCCCGAGGCCGATGACGCCCAGGCGCAGGTCGTCCATGGCGTTGGTGCTCCTCTCGGTTGATGGTCGTTCGGGGCGGTGGCGTGGCGGTCAGGAGCAGTGGAACTGCGCGTCGGCCCAGTCGGCGTGGTCGTTGCCGATGCCGTCGCCGCCGTCTCCGGTCTGCAGTTCGACCTGCTGGGCACCGGTGAGCGGCACGGTGATGCTCTGCGCGGGGGTCCCGGAACGGAACACTGCGCTGCTGAAGACGGTCCTGCCGTCGGCGACCACCATGAAGTTGACGGAGCCGCCGGTGCCCGTCTCCTCGTCGTCCAGGCCGATGACGGCGGTCAGGCTGGTGCAGTTGCCGCCGAGGTCGTAGTCGATGGTGCCGGGGATGTCCGAGACGGGGACGGTGCCAAGTCCCTTGGCGTAGACGGTGCCGCCCAGGGTGAGGGCGTTGCCGTCACCGGCCAGGTCCTCGCCGTTGCTGTGGTCGCGCTCCACCGGACCCCAGCCGTTGGTGCTGCCGGTCCACTCCAGGTCGCTGGCGTAGACGTCGGCGGTCGGCGGCGCGGTGACCAGGGGTTTGAGGGTCATGGCGAAGATGTGCAGCGCCGGGTCGTTGGGCAGGGTCACCGCCGCGACCGTCTTGCCCTGGTCGGTGGGAATGGTGTTGTACGCGATGTCGTAGTGGGTGCCCGCGTTGGCGGGCCCGCCGGGTCCGTTGTCGCCGACGGAGTCGATGGTCGGCTGCGCGCCGTGGGCGTGGACGTCGGAGCAGCACCAGTTGGGCAGCCCGATCTGTGCCGAGGAGGTGCTGCCGTCCGTGTAGGTGAGGGTGGCGGTGCCGTAGCCGGTGCCTGCGGAGGCGCCGAGGACCGCGATCTGGCCTGCTCCGTGGAGCAGCACGGTCTGTCCCTGGGCGGAGATGTTGTCGGGTGCGCCGGCCGGTACGTCGGGCCAGGTGAAGTCGACCCCGTCGTGGGTGACGGTTGCGCCGGGGGTCGCTCCTGCGGTTGCCAGTGCCTGGGCGGAGAAGCTGTTGCCGCTCCCGTCGAAGTCGCCGGCCTTGGTGTTCGCGTTGTCCGTGATGCCGACGTTGTTGTAGGCGGCTGCGACCGAGGAGTACGTGATCGCCGCGTTGATCGAACTGGTCGCGCCGGTCCGTTGCCGGTGCCAGGTGTAGTCGGCGTGTGCGGTGAGCACGTTGTGGCCGGCGAGGGCCGTGGTCGGGACGGCGACGGCGTAGGTGGCGGTGGTCGTCGCGCCGGCGGCGACGGTCGAGGCGGGCTTCGAGGTGGGCTTGATCGCCCAGCCGTTGGGCGAGGTCAGCGACAGGTCCAGTCCGGTCATCGGTTCCGCGGAGTGGTTGGTGAGGCTGACGGTCGCCGAGGTGGTGGTGCCGCTGGCCCACTGTGCCGGGGTCACGGTCAGCGTCGACAGTGCGTTGCCGGCGTCGGCTGCCGGTGCCGGGCCGAGATCGTCCACCACCAGGTTGTCGAGGGTGGCTGCGCCCTGCGCGTCGGAGTTCTGCGTGAGCGCGAGGTAGGCGTCACCGGTGGCGGCGGTGGCGAAGGTGGTGTCGATGGAGGCGTGCGGGGCCGAGTACTGGGGCGGCAGGCTGTCGGTCCATCCCTTCGGGCTCGGGCCGGGCGGCGGTGAGCTGGTCAGCCCGCGGTCGGTGGTCTGCGCCAGGGGCAGGTCGACGATCGGGGTTGTGACGCCGTCGGTGTCGACCTGGAAGTCGTACAGGCCGCTGGTGTCGGACTGGTAGTCCATGCGTACCCGGTAGACGTGGTTCGGCTGGAGGCGCAGTGTGCCGGGCCAGGTTCGGAACTGGAGTCCTGCGCCGTTGTTGATGGTCTCCAGGGAGTACGTGCCGCTGATGGTGTCCCGGGTGTAGCCGGGGTTGTTCTCGGACAGGATCTCGCTCGGCTCGCTGGACTGGCCGATGATGAACGGGCCGAAGCTGCCACCGATGGGGTGCTCGAAGTCCTCGGTCGCGTAGTGGCCGCCGGTCTGGTCGTTGCCGCCCGGGTCGGTCTGGATGCGGACGTCGGTGAACTGGACGGCGTCCGATCCGGTGCCGGCGCCGCCGATCAGGCTGAGCCTCGCTGAGGTGTGTCCGCGCTGGGGCATGGTGAACAGGACGTCGATGCGCTGGAACCGCTGCCCGGCCAGCCGGTTGTCCTGGTCGTTCTGTACGGGTGGCGGGGCGTCGATCCACTGCTGGACGGTCGGGCCGCCGTAGTCGCTGACCTGCAGGGTGGCCTTGCGATTGCCGGTGACGTTGACGTAGGCGGAGGCGGCGTAGGTCTGCCCGGGCTGCAGGTCGTTCACCTGCTGGCTGACCTGCCCGTCTTTGGGGCCGCTGACCTTGAGGTTCTGGAAGCCGTTCGAGTCGGTGACGATCTGCACGCCGCTGGTGTCGCCGGTCGAGGAGGAGGGCCTCCACGCGTCGAAGCTGTGGGAGAAGAACTCGCCGTCCTTGACGGGCGTCCCGGCGCCGAAGTCCACGTTCTGGGCCGTGTCGTGGGTGAGGACGGGGGTGCCGGTGTTGCTGCCGTCGCTGTCGGTGGCGGTGGTCTGCTGCGGCGTGATCGGGTGTTGCGGGTAGACGACGTAGGGGGTGTCGGCCGCGATCGTGATCGTCACCTTGCCGTCGTGCACGGGCACCGTGGTGGCCTGGGTCTTGCCGGTGTCGGTGAGCTTGTAGAGCGTGACCTCGTGCTGGTCGGCCCAGGCGCGTGGCAGGGTCCAGGTGCGGGCGGCGCTGCTGTCGCTGTAGGTGTAGATCTTCTCCTCACCCTGCGCGGACCAGGGCAGGAAGAGGTTGTCGCCGTCGCGCTCCAGCGCGCCGTCCTTCCAGATCTGCGGCGTGCTGCCGCTCATCGTGGTCTTGACGCCGCCGGTGAAGTCGATCTCGTTGGGCTGCCAGCGGGTGATCTGGAAGTTCTGCAGGTACTTGGTGGGCAGGTTGTTGGTGAAGACCTGCGTGATCTCCTTGTTGACCGAGTTGGCGCTGTGCCAGCCCATGAAGCTCGCGTTGTTCTGCTCCCCGCCGAGCATCGGCTGGCTGTTCTGGATCCAGGCGTCAGTGTCGGAGTTGTAGATGAAGCGCAGGATCTGGCTGTTGATGCCGACGTCGTTGTACTCGTTGGAGTCGTGGTACCAGGCGACGTCCGGCCACATGTAGGTGGGGAACTCGGTGTAGATCGGCAGTCCGTGGCTGTTGACGGTGGCGGCCTCCTTCCACGCGTCCCAGTCCTCGGCGAAGAACGCGTCGGAGTAGATGAACCCGAGCCCGGGGACGTCCTTGAGCAGCGCGTCGATGCGGGAGCCGAAGTCGCCGCTCGCCAGGTCCTTGGTCTGGTTCAGGGCGTAGTTCGTGTCGCCGTAGATGTAGGACGGGGCGCTGGTGTCGCTGGTGTCGTCCCAGCGGAACGCCTTCGCGCGCGGGGAGGCCATGGCGTCGTTGATGTGGACACCGACGATGGTGTTGTACTTCTTGGCCTGGCTGACCACGGTGTTGATGTCGGTCAGGCCGCCGGCGGCCTGGTTGTAGTGCCCGGCGTAGTCGGGGTGTGCCGAGTCGTGCCCCTGGTCCTGGTAGCCCTTCAGCTCGATCGACTGGCCGAGGCCGTCGGTGAGCAGGTCGACCTTCTTGATGTCGTCGAGGGTCTTGATGAAGGGGTTCTGGGCCTGGCTCTCGAAGTTCAGGGCGATCTGGGAGACCACGTTGTTCTTGGTCTCGGCGGCACCGGTGAGCGCCGGCATGATCTCCCGGTACGCGATTGCCCCGTCCTGCCAGTCGACGGTTGAGTCGCCGTTGCGGTCGCCGGTGAAGACGACCTTCTCCTCCGGCGGCGCGACGACCTTGCCGTCCGGACCGCGGTAGGTCCAGGAGTTCGACCAGGCCCCGGTCTGCTTGACGCTGCCAGCCTGGGTGGTCTGCACCTGGAGGTTGCCGTAGCTCTGGAGGGAGTTGGACTCCAGGGCGGCTGCGACCGTGCTGGTGTTGAGCAGGGCGATGCTGGCGGTCTGCGGCGTGGACTGGACCGGCAGGTCGGCAACTGCCTTGATGGTGTCCAGGTCCGGGCCGGGCGCGTAGTCGGTGCGGTAGACGGTCGCGTCTGCGAGCGTGGCGCCGGGCTGGTCGCCGCGCACGGAGAGCAGGCTCTGGCCGGGGACGGCGAACGTGGACACCTTGGTGGTGCCGGACTCGGTGACGCCGGTGACCTTCCAGTCCAGTACGTCCTGACGGACCGAGATGCGGATCTTGACGCTGACGTCGATCGCGGCGAAGTCGAGCCGGTAGTCGGCGTGGTCGGCGGCGATGGTGGAGGTCACCGTGGGGGTGTAGGCGGTGCCGTTGATGTCCACCTGTGGTGCTGGTCCGTTGTGCCCGTACACCAGGCCGGCGGGTCCGTACTGGTACTGCTCGGCCTGCGGGAAGGCGCGGTCGAGGGTGGCGCTGAGCTGTCCGGACCGGATGATCGCAACGCCTGGTGCCGTGGCGGCGGACGGCGGTGCGGTCAGCGTCGTGAGGCCGAAGGCCAGGACGGCGCCGGCGGTGGCGCCGGCCACGGCTCTCGGCAGGCGTGTGGTTCCGCTGCCCATGGGGGCTCCTCAGTGACTGAGTTGGTGCGGTGGGTGGGGTCTGGCGAGGCCAGAGGTGGGGCGGGGCGTGGCGGGGCGTGGCGGGCTACTTCAGGCCGCCCGCGGTCAGGCCGGAGCGCCAGAACCGCTGGAGTGCCAGGAAGGCCACGATCAGCGGGACGACCGACAGGAACGCGCCGGTGATGGTGACGTTGTAGGGGACGCCGTTGTTGAGTTCGGCGCGCCAGCCGGCCAGGCCCACGGTGACGGGCTGCAGTTGGTCGTTGCTGAGCATGAGCGCGGGCAGCAGGTAGTTGTTCCAGATGCCGACGAACTGGAAGAGGAAGATGGTCACCAGTGCTGGGGACATCACCGGCAGGGCGATCCGCCAGAAGATGCGGGCCTCGCTGGCGCCGTCGAGGCGGCCGGCTTCGATGAGTTCGTCGGGTACCGACGCGCTGGCGTAGATGCGGGACAGGTAGACGCCGAACGGGCTGACGATGCTGGGCAGGAACACCGCCCAGAGGGTGTTGACCAGGTGCACCGAGCTGAACATCAGATACAGCGGCAGGGCGAAGAGCGGCGCGGGGATCAGGACGGCGCCCAGCACGGTGTTGAAGACCGCGTCCCGGCCGCGGAAGGCGTACTTCGACAGGGCGTAGCCGGCCATCACGGAGATGACGGTGCCGGTCGCCGCGCCGCCTGCGCTGTAGAGGAGGCTGTTGAGGAGCCAGCGGCCGAAGATGCCGTTGTCCTGGTCGAAGACGTCGCGGATGTTGGACCACAGGTCGAAGTGGGAGAACCAGAACCCGTTGGTCGTGAAGAGGTAGCCCTTGTTCTTCGTGGCGGTGACGATCAGCCACCAGATGGGCAGCAGGCTGTACAGCGCCGCGAGCAGCATCACGAGCATGGCGCCGGTACGGCCTGCGGCGGAAGCGACGGGGATGCCGCGGACCGCGGGCCGGTGACCGGTCGGGGAGGCGGCGCTGCGGGGTCGGGTGGTCGTGGTGGTCATCCGTCGGCCGCCTTGCGTTGGGTGAACCTGAGGAACCCGAAGGACAGCACGCAGGTGACGGCCGCCAGGATGATCGACTGCGCCGCGGAGTAGTTGTAGTTGTTGATGTCCGCCGAGTGCTGGGCGGCGAGGATCGGGGTGTAGGACGAGGTCACGGTCGGCGCGACCCGGTACAGGATCGCGGGCTCGTTGTAGAGCTGGGTGGTGCCGATGATCGAGAACACCGTGGTCAGCACCAGGGCGGGGCGCACCAGGGGGATCTTCACGTGCCACGCCAGCCGCCAACCGCGGCAGCCGTCCATGTGCGCGGCCTCGGTGAGCTCGGGCGGAATGGCCTGCAGGCCGGAGTAGATGATCAGCATGTTGTAGCCGGTCCACGCCCAGGTGATCATGTTGCCGATCGAGAAGATCACCATGTGCTGGGACAGGAAGTCCACATGCACACCGAGGTGCGCGATCGCCGAGGCGTAGGGGCTGACCCCGGGTGCGTACAGGAACGACCACATGATCGCCGCAATCACGCCGGGCAGGGCGTAGGGCAGGAAGTAGATCAGCCGGAAGGTCCGCTTGAAGCGGGTGCTGCGCGCGTCCAGCAGCAGGGCGAGGATCAGCGCCGCGATCAACATGACCGGGACTTGCACGATGCCGAGCAGCAGCACCCGCAGGATCGAGGAGGTGAACACCGAGTCCTTCAGGGCGGTGAGGTAGTTGCCCAGGCCGGCGAAGGAGGTCGTCGGGGCGCTCAGTCCCAGTCCGCTGCGGTGGAGTCGGAAGAGGCTCTCGTACAGCGCGTAGCAGATCGGCGCGATCATCAGGCCGGCGAAGAGCACCCCGAACGGGAGCAGGAACCCGACGGCGGAGAAGACCCGGCGCGCGTGTGCGCCACGTCGTGCCGCCGGCCTGCCTCGGTGGGCCGCCTCGGGCGGCGCGTGCGTCAGTGAGGTCGTCATGGTGTCCCTCCGGACGACGGGTCAGGTCTACTGGCCGGCAACCGACAGGCCCTGGTTCTTCATGGCGGCGATGGTCTTGGACTGCACCGTCGACAGGCCGTTCGGGATGGTGCCCTGGCCGGCGCCGGCCTGCTTGAGCACATCGGTGAAGTCGGACTCGACCTGGTCCATCGTCGGACCCCACTGCCAGGAGGTGTTGACCTGGGCGGCGGCCTCCTTGAACACCGGATAGATGTCGCTCCCGCCGTAGTAGGCCGACGTGGCGTTGGCGGCAGGCAGGTCGAGGCCGCTGGTGGCCGCCGGATAGATGCCGGTGTTCTCGATCAGGTTGGTGACGCTCGCGTTGTCTGTGCTCATCCATGTCGCGAACTCGGTTGCCGCCTGCGGCTGGTCGCACCCCTTGAGGACGGCGGTGGCCGACCCGCCGTTGTTGCCCGCGGCCTTCGCCCCTGCCGTCCACTGCGGCATCGGTGCGACCGCCCACTTGCCGGCCAGCTTGGGCAGGTTCTGCGCGATCAGCGGCGCGTTCCACACCGCGCCGATCAGGGTCGCCACGTGCCCGGCGTTGAGATCGTCGAACCATGCGACGTCCAGCGTCGGCTCGCTCTTGGCGAGATGACGGTCCAGCAGCGTCTGCCAGTAGGCCGCCACCTGCTGGGTCGCGGCGTCGGTGGTGCTGACCTGCCACTGGTCGCCTGCCGTGCCGAACCACTTGGCACCGTTCTGCCACGCCAACCCGGCCAGGTCGTAGGCGTCCTGCGGGGTGGTGGTGAGGTAGTTCGCCGGGTCGGCGGCGTGGAACTTCTCCGCGTCGCTCTCGAACTGCGCCCAGGTCGTGGGGACCGGCAGCTTGTACTTGGCGAACAGGTCGGTCCGGTAGAACATCGCCTCCGGCCCGGTGTCGACCGGCACGCCGTAGACCTGGCCGTCGATGCTGACCTGGTTCCAGGTCCAGGGGACGAACTCGCCCCTGGAAGCGTTCGCGTACGTCGAGACGTCCTGCAGGGCGCCGGCCGCGGCGAAGGTGGGGAGCGTCTCGTAGCCGACCTGGGCCAGACACGGGGCGCTGCCCGCCTTGACCGCGGTCAGCATCTTCGCGTAGCCGCCGCCCGATCCGGAGGCGGTCTGCTGGAACGTCACGTGCACGTCGTGGTGGGTGGCGTTGAACAGCGCCACCGACTTGTCGTAACCCGGTGCCCACCCCCAGAAGGTGATGTTCACCGGCTTGCCGGAGGATCCGCCGGCCCCGCCGGCCGAACTGCCCGAGCCGCAGGCGGCAAGCGCGGTCAGCGCCGCCGCGGTCAGTGCGGCCGTACACACCAGACGTCGAGATCTCATGGTCTGCTCCATGGTCAGGGGGTCGCGCGACAGTTCGCTGCAGCGCGCCGATGGGAGGGAAATCTGTGGGGTTGTCAGGGCCGTTGCGTGAATCACCGCGAACGGCCGGCGGTGCGGCGGGGCGGGTGCGCATGTGCCGGGGTGGTCAGGGCCGTTGCGCGGTGAGGACCGCGAACTCCCACTGCCTCAGCGGTCGGCTCAGTTCGAGCACGCCGTCGGCGTATCCCACCCAGTGCCGCTTGCCACAGGCGGTGATCTGCACGCAGTCGGTCGGTGGGGGCATACCGGCCGGCAGCCGAACGGTGACCGCGTCGACTTCGTCGGGGCCGGCGTTCCACACCACCAGCCGCCAGCGGGTGCCGTCGGTCAGCACCTGCGGAACCAGCCAGGGACCGCCGGACACCCGCGCGTGGGTTCCCGCGCTCAGCCAGTCCACTGCGGCGGACAGTTGTGCGGCACGCTGCGGGGTCATCCGCACCGTTGTGGTGGCCGGCCACGGGCAGACCGCGACGCGTCCGCCCAGCGAGTTGCGGTGCAGTACAAGTCCCGGGCCTGCCGGGCGGCCGTCGCCGTCCGTCATCCGGCTCACCACTCGGGCGCCGGGGGCGGGATCGCCGACGACGACCGCCGGATGGGCGTTGATGTGCGGGTCGACCGAGATCATCGCGCCCACCCGCAACGAGAAGTCCGGGTCCTCGCAGATCTCGCGCACGGGCAGCGGGTCCGACGGGCCGAGCTCGCGCACGTTGCTCAGCCCGGTCAGCTCCCCGTAGCCGCGCTCGGCGAGGACCCGCGCCGCGATGCCGTCCAGCAGCAGACCGCCGGCCAGCCAGCCCCGCAGGGTGGCGTCGTCGTAGGCCCACGCGGACTCGCCCGCCAGGGCGTTGACCGGCGCGTCGCCTCGCAGAGTGACGGCGTGGCCGGTGGCGCCGAGCCAGCCGGCCCATTCGCGGTGTGCCACGGTCAGTGCACGCCAGTCGCCGGTGCGGTCGCCGAGCCGGACGGCCCGGCCGGTCTCCTGCGACCAGGGCACGCCGACCCCGACGGTGCGCAGCGTGGTGTCGAAGGTGTCGGCCAACCAATCCAGGGCCGGTCGCGCGTCGGCGAGGAAGTCGGCGCGGCCGGGCTCGTCGTCGGGATGGTTGGTCAAGAAGTCGTAGAGACTGATCGCCAGCCCGTCGCAGCCCAGGATGTGCGCGATCGCCATCTGGCCGAAGGTCTGCCGGTAGGACTTGTTCCACTGCCCGTACGGCCAGCACTCGATCTCGGGGTAACTGACCAGGCCGGGCGGCTGCTGCGCGCGCTGGGCGTCCAGGAGCGCCGCGTACCTGGGCAACGCCTCGGCGCCGACGTCGGAGTAGCCCCAGAAGTGCGGCCGGTGCAGGTCGAAGCCGGCCAGCCAGTCCGACCAGCGCCGCCCCTCGGCCGCGTGCGCCTCCGGGCTGCTGGACATCAGGCCCAGCCGGACACCGTGATCAGCGGCGATCTTCTGCCAGGAGCGGACCAGTTCGAGCTGGGTGCGCTCCCACATGTCCAGCCACAGCCGCCGCCACGGGTGCGGCTCACCGGAGGCCGTACAGGCGGCGACCACCTCCTCACGGGTGGCCTGCACGCCGGACACCCGGGCGAACTCGGCCAGGTGCAGCGGGCAGAAGCAGCCACCCCACTGCAGAGGTGCGTGGTTGTGCAGCCGGATGTCGTCCTCGATCCAGACCGCGTCCAGGTCCTCGGCGACGTAGCGGCGCAGGGATTCGGCGAAGTACGCCCGCCACCCCGGGTCCAGCGGGCAGACCACCACATCGGCAGGGGTCCCGCGCTGGTCGACCATCGGCTGCCAGTCGTCGCGCCGTGGGCGGCCCCAGTCGCAGTGCCCGAGGGTGTGGCCAGGGTTCAGGCTGACCGAGATGCCGGCCGACCGCACGGCCGCGCGCCACGGCCTGGTCCGGTCGAGCCAGCGCTCGATCCGCTCCAGCGGCGGGTTGCCGTCGTTGAACTCCATGCCGAACAGGAAGACGCACAGCTCGTCGGCCCCGGACTGCTCGGCCAGCCGCACCATGCGCTCGGCGACCTCAGCCGGATCGTCGGCCGGGTCTGCCTGGACCCGCAGCACATACCGCGTCCCCATCCGACTCACCTCCGCCCCCGCAACCGGGAGCAACGTCGTGCCACCTGCTCGGTCGAGCCGGTGTTGTCCCGGGATCCTGTTACCTAGCAGCTAGGTTGTCAAGGGTCGATGTGACGGGTTCGCAGTTCACAGGAATAGTGCTTCGATCACTCTCGCGTCGGGCGACACGTTCGGCTAACATCGCAGCTAAGTTTGAGGGAGGGGTTGGAATGACCCAGAGTGCTTCGGCCGACGAGGCCGCCACCCACGAAAGCCCGAGTCCGGCGCAGAATCCGGCGCGGGCCACCGTCGCCGAGCAGGTGGCCGCACGGATCGTCGCGCTGATCGAGGAACTGCACCTGCGCCCGGGGGACGTGGTGCCCGCTGAGGCCGACCTGGCGCGCCGCTTCGAGGTCAACCGCCTCGCAGTCCGCGAGGCGATCAGAATCCTGGCCGCGCGAGAGATCCTGGTCTCCAGCCAGGGGCGTCCGGCCCGCGTCACGGTGCCGTCCGCCCGGGTCTTCGGACAGATGCTGGAGTTCCGACTGCAGCAGGAGTCACTGCGGTTCGAGGACCTGGTCAGCGCCCGCCGCGCGATCGAGGGGACCCTCGCCGCGCGAGCCGCGGAGCGGGTGGCCGACGGCCAGGTGACCGTCCACAAGGCGGAGCTGACGCTGGCCGCGATGGCCGACGCGGTCACCGACCCGGACCGCTTCATCGCGCTGGACATCGCCTTCCATCACGAACTCGCCGAACTGGGCGGCAACGGCATGCTGCAGCTCGTCCTCGACTCCCTCGGCGGGGTCCTGCTGGACTCGCGGCGCTCCAGTTACACCGGCCGATCCCGGCGCGGAGGCGGCCACACCGCCACAATCGCCGCCCACCGCGCCGTCCTGGACGCGATCCGCCGCGGCGACCCCGCCGCCGCCGCGGCCGCGATGGACGACCACCTCCTGGACACCGAACAGGACTTGCGCGCCGCCAAGCGAGACGAACGATGAGCCCGCTGCGCAGCCAGGAATGGCTGGGGGGCGACGTCAAGAACGGCTTCATCGCCCGCCACCACCTGCGCGCGATGGGCCTGGGCCCCGCCCAGTTCGACGGCCGTCCTGTCATCGGTATCTGCACCAGCTGGTCGGAACTGAGCCCTTGCAACGCCCACCTGCGCGGACTCGCCGAGGCCGTCAAGCGCGGAGTGCTCCAGGCCGGCGGCGTACCGCTGGAGTTCCCGGTGTTCTCACCCGGCGAACCGCTGGTGCGGCCCACGTCGATGCTCTACCGAAACCTCATGGCCATCGACGTCGAGGAGGGTCTGCGCGCCAACCCGCTCGACGCCGCCGTGCTGCTGACCGGCTGCGACAAGAGCACCCCTGCCGCGCTCATGGGAGCAGCCAGCGTCGACCTCCCCTCGGTCCTGCTCACAGGCGGGCCCATGCTCAACGGCCGCTACCGCGGACGCACCGTCGGATCAGGCACCGACATCTGGCGAATGACCGAGGACCTGCGCTCCGGCAAGGCCACCGCCGAGGACTTCGCCGAGTTCGAGTCCTGCCTCAACCGCTCCGCCGGGCACTGCATGACGATGGGCACCGCCTCCACCATGGCCTGCCTGGCCGAGGCGCTGGGGATGCAACTGCCCGGCGCCGCCGCACTGCCCGCCGTCGATTCCCGCCGCACCGTGCTCGCCGAACAGACCGGAGCACGCGCGGTCGAGCTGGCCGGCTCCGACCTGCGGCCCTCAACCATCATGACCCGCGCCGCCTTTGAGAACGCAATCGTCGTCAACGCCGCGATCGGCGGATCCACCAACGCCGTGCTGCACCTGCTCGCGATCGCCGGCCGGGTCGGTGTGCCGCTGGAACTCGACGACTTCGCGGCCCTCGGCCGAGACGTCCCGCTGCTTGTGGACCTGATGCCCAGCGGCCGGTACCTGATGGAGGAGTTCGCCTACGCCGGCGGACTGCCGGCACTCCTGCACGAGCTGCGCGACCTGCTGCGGACCGACGTGCGCACCGTCACCGGGTCAAGCCTGCTGGACGCGGCCCGGAAGAGCGACGACGCCACGGTGATACGGACTCTGAGCGATCCCGTCCAGCCCGCAGGCAGCGCGACCGCCGTGCTGAAGGGCAGCCTCGCCCCGAGCGGAGCGGTCATCAAACCCTCGGCCGCCGAACCGCACCTCCTTCAACACACCGGGCCGGCCCTGGTCTTCGACTCCCTGTCGGACTACCTCGCCGTGGCGGACGACCCCGCACTGCCCGTGACCGCAGACACCGTCCTGATCGTGCGCAACCTCGGCCCGCGCGGCTATCCCGGCATGCCCGAAGCCGGCAACCTGCCCCTGCCCAAAGCACTCCTGGACGCCGGAGTCACCGACATGGTGCGCATCAGCGACGCCCGCATGAGCGGTACCGCGTTCGGAGCCTGCGTCCTGCACGTCGCCCCCGAATCCGCCGTCGGCGGACCGCTTGCGCTCGTCCGCAGCGGCGACCCGGTCCGCCTCGACGTCCCCGGCGGCCGCCTGGACCTGCTGGTCGACCCGGCCGAACTGCGCTCCCGCGCCGAGGCATGGAGCGCGCCCGCACCGGCCGCCGACCGCGGATGGACTCGCCTGTACGTCGACCATGTACTTCAGGCCGACCGGGGCGTCGACCTGGACTTCCTGGTCGGCTCCAGCGGCGACACCCCACCGAAGAAGGCGTTCTGACATGCCGCACGGAATCTGCCCGGTCCTCGAAACACCCTTCCACGCCGACCAGAGCGTCGACGAGGCCGGCTTCGGCCGGGTCATCGACGCAATGACGGCCGCCGGCGTCGAGTCCGTCATGTTCCCGGGCTTCGCCTCGGAGTTCCACACCCTCACCGACGCCGAACGCCGACGCCTGACCGACATACTGCTGGATCACAGCGCCCAGGGCGGCCCGGCCGCCGTCATCTCCGTCCCCGACCACGCCACGGCCACCGCCGTGGCCAACGCCGAGTACGCGGCGGCGAACGGCGCGGCGGCGATCAACCTGCTGCCGCCGCACTTCCTCGCCCCTCCCCCGGACGAGGTCCTGGCACACCTGCGCGCCGTACTCGACGCCGTGGCACCGCTGCCCGTCGTCCTGCAGTACGCCCCCGCCCAGACCGGCACCGCCCTGGACGCCCGGTCCATCAAGCAACTCGCAGCGGAACACCCCAACCTGGCCTGCGTCAAGGTCGAGTCACAGCCACCCGGCCGGCTCATCGCCGCCCTCGCCGCTCGGCCGCAGCCGCTGCCCAGCCTGGTCGGGTACGCCGGACTGCAGCTGCCCGACGCGCTGCGCCGGGGCGCCGTCGGTGTCCAACCGGGCTGCTCCTTCGTGGAGATCTACCTGGAGATCTGGCACCGATGGACCACCGGCGACCAGCAGCGGGCGGAGGCACTGCACCAGCGGCTGGCGCCCTACCTGGCCTACTGGATGCAGCACGTGAACCTCATCGTGGCGGCGGAGAAGACTGTCTCGGTAGCGCGCGGCTGGTTCGCCTCCGACACGTGCCGCCGGCCCGGCTGGCGGCTGGACGCCGAAGAGCGAGCGATGATCGACCGGTTCCTGGACGAGTTCGCCGACCACCTGCTGCCGGGACCGCGACCCGGCGGTGCCGCGCAGGCGGAGGCGACCGAGCGGCTGGGGCAGAACGCATGAGCTGGACAGGAAAAACAGTGATCGTCACCGGCGCCACCCGCGGCATCGGCGCGGCCACCGTCGAACTGTTCGCCGGCTGCGGCGCACACGTCATCGGCCACGGGCAGGACGACGGCGCCGAACTGGCCGCCGGCATCCGAGCCGCCGACGGCCAGGCCGACTTCCTCGCCGGCGACCTGCGCGACCCCGCAGAGGGCCGCCGGCTCACCGACTTCGCACTGCGGCACACCGGCCGCATCGACGTCCTGGTCAACAACGCCGGGGCGAACGTCTTCGCCGGCACGCTCCCGGCCGGGCTGGACGAGTGGAACGACTGCCTGGACCTCGACCTGCGAGCCGTCTGGCTCCTCTCCCGTGCCGCAGCCGAACACTTGGCTCGGCCCGCCGCGATCGTGAACGTCGCCTCCAACCACGCCCACTCCACCATGCCGGGCATCTTCCCCTACAACGTCGCCAAGGCCGGCGTGCTCGCTCTGACCCAGTCCCTCGCGCTCGAACTCGCCGACCGCGGAATCCGGGTGAACGCGGTCTGCCCCGGCTACATCGACACCCCGATCAACGACGCCTACTTCTCCGGCTTCGACAACCCCGCAACCGAACGCACCCGCGTCGAAGCCCTGCACCCGCTGCACCGCATCGGCAGCCCCCAGGACGTCGCCCGCGCCATCCGCTTCCTCGCCGACCAGGACGAGTCCGGCTTCATCACCGGCACCTCCCTCACCATCGACGGCGGACGCTCGGCGCTCATGCAGGACCCCCACGACGGATAGTCAGGGCCCCTGCGACAAGCGGGACCCCGGCCGCCGCCCGGCCCGTCGCGGACGGCGCGAGCCACCCGGCCCCCGACTACGACGCGTGCATCGGCACGCGCCGACCTCACCCACGCCCGGCCCCCGCCGACACCTTCGAGACACAGGCGGGCCGCGCGTCGGCCGCCATCTGCCCGAGAGTTGGAACTCCCATGCCCTTCGCTCCCGTCGCACTCGTCGAGTGCGATCCCACCCGCACGCGTGTCTTCGAGAACGGCTGGTCCTCGTTCGGCCCCAGCGCCGCCTACCCGGCCACGGCCACCTCCCCCCGGCCCGCGCGGCGGGTGTTCGAGATGTCGGTCTTCCGCGCCGACACCCCGGCGCCCGCCACCGGCTTCCAGGGTGAGGGGCTGCTCGCCGTCGACCCCGGGGACGGTGGTCCCGTCCACGTGTTCGCGGCGCCCGACGCCCGCGTCGAGTGCCCCTCCATCCGGGCCACCGCACAGGCCGGGGGCGTGCAGATCAGCGCCGACGGCGCAGTCGAGCACACCGTCGACGACGGTCCGGGCGGCCTGGACTGCGTCCTGGCCCGTTGGGCGGACCGGTACGCGGAGAAGGTGGGCGTTCGCGTCGCGGAGAGCTACCCGACCGGCTGGTGCCCGTGGTACCAGTACTTCACCGAGCTCACCGAGCGCGACATGTACGAGAACATCGACGCCATCGACGCGCATGAACTCCCCATCGACATGATCGCCGTCGACGACGCCTTCCAGAAGGAGATCGGCGACTGGCTCCAGCTCTCCGACCGGTTCAGCTCGCTCAACGGCCTCGTCGACCGGATCCACGCCTCCGACCGGCGCGCCGGTGTCTGGATCGCCCCTACGTTCGTCGGCGCCCGCTCCGACGTCTACCGTGACCATCCGGATTGGCTGGTGCGGACCCCGGACGGGTCAGAGCCGCTGTGGACCGGTCACATCTGGGAGCAGGACCTGTACGCCCTCGACGTCACCCACCCCGGGGCGGCAGCCTACCTCCGCGAGGTCTTCCAGACCTGGCGCGGCCACGGCTTCGACTACTTCAAACTGGACTTCCTCGCCTCCGCGGCCCGTGTCGGCCGCCGCCACGAGGACGTCACCGCGCTCCAGGCGTACGCGATGGGCATCGACCTCATCCGCGACGCCGTCGGCAAGGACGCCACCCTGCTCGGCTGCGGCGCCCCGCTGCTGCCCTCGGTGGGCCTCTTCGACGGTATGCGCATCAGCTGCGACATCGCCCCGACCTACGAATCGCCCGAACGCGACATCAGCGAACCCTCCCAGGCCGGCGCCGTCCTCAGCGGGCGCGGACGGGCGTTCATGCACGGCCGGTTCTGGCACAACGACCCCGACTGCATCATCGTCCGCCCCCAGGTCGAGCGGCGCGAGGAGTGGGCCCACCACATCGAGAAGTACTCAGGGATCCGAGTCCTGAGCGACCGCGTGAACTCCCTCGACGACTGGGGGCTGCAGACCGCTCGACGTCTGCTGGCCCGCTCGACGCCCGATCCGCTCGTCCCGTCCACGCCCTGAACGGGCGATTCCAACTCCGGCGTCCCAGATGAAGACCCTCTCAGTCCTCGCCGAGGCCGCCGCAGCCACTTTGGCCGCCTGCGGCCTGCTCCTCGCACACCGACAGCGCAGGAGCAAGCCCCGAGCTTGACGTCTACTGCGCAGGTCACTCGACCCAGATCCTCGCCTGACTTGAGGCCGGCGGGATCGTCACCGTCGAACTGCTCGCGCTCGCCGCAACCGCCATCGCACTCGGCCTCGCAGCGCTGGCGCTCAGCGTGATGGCGCTCGTCGTCAGGGCGCTGTGGCGAGCGCTGCGCCGTAGAACAGAGGCTGCCCCGCAGGCACAAAAGTGCTGGTGAGACGCTTGGAGAGTCTCAGATGAAACGCCTGGCATATCAGGTTAGCCTGGACGAGCGAGACAGGAACGGACCGGCAGGCCTGCCATCGACACTCCGACCTTGGCTCCCCTGGCTACCTGGCCGTTCCGGCCTCCCACGCCGGGAATCGTTCCGGCCAGCCCGCGGGGGTCCTGCGACTCCCGGAGGGATGCACGGATCGGCACGGCGGCCCGATCAAACGGTCTGCCGGAAGGAGTGAATCGATGTCAACAACGGCATGGCGGTTCCGTGGCACCGAAGAGGCCGATGACGCGGTCCTCAGGCTTAAGCAGTTGGGTGGCCAGGAGCTCATCGACCTGCGTGATGTCGCTGTGATCCGCTGGCCGCTGTACGCAGCGGCACCCCAGGTACAGGAGCACGTGACCGACGAGGGCAGTAAGGCTGCCTCGCTCGCCAAGAAGTTCAGCAAGGCCGGTATCGACGGCTCGATGATCGACTCGGTGAAAGGTGACATGACGCCGGGGAGCTCGGCGCTGGTGCTGATGAGCACCGATAGCGAGGTCGACGCCGTCGCGAAGGCGTTCGAGGGACACGCCATGGAGTTGATGCGCTCCGACCTTTCGGTGAAGCAGGAAGATCAGCTCAGGGCTGCCTTCGGCGCACCGTCCGACGGCGGCCAGGGGCCTGCCTAGATGCAATACCGGTGACTTTGGTGGGCCTTGGTCGTTGGACGGGTTGTGCCAAGGCCCGGTCAGGTGAAGTCGGTGGGTGAACGGTTCTCGGATCGGATCGCGTTGGGGGTGTTGACCCGCGCGTTCCCTCCGGAGCTGGTGGATGAGGTGGTCGCGGAGTGCGGCCGGGTCGAGCAGCCCATGTGTCCGCTGCGCTGGCGGTGGTCTCGGCGGGCCTGTCGTACACGCTGATCCGTACCGGCAACGCCTACTCCCAGTGCTTCACTGCCGCGTACGTTGTCTTTCTGCTCGGCATGGGTGGCCAGGCGTGGGAGCAGACGGTCCCGGAGCGGGTGATGCTCACCCTGCTCGGCGGGGCCTTGGCAATGCTGGCGTACCTGGTGTTCCCCGCGTGGGAGACGCCCCGGCTGCCGGGTCGGCTTGCGGACTGGCTCGCCGCCAACGGCCGCTACGCGGCCGCGGTGCTCCGCAGCTACGCCGAACCGATCCGAGAGCATCGCGCCGACATGCGCAGGGCACTGCTGGCGAGCAGGGACGCACGCGCCGCCTGGCAGGAGGCCTACGACCGGGCACAGCAGGAGCCGGTCCGCCCCAGGGGTCTGACGTCGCGTGAGGCGCAGGAGGCGCTCAAGCGCTTCGGCACCTGTACGAGGACGAGGACGAGGCCGTCGGCAAGGTCGCCGAGCGGCTCAAGAACGCCTAGAGATGTGTCGCAGTGCGGACGAGGTCGGCGACGGCCTTGGACCGGCTGTGCGGTGGCCAGGCGATGACGGTGGTGACCTTCGGCGCGTCCAGCACGGGTACGGCGGCGAGGTCACCGTGCAGTTGGGCTCGGCACGCGCTCTCCGAGGCAGGTGCAGATGCATGAGAGGGCGGGTGTGGGCTTTTGCCCGGCTCGTCGGTGGGAGTGGGGTCTGGCCTGCCGGCCAATGACCGTGTCCGCTCGACCGCTCGATGTGCCGGCGAACACTGACCGAACGGCCAGTCAACAGCTACTCCGTGTCATCCGCCTGAGCGGATCCATGTTCGGGCGAGTTCCCTGACCCACGTCGCGGCCTGATCGGGAGCCGTCGGGGGTGCGTCGACGACAACGAGTTCGGTGACGCCTGCGGCGGCGAGCTCGGGCAGACGCTCCGGGGTGCATTCGCTCGGCGCGACGGCGACCACGAAATCGTCGAGGGTGCGGCCGAAGCGGGCGCGCTCGTCGGCGAGAACGGCGACGCGCGCCGGAATATCGGCCATGGGCACGTTGAAGCCGTACCAGCCGTCGGCGAGCCGTGCCGCGCGGCGCAGCGCGGCATCGCTGTTGCCGCCGACCAGGACCGGGAGTCGACCGCCGCGCACCGGTTTGGGGTTGACCCGGATCGCGTCGAAGTGGGTGAACTCCCCGGCGAAGGAGGCGGGGTCGTCGGTCCAGAGGATGCGCATCGCGGCGAGGTACTCGTCGGTGCGCCGCCCGCGCCCGGCGAAGGGGACGCCGAGGGCGGCGAACTCCTCGGCCGACCAGCCCACCCCGACCCCGAGGCTGAACCGCCCGGCGGACAGTACGTCAAGCGTGGCGGCCTGCTTCGCGAGCACGACTGGGTTGTGCTCGGGCAGCAGGAGGACGCCCGTGGCCAGTCCGATCCGGCCGGTGACCGCTGCCGCGAAGCTCAGAGCGAGCAGCGGGTCCAGCCAGTCCGCATCCGCGGGGACGGCGATCCGGCCGTCCGCAGAGTACGGGTAGCGGGAGGCAGGCGCGTCCACGAGCACTACGTGCTCACCACACCACAGCCTCGCGAAGCCGTCCGCCTCCGCGGCCGTGGCCACAGCCCGGATCACCTCCGGACGGGCACCGTCACCGATACCGAGCACGTGCAGACCCACCCGCATGCTCCACCTGACCTCACTATCGGCACCGGACCGCGACCACGACCAGCTCGGGACGCCGTCCGCGACAGACTGGGTGCGCCGCCCTGCGAACGAGACGCCGTCAGGCGGAGACGCGCTGTTGTCGCATCTCCAGCAACGTCGGCCGGCGCACGCGCGACCGCCCCTGTTCGCAGGGACGTTCAGCGGGTGAACGTCCCCAGACCGGTGGTGTTGAGGTTTTCGACGGTGACCGTGCCGGCGCCCCGGCCGGAGCACCGATCAACTCGAAAGCACGGCGCGTGACGAGACATCCTCAGCCGTCTGAGCGGGAGCTGCCCACCCAAGGTCACCACCCGACCCGATGCCCGGCCGGCAGACGCGCCCGACTGATGTACGAGTCCACCTGGACGGGTGTGCGGCTCGACGGGTCATCGCTGACCGGCCGCCAGGTCTCGCCAGGTCAGCCGTCGTACCCCTGGATCTGCTGGAGACACCGAGGCCGGTTGCCCTGGCTGTCAAGGCCTCGTCAGCTCAGGACCCGTCAGGAGCGGTTCGGTGTCGAAGCCCGCGAGGTCGTCGTACGGCGCGGTCAGGAACGCGACATCGGCCCTGCCGTCGAGCAGAATCGGAGCCTGCTCCCGATGCCGCAGACGGTCACGTCGATGTCAACGGCATCCGGATCGCGGTGGTAGCGCTGCAGGATCGACTCCAGCAGCCCTGCATCCCCGTTGGGCTTCATCGCCAGCGTGAGCTTCGGATCGGTCCGTCCCGCGCGCTGCGCGCGCCGGACCGATGCCGAGACCGCGTCCAGTGCTTTGCGACTCTCCGTCAGGAAGACCTGGCCGGCGGCGGTGAGGTTCACGGCCCGGCTGGTGCGTTCCAGCAGTTGCACGCCCATGCGTCGCTCCAACTGGGCGATGGCGCGGGACAGCGGCAGCTGCGCCATGCCCTCGCCCTGCAGTACGCCCGAGACCTGCTGCCGGACGGCATCAAGGTCAACGCGGTCTGCCCCGGCTACGTCGCCACCGACCTCAACGGCCATCGCGGCCACCGCACCCCGCCGAAGGCGCGGTGGCCGCCGTCCGGATGGCCACCATCGGCGCCGACGGACCGACCGGCACCTTCACGCGCCCTGGTGAACCGTCAGGCGGATGGGCGCGGGGCTTACCCGGTCTCGACAGGGTTGCGGGCGAGCGCTCGCGAGGCCCCGCAACATCCGGACGTGACCTGACAGTTGCCTGATGGACACTCGATTTTTCTCTTAGGCCCGCCTGGGCGTTGAAGGATACGCGCGCACAGCAATGTGCGATGTGCGACTTCACTGGCTCGACTTGTTTGGAGAGCATGATGCCCAAATACACCCGTCCGGCCTTGATCGGACTGGCCACGGCGACGGCAGCCGCACTCTGTGGGCTTCCGGTCCTCAACGCCAGCGCTGAGACAGCCGCGCCCGCGAGCAAGCACGTCCTGCTCATCTCGGTCGACGGCATGCACCAGAGCGATCTCGACTGGTACATCGCCAACCACCCGGGCTCGACGCTGGCCAGATTGGCGCACGCCGGCAGCGAGTACACCAATGCGGAGACGTCCAACCCGTCGGACTCCGACCCGGGCGGCACCGCGCTGATGACCGGCGGCAACCCCAAATCCACCGGCGTCTACTACGACGTCGAGTACAGCCACACCACCGACGAGGCGGGCGCCGCCTGCACCCCTGGCCGGCCTGCCACCGGTGGTGACGTCATCTACGACTCGCCGGACGACGCACTGGCGAACGTCAACGACTTCATCAACCCGGCGAACGGCACCTTCCCGTCGTTCGACGAGAACGGTTCGATCTTCCCCGGGGGTGTCGACAAGAACCCGGCCGCGATCATGAACCTGAAGTTCGACCCGAAGACGTCGCTCAACCCGAAGACGTTCCCGGTCGATCCCAAGACCTGCAAGCCGATCACCCCGTGGGACTACCTTGGCGACAACACGATCTTCCAGGTCATCCACAACGCCGGCCTGCGCACCGCGTGGTCCGACAAGCACGAGGTCTATGCGTCCTTCAACGGTCCCGGCTCGAACGGTCAGAGCATCGACGACCTCTTCTCGCCGGAGATCGACTCACAGGCCGTCATGCCGAACGGCGTCCCGTACCCGCAGGACAACGACTGGGCCCACATCGACGCCGCCACCAAGCAGTACGACGGCTACAAGGTCCAGGCCATCCTCAATGAGATCGGCGGCCGCGATCACTCGGGCAAGACCAAGGTCGGCACCCCGGCGATCTTCGGCATGAACTTCCAGACCGTCTCGGTCGCGCAGAAGATCCGCTCGACCCCGACGACGCTGATCGGTCCGGACGCCCACGGCAACTACACCACCAGCGCTCCGGAACCGGGCGGCTACCAGTGGGTGCACGGCAAGCTCGTCCCAGGGCCGGTGCTGTCCAGCGCGCTGGACTACGTCAACACTCAGCTCGGCCGCATGGTCGCCGCCATTCACAAGGACGGCCTCGCGGGCTCGACGACGATCATTGTGACGGCCAAGCACGGTCAGTCGCCGGAGGACCCCAACAAGCTCATCACCGTCCAGGACGGTCCGATCATCAGCGCGATCAACGCCGCCTGGGCGAAGACGCATCCGGCCAACAAGAGCCTCATCGTCGCCGGAACGGACGACGACCTGTGGCAGTCCTACCTGTCGGACAGGTCGCAAGCCGCTTCCGACTTCGTCAAGAGCTACCTGTGGGACCACACCGCTCAGGGTTACGACGTCAACGAGAAGCCGGTTACCGTCGCGCACTCGGGCCTGGCGCAGATCTGGGCCGGCGCAGCCGCCGCGCACTTCTTCGGCACCTCGGTCGACAACGGCCACTACCCGGACGTCTTCGGCGAGGTCCAGGAGGGCATTGTCTACTCGAAGCCGACCAAGCTGGCCGAGCACGGTGGCATGAACACCGGTGACCGGCATGTCCTGATGCTTGTCGACGGCCCGGGCATCCCGGCTCAGGTCGAGTCCGCCTCGGTCGAGACCACCCAGGTCGCTCCCACGATCCTGTCCGTTCTGGGGCTCAACCCGCGCGAGTTGACGGCCGTCAAGGTTGAGGGCACGCAGGTCCTTCCCGGCCTCGCTGACCGTCCGCGGGGCCACTGACCCGGCGCCGCTACCCGCCAGCTGATCGGCAGCGCCTGAAACGGGAGGCCGGGGCGCCAAGCACGAGCGTCATCTCCGGGCCGGGGCGCGGCGCGCAGGTACCCGGGTCAGCGGACCACGCTGCCCGGGTACTTGCGCCGCTCGCCTGCCGGCGGCTCGACGACCAGAGCGGCTGATTCGCTCCAGAAGCGGCAGCCGGCCGGGATGAAGACCGGATGCTCCAGCACGAACCAGCCGACGCGGCTGGTGAGGAGGAGTCTCGGCGCGATCGGACGTGAACCCTCGAATTCCACGGCCCCATTCTCGCAGCCGCCGTCGGGGGCCGTGCTCGGTCACTCGATCACAGCCCGGTGGCGAGCCACACGGTGACGGCCGCGGTCGCGGTGAGCCCGAGGTTCAGTGCGATCCGGCGGTCGTCGCAGGCCGGGTGGACGGCGATCGCGCCCAGTTGCAGGAGTACGAAGCCGACGGCCGCGGCCAGGGCCAGCGAGGGGGGATGCCGGTCAGGGGCGGCGGGATGAGGCCGGCCGCGCCGAGTGTTTCGAGCGCGCCCAGCGTCCTGACGACAGGCCGGGGTACGCCTTCGGCCCAGGCCGTCATCGGGCGGAGCAGATGTCCCAGCACACCATGCTTGTAGTTTGAATTCGAACGTCCTGGCGTATCCTTTCCCGCATGTCAGTCCGCCGCCTCAACCACGCCGTGCTCTGGATCCGCGACGTCGACCGCTCGGTCGCGTTCTACACCGATGTCTTCGGCTTCCACGTCGACCATCTGATCCCCGGCCGGGCCGCCTTCCTCAGTGCGCCCGACAGCCTCAACGACCACGACCTCGGCCTCTTCGCCCTGGGGCTCGACGCCCCCGGCCCCGAGCAGGGCCGAGTCGGCCTCTATCACCTGGCATGGGAGGTCGGCACCCTCGGTGAACTGGCCGCCATCGGCCGCAAGCTCGCCGAGCGCGGAGCCCTCGTCGGCTCGACCGACCACCTGGTCTCCCAGTCCTTCTACGCCAAGGACCCCGACGGCAACGAGTTCGAGCTGATGTGGCGCGTCCCCCGCGAAGACTGGCCCAGCCCCGACTCCCACGCCAAGCCGGGCCCCCTCGACCTCGCTCAATCCCTCGAACGCTGGGGGCCCGACCTCGCCACCGGGTCCGCAGCGGGTCTTGCCACCTGATCACAGCCGTCGAAGATCCTGGTCTCGATCATGCGCAGTGCGTGCAGGCGGGTCCAGGATCTTCGAGATGCTCGCGATGGCGGGGCCCGGGACCGGCGTTGTCGCGTGACCGGCACGGCGGCCCGCTGTCTACTCGTGGCATGACGGAACTGACTGCTGCGCAGATCGAGTATCTCGGAAGCCAACTGCTCGGCCGGCTGGCCACCGCCGGAACCGACCACAAGCCTCACGTCGTGCCGACCTCGTTCCGCTACAACGCCGAACTTGGCACGGTCGACGTCGGCGGTCACGATGTGGCGAACACCAAGAAGTACCGGGACGTCCAGGCCAACGGCTGGGCGGCGATCGTGGTCGACGATCTGGTGTCGACCGATCCGTGGACCCCGCGCATGCTGGAGATCCGCGGCGCCGCCGAAGCCATTCCGACCGGCGGCGCGCACTTCGGGCCGGGATTCGGCGAGGCCTTCATCCGCATCCATCCGGCCAAGGTCAACAGCTTCGGCATCGAATAGCGCCGGCTGTCAGACCGTCGTCCCCAGCCATCCCAGCCAGGAGCGGTAGCGCCGCAGGGCGCGACGCTGGACCAGGTTGTCGCAGACAGAACTGATACTGGCCGCTCACACCCGGCCCGTGCTGCGACCGGGCCGGTCAATCGGCAGCCGGTGTGAAGCAGGACCCCAGTCCGGTCTCGACAACTGTTGCCGCTCTGGCCACGTGGGCCGTGACCGCCGTGTGCAGTTGTTGGGGGGTGCGGGCGTCGTCGAGGTATCTGCCCAGGGCCTGGAACTGGACGGGCCACAGGCCGAGAAGGGCGGTGGCTGCGATCTGCGGTTCGGGGTCGTAGGGGTGCATGCCTGTGCGGTGGGCCAGGATCTCGGCAGCGGCGGCGATGAGCCGCTCGGTCGCGTCGCGCTGGTGGGCGCGTAGCGAGGGCGTGGATCGGATCAGGGCGCCGAAGCGCCGGAACTGCTCCACGGCGTGAGGTCGGTCGTCCTGGGCGCCGAGCCAGGAGGTCACCATCGCCAGCTGCTCGGCGAGGATCTTCAGCACGGCCTGGACCGGCGTGAGGCCAGGGTCGGCCAAGGTGGAGCGCAGGGCGTCCTCGATGGCCTCGTCCAGGTCGAGAAGGAGTGACTCCTTGGTCGGGAAGTAGTTGAACACCGTTTTCTCCGACACCCCGCAGGCTTCCGCGATCTCGGCGACGCGGACGGCATCGAAGCCGCGCTCCAGGAACATCTCGGTGGCCGTGTCGGACAACTGGCGGCGCGTCAGCCGCTTCTTGCGCTCGCGCAACCCCTCGCCCGTGGACCCCTCAGCCAAGGGGCGCAGCCCCGTCCAGTCCACCGCGCGCTGACTCATGGCGTCAGCATAGTCGTGCCACCAGAACTTTAGTGTTACTGTAAATTTCTAGTCACTATATAAACCTTGGAGCTTGTCTTGTCCATCAGCCAGAGGAGCCTCGCGTGAGCGCCATCCATCTGACCCAGGACTACCCCCATCCCCCGGAGAAGGTCTGGCGGGCGGTCACCGACGCCGAGCTGATCCCGCTGTGGACGGCGACCGGCGCAGGCGGGAGGCCAGAAGGCTTCAGCCCCACCGTCGGCACCCGGTTCAGGTTCGTCGCGAAGCCGAAGCCGGGCTGGAGCGGGGTCGTCGCCTGCGAGGTCCTGGAGGTCCAACCGCCCTCCCTGCTGCGCTATTCGTGGACGGACCCGGGTGGGGGCGGGACGACGGAGGTCAGCTACCGCATCGAGCCCCATGCCGGCGGCACGCGCTTCACCTACGAGCACGCCGGCTTCACCGGCCTCGGCGGCCGCCTCCTGGCCAAGCTGCTCGGCAGAGTCCGCCACAAGATGCTCGCCGTCGGCCTGAGCGCGCTGCTCGACGACATGGACAGCCACGGCCGGCTGAAGGCCGGCAGCACTCTGCGCCCGAAGCCACTCTGACGCCCCCTTACGCCCCCTGACCCCCTGCCCTGACGCCTGAGCCCATCGATGGGCGGCCCGCAAGAGCCTCCGTCGGCACCCGCCACCGACGACGGCACCCCAGCCGGGGCACCTATGCTGGGCCGGTGACACCGAGAGCCGAGCAGGGGCCAGCGCTGCGGGCGGATGCCGCGCGCAACCGTGCCCGGGTGCTGCAGATCGCCCGCGAGCAACTGGCCGCCGGTGACGACTCACTCCAGCTCAACGCCATCGCCCGGATCGCCGGCGTCGGCGTGGGAACCGTGTACCGGCACTTCCCCAACCGCCATGCGCTGATGGAGGCGCTCTCGGCGGAACGCTTCCGGGAGCTGGTCGGCGAGGCACAGGCGGCAGCCGCCGCCGAGGACGCTCTCGCCGGACTGCACCGCCTGCTGCACTTCACGCTCGACCGCGCCCTGGACGATGCCGGTTTCGCGGCCGTACTGGAGTCCGCGAGCGACGCCGAGGCGCAGACCTCGGCGATGAAGGCCGAGCTCGACCGGGCCGTCGGGGATCTGCTGGACCGGGCCCGCCGGGTCGGCGTCATCCGGGACGGGGTCGGGGCGGACGATGTGCGCCGCCTTCTCTGCGGCATCGAGCACGCCGTGCGGTCCGGCGACAGCGACGCCACGCGCCGAGAGCTCTATCTCGGCATTCTCCTTGAGGGCCTGCGCCCCCCACGCTGATCGCACCCCCCGCCCCGCCGACACCCGCACCGGACCCCCGCCGAGGGGGTTGCCCGGTGCATCCCACACACAGCAACCGGATAACTATCCGATTGTGCTAACGTGCGCTCATCGAAACGGATACCTATCCGTATCCGTGTGGCGCTGGAAGGCGGAACTGTGGAGCATCGGGCAGTGGTGACGGCGGGAACCGGCGGGATTGGCCTGGAGACCGCGATGGGACTCGCAGCGCACGGGCTAGCCGTGACGGTGGTCGGCCGCAACGCGGAGCGCGGCGCCCGCGCGGCCGAGCGGATCGCCGCGGTGGCCACCGGAGCGGCCCCGCGCTTCGTGGCAGCCGACCTGGCCTCGCTCGACAACGTGCGCGCTCGCAGCGCAGTTGACAGCCGAGGGCCCACTCAAAGTGCTGGTCAACAACGTCGGCGCGATGTTCGCCCAGCGGCAGGAGACCGTTGACGGGATCGAGGCGTCATTCGCCGTCAACCACCTCTCGCCGTACCTGCTCACCGAGTTGCTGCTGGATCAGCTCCGGGCCGGCGGGCCGAGTCGGGTCGTCAACGTCACCTCCGGCGCGATCAAGGTCGCCAAGCGCACCTTCGAGGCCGTCGAACCGCCGGGCGGCTACTACGGATTCCACTGGTACGGCCGGGCCAAGCTCGCCAACCTCGCCTACACCCTGGACCTGGCCGAGCGGCTGCGCGGCACCGGCATCGCGGTCTTCGCCGCCGACCCCGGCGGCGCCGCGACCGACATGACCAACGGCACCATGACCTCACCGAAGATCATCTCCCCCGGGCTGCGCCTGCTGTGGCCGCTGGTCCGGCGGACCTTCGAACGCTCCACCGCCGGCCCCGCCTCCGCTGCCGCCCGCCCGTCCGTCTTCGCCGCCACCGACACCTCCCTCGACGGGAAGACCGGCCTCCTGATCGGCCCTCGGGTCCACCCCGTCCCCGCCTTCCGGGGAAGTACCGACCCCCAGGTCGTCGACAACGTCCTCAGGCTCAGCCGAAAGCTGGCACCCCTGCGCGGTGGTCCCGTCGCGCACACGCGCTGAATTCAGGGCAGGGCCCGCCTCGACGAGGTGGTTCAGCTCAGTTGCTCGGCCAGTCCGACGATGATGCCCTCCGGGCCGCGGACGTAGCAGAGCAGATAGCTGTCCTCGAACCGGGCGATCTCGCCCACGAGTTCGGCGCCGTGAGGGCGCAGGCGGGCAACGGTGTCCTCGATGCCGTCGACGGCGAACATGACGCGGTGCGTACCCAGAACGTTGTGCGGCCGGTTACGCGGCCCGGCGCTGATCACCGCCGGGCTGCGGTACTTGGCCAGCTCGAGCCGGCCCTGACCGTCCGGGGTCCGCACCATCGCGATCTCGCAGCGGACGCCGTCGAGCCCGGTGCACTGGTCGGCGAAGAGGCCCTCGACCTCCCCCCTGCCCTCCAGCTCCATACCGAGCTCCACGAAGAAGGCAATGGCGGCATCCATGTCCTCGACGACGATGCCGACGTTGTCCATCCGCTGAATCGCCACGCTGGTCTCTCCTTCTTCGCTCGATCAGGTCCATCGAGTGGGGTCAATGATGCCGCACTGTCACGAGGCCAACGGGCAACGTGACGGGACTGACCGGTTCCTGTTCAGGCGGGTTTCCGCGCGTGTCCACACTCGTCTTCCGCGCAGAGCGCCCGGCGTCGCCCCGACACCGAACCGCCGGGGCGTCCGCGGTCATGACGGTCTGTTCCGGGCCAGCCGCCGGTAGAGCCAGAACATCGGGCCGCCGCGCCGACGGGCGTACTCGGCCTCCGCCTTCCTGGATGCCTCGACAGCGGCATTTCCGTACTCGCGCATCTGCGCCTCGTACGCGCCGACCGCCGCCAGCAGGCTCTTCTCGTCCGGCGCGGCTTCGGTCAGGACGTGGCACAGCAGTCCGGCGTCCTGCAAAGCCGTGTTGGCGCCGGATCCGCGCGCCGGGCTCATCGCGTGGATGGCGTCGCCCAGGACGGTGACGCGGCTGGGCTTCCAGGCCGGCGTCGGCACCGACGTCCGGATCCGCACCAGGAACGTCTCGTCGATGTCGGCCAGGGCGTGCAGCGCGCGCAGGTCCCGGTGCCAAGACCTGATCATGCTCCCCGTCAGGGCGTGCAGCTCGGCCGCCGCCATGGCGTCCAGCCTGTCCTGCGACACCCTGAACAGTCGCTGTTCGGCCGTCACAGCCCACATCATGTAGTCGCCGACCGGCGAGAGGCCGGCTTCGCCGGGTGCCTTCCGGAAGCGGACCAGCCCGGTCGCCATGCCGACCTGACCGCCGATGACGGCCGTGAAACCGTCGAGCAGGCTCGGCGGCACCAGCTTCGAGGTCTCTTCCGTGAGCGGAGTCTTGCCGTAGACGCTGAGGCCTCCGGTGTCGATGACCTCGGATTCCGGCAGATATTGGCGACGCACCGCCGAGTTGACGCCGTCCGCGCCGACCAGTAGGTCCGCGTCGGCGTGGCTACCGTCTGCGAACACGGCGTGGACCAAGTCGCCGGTCAGCTCGTAGCCGACGAACTCGCGGCCGTATTCGACGTCCAGTCCGCGCGCCAGGATCTCCCGCAGCGTCTGCCGGTTGACGGACGTGGCCAGCGTCGCAGCGGCGAACGTGTCGACCGCCGGGTCGCCCGCCACCTCGTGCAGCTGTCGGAGGTGCTCGGTCACCACTGTGAAGCGGGTGCTGGCGCGGCTGCACGTCGCCAAGAACAGCTCCCACAGTTCCGGCGGCAGGCAGCGCTGCAAGGCCAGTCCGGCACGCGCGTCGACGTGCAGCCGGTAGCCCTGCCTTCGCATGGCCGACGTCGCGTCCCGTTCATAGACGGTGACGTCGATGCCGGCCTTCCTCAGCCCCTGGGCCAGGCACAGTCCGCCAAGCCCGCCGCCGATCACGGCTACACGCAATCCCATGACGCCATCCCCCGATGGTCGCTGTCGAGGGCATCAGAATACGCGTCATATCGCGTCATCCGGATCAGGCGCTCAACTCCCTTCTGCGGCGGGCGATGTCGTCGGGGTTCCAACCCGGGTGCGGGACCGAGGCCAGCAGGAGACGGGTGTAGGGGTGGGCCGGGTGTTCGAGCAGGGGCTCCAGCGGGCCCTGCTCGACGGGGCGGCCCCGGTGCAGGACGAGGGCTTCGTTGCAGACGTAGCGCACCACCGCGAGGTCGTGGCTGACGAAGACCAGGCCGACACCGGTCTCGGTGCGGATGTCGGTGAGCAGGTTCAGCACCTGCGCCTGGACCGAGACGTCCAGTGCCGAGACCGCTTCGTCGAGGACCAGGACGGAGGGCTCCACCGCCAGGGCGCGGGCGATCGCCGCCCGCTGGCGCTGGCCGCCGGAGAGGTGGCGAGGCAGCGCCGCCGCCTCGCGGTCGCCGAGGCCGACCTGGGCGAGCAGGTCGCGGACGCGGCCGGCGCGGGCGGCGCGGTCGCTCAGACCGTGCAGGCGCAGGACGCCGTCGACGGTCGCCGCGATGGAGAGGCGTCCGTCCAGGGAGAGGTAGGGGTCCTGGAAGACGATCTGCACGGCCTTGGCGCGCGCCAGGCGTGCGGTCCGGCCGTGGACGCGCGCCGCGAGCGGCTCACCCCGGACCGTGATCGTGCCGCGGTCCGGGCGCTCCAGGCCGACCAGCATCCGGGCGGTGGTGGTCTTGCCCGAACCCGACTCGCCGACCAGTCCGAGCGCTCCACCCGGCGGCAGGGTGAAGGAGACCCCGTCGACGGCCACGGTGGGCCCGTAGCACTTGCGCAGGTCGGCGACCTCCAACAGCGGGCTCTGCGCCGTGGGTGTCATGGGTGGACCTCCTGGGGGTCGGGGAGTTCGGCCGCTCGCAGACAGGCCGTGGCGCGCCCGGAGGCGCCGTCCAGCGGCACGAGTGCCGGTGGCTCCACGTCACACCGGCCCGGGAGGGCGAAGGCGCATCGTGGAGCGAAGGCGCAGCCGGGCTGCGCTTCGGCGAGACCCAACGGGGCACCGGGGACCGGGCGGAGGCGCTGCAGCGGACCGACCAACGGCGGGGTGGAGCCGAGCAGGCCGATCGTGTAGGGGTGGCGCGGTGCCGCGAACAGGTCCGCGGCCGACGCGGATTCCACGATCCGGCCCGCATACATCACGTAGACCCGGTCACAGCTCGCGGCGGCCAGGTCGATGTCATGAGTGATCAGCAGCATGCCGAGGCCGCGTTCCCGTTGCAGCCGCCCGAGCAGCGCCAGGATCTCCGCCTGGGTGCTGACGTCCAGGGCGGTGGTCGGCTCGTCGCAGAGCAGCAGCCGCGGCTCGCCCGCCAGCGCGCCCGCGATCATCGCGCGCTGCAGCATGCCGCCGGACAACTCGTGCGGATACTGGCGCAGATGACGCGGTGGGTCCGGCAGGCCGACGGCTGCGAGCAGCTCCAGCGCCCGTTCCCGCGCCTGTCCGCGGGGCAGACGTCGCGTCAGACGCAGTGGCTCGGTGAGGAAGTCGCCGATCCTGCGGACCGGGTTGATGCCCGCGCGAGGGTCCTGGAAGATCATCGACGCGACCGAGGTGCGCACCTGCCGCAGCCGCTCCGGGTCACGCGACACCAGGTCCGCGCCGTCCACGAGCACCTGCCCGCGCAGCGTCGCTCCCGCAGGGAAGAGACCGAGGGCGCTGCGCGCGGTCACCGACTTGCCGGAGCCGGACTCGCCGACCAGGCCGACGACCTCGCCCGCGGCCACGGTCAGGCTGACCTCGTCCAGTACGGGCCGGGCAGCGCCGGGCAGTTCGACGGTCAGCCGGACCACGTCGAGCAGCGGACCGGTCGCGGGTCGTGGTGACGTCTCGGGTGTCGGAAGTGAATCCGGTCCCGGGGTTCTCCCCGGTCGCGGTGTCACGGTCTCGGCCATCAGGCGTCCCTTCGTGCGAGGCGGTCTCCGAGCTGCTCACCGACGACGGTGACGGCCACCACGACCAGCACCACGGCGACCGCCGGGACGACGGCCGACAGCGGCTGACCGGCGAGCATGGCGCCCTGCCCCTGGTTGATCATGGCTCCCCAGTCGGGGGTGGGCGGCTGGACGCCGAGGCCGAGGAAGGAGAGGGCGGCCAGATCCAGCAGTGCGTAGCCGAAGTTGACGGTCGACTGGGCCAGTACCGTCGGCGCGACGCTCGGCAGCAGCTGGCGCAGCGCGACGTAGGCCGGGGAATGGCCCTGGACCAGGTAGGCGGCGACATACGGGCGAGTCTTCTCCTGCGCCGCGAGACCCCGCACCAGCCGGGCCGTGTAGGGCAGGTAGGCGATGGCCATGGCGGCCACGGGGGCGCCGAGTCCCTTGCCGAACAGGGCCACAGCGAGGATCGCCAGCAGCAGGGAGGGGAAGGCGAAGAGGATGTCCAGGGCTCGCCCGATCAACGCGTCCAGCCACCCGCCGCGCCAGCCGCTGAAGAGCCCGACCGCGATGCCGCCGACGCTGGAGAAGGCGACGACGCCCAACGGCCCGAGCAGACTGGTCCGGGCCCCTTCGAGCAGCGCGGAGAAGGTGTCGTGCCCGCCCTGGTCCGTGCCGAGCCAGTGCTGCGCGCTCGGGCCGGCCAGCGTCTGGGAGAAGTCGCCGACGGTCGGGTCCTGCGGCGCGAGCCAGGGAGCGAACAGCGCGACCACGACGAAGACGACCAGGGCCAGCAGGCAGATCCGGTAGAACAGACCGCTCCTCGACAGCAGACCGTGCGGCCACCAGCGGCGCGTGGTGGGGGCTGGAGCGGTCGTGGTGAGCTGCGTCATCGGGCGCCTCCTGCGGTCGCGGGGCGACGGGCCACACGCGGATCGATCAGCGGATAGACCAGGTCCACTGCGGTGTTGACGAGGACGAAGACCGTCACCACGAGCAGCACCAGCGCCTGGACCACCTGGAAGTCCATCTCGTCGACGCACTCGACCAGCAACGAGCCGATGCCGGACATGCCGAACGCGGTCTCCACGATCGCCGTGCTCACCAGCATTCCGGAGACCAGCAGGCCGGAGACGGTGACGATCGGTCCGAGGGCGTTGCGGAAGACGTGCCGCCGCAGCACGCTGCTGCGCCGCGTGCCCCGGCTGAGTGCCACCTCCACGTGCTCGCGCCGGAGTTCGTCGAGCATCGAGGTGCGGGTCACCCGGGTGACCAGGGCCATGAAGGTCACGGACAGCGCCACCGCGGGCATCGCCACATGGTGCAGCTCGTCGACGAAACCGGTGCCGTTGCCGATGGTCGGGAACCAGCCCAGGCGGACCCCGAACACCGACCGCAGGACGATCGCGGCAGCGAACGACGGGACCGCGGCCCCGACCGTGACCAGCAGCAGCACCGTCTTGTCCGTCCGGCTGCCGCGCCGCAGCGCGCCGAGCACCCCCGCGCCGACCCCGAAGACGGCGATCAGCAGCGCGGCGACCGCGACCAGCAGCAGGGAGGACGGCAACCGGGACCAGATCAGCGCCCCGACGCTCTCGTGGAACAGGTAGGACTGACCGAAGTCGCCGTGCAGGACGCCGTCCAGCCAGTGCCAGTACCGCACCGGGAACGGCTGGTCGAAGCCGTACTGCCGGCGCAGCGCCGCGAGTTCGCCCGGCCCGGGGCTGCGCCCGCGGACCAGGAAGGAGACCGGGTCGCCCGGTGCGAGGTAGAGCGAGGAGAACACCAGGAACGAGGTGACCAGCAGGGTCACCGCGGTGCCGATCAGGCGTCGCAGCACGGCGCCGAGCACCGCTCGCGCGCGGGTCACCGCTCCGGCGCGCGTCACTGCCTGGCCCCGATCTCGGCGGCCCACGGGTAGTAGAGGTAGTCGATGGACGGCTTGACGCCCGTGACCCGGTTGCCCAGGAAGACGCTGACGGGAGTGGTGTAGAGGGGCAGCCAGGGCAGCTGCTCCATGGCGATCTGCTGGGCGCGGGCGGTGGCCGCGGCGTGGGTGGCGGGGTCGTACGCCCCGACTGCCTGGTTGACCGCCGCGTCGAACTGCGGGTCGGACCAGTTGCCGTAGTTGGAGTACGCCCCGGTCTCCAGCGAGGTGTACATGTCCAGCGGGTCGGTGATGGAGGTGTACCAGAAGGTCAGGAAGAGGTCGATGCCCTTGCGGGCCGCTGGGTCGGTGAAGAGGGCGGTGTACTTGTCCGCCGAGACGGTGTCGATCACCGGCTTGAGCCCGATGGCCGTGGCCGCCTGGGCGACGGCCTGGGTGATGATCGTGGTCTGCGAGTCGAGCGGGCTGGTCGCGATGACCACCTGCTGTCCCCGCACACCCGCCGAGGCCGCCAACGCCTTGGCCTTCGTGGGGTCGTAGGGGTAGCCGGGGAGGTCCTTGAGCAGGCCGTCGAGGGTGCTCTGCGGCACACCGCTCCAGTTGTTGCGGGTGACCAGCGAGTCGGCGACGTCGCCGACACCGGAGACGCCAGCCTTGATGATGCCCTGTCGGTCGATGGCCATCAGCAGCGCCTGCCGCACCTTGGCATTGCCCAGCGGGCCCTTGAGGTTGTTGACGACCTCGTCGGCGACGGTGGTGTTCTGCCCGAAGTAGAGCCTGCCCGCCGAGGAGGAGGCCAACTGCCCGTAGGAGTCGGGAGGCAGCATCCAGCCGCCGTCGACCTCGCCTGTCTCGAACGCGTTGACCCGGGCCGTGGAGTCGGGCAGGAAGACGAAGGTGACCTGCCCGGCCTTGGCTCGCAGGCTCGGATCCCAGTAGCCGGCAAAGCGCTTGAGGGTGATCGACTGGCCGGGCTTCCAGGAGGCGAAGGAGAAGGGACCGGTGCAGTTCACACCGTCGGTGGGGTTGCCGTAGCTGCTGCCGTCCTTGGCCAGGGTCGCGGCGGACTCGACAGTGCCGGGGCTGGCCGCCATGTACTTGTTGAAGGTCGAGTCGGGCCTGGTCAGTTGGACCGTCACCTGCATCGGCGCGGTTTTCTCCACCGACTTGACGTTGCGGAACGGGTAGGCCCAGACGCTGTTGACGCTGGGGTCGAGGTTGCGGCGCAGCGAGGCGACCACGTCGTCGGCGGTGAGCAGGGTGCCGTCGTGGAAGTGGACGCCGCTGCGGATGGTGTAGACCCAGGTGGTGGGCGTCGGGTTGGCGTAGGAGGTGGCCAGGCCCGGGGAGACGGTCAGGTCCGGGTTCCAGCGCAGCAGGCCCTCGCAGACGTTGGCGAGCACGGTGTTGGGCGGGTAGTCGAACGACTGGGCGTAGTCGAGCGAGGTGGGCTCGGCGTAGAGGGACCAGGTGAAGGACTTCAGGTCACCCTTGCTGGGCGGGGTGTCGGCGGTCAACTGGTAGGCGGCGGCGCTGCTGCCGCCGGTGCCGGTGCCGCCGGCGGCGGTGCCGCTGCAGGCGGTGAGGGCGAGGGCGGAGAGCAGGCCGAGGGCGGCGGCGACGGAGCGCCGGGGTCTGTGGCTGCTCGGTGTGGGGCTGGTGCGGGGCATGAAGGGCCTCCGGGGTGAGGGCGTTCTGTGGTCGAGCGGCGCAGCGGGGGTGCGCGGGGAGAGTGACGGTCGGTCAGGCTTCAGCCGGCGGCGCAGTGGACGGGGTGGCCGTCGACGAAGGTCATCCGCACTCGGGCCTCGCCGATCTCCTCGGGCGGGCCCGCGAACGGGTCCCGGTCGAGGACGACGAGGTCGGCCCGCTTGCCGGGTTCGACCGTGCCGGTCTCGGCGTCGAGGTGGTTCACCCAGGCGCTGCCTGCCGTGTAGGCGGTGAACGCCTGGGCCAGGGTGAGCGCCTGATCGGGATAGAAGGGGCGGCGCGGTCGACGGTCGGCGGCGGCGTTCGGCGCGGCAACGGGGACGGCGCGGTTGACCGCGACATGGATGCCCCAGAGCGGGTTGGGGCTGCTGACCGACCAGTCGCTGCCCGCGACCAGCCGCGCACCGGCGCGGGCGAGATCGCCGAACGGGTACTGCAGCGCGGCGCGGTCGGGCCCGAGGAAGGGGATGGTCAACTCGTCCATCTGCGGCTCGTGGGCCGCCCACAGGGCCTGGATGTTGGCGGCGGCTCCGAGTTCGGCGAAGCGGGCGATGTCCTCGGGATGGACCAGTTGAAGGTGGGCCAGGTGGTGCCGATGGTCGTTCGCGCCGTTGGCCGCGCGGGCGGCGGCGAGCGCGTCCAGCACCTCACGCACGGCCCGGTCGCCGAGCGCGTGGAAGTGCAACTGGAAGCCGAGCGCGTCCAGTTGCCGGACGGCGTCGTGGAGCACGGCCGGGTCGACGAAGCTCAGGCCGGCGTTGCCGGTCGGGCAGCCACACGCGTCCAGGTAGGGCTGGAGCATGGCGGCGGTGAAGTTCTCGGCGATGCCGTCCTGCATGATCTTGACGGTGGTGGCGCGGAACCGGCCGACCTGACCGCCCCGCCTGCGTTCGACCAGCTCCGGGATCTGCTCGGTGCCGCGCTCCCGGTCCCACCAGAGCGCGCCCACCACGCGGGCCTGGAGCGAGCCGTCGCGTGCGGCGTCCAGGTAGACGCCGTAGTTGTCCGGATTGCCGGGGAAGGCGCCGATCATGGCGTCCTGCCAGGCGGTGACGCCGAGCGAGAAGAGGTGCTGCTGGGCGACGAGCAGCCCGGCGCGGGCCTCCTCCGGCGTGGCCACCGGGACCAGGCTGCCGACCAGGTCCATCGCGCCTTCCTGGAGCATGCCGATCGGCGTGCCGTCCGGTTCGCGTTCGATCCGGCCGTCGGCGGGGTCGGGGGTACGTCGGTCGAGCCCGGCCAGCTCCAGGGCCCGGGAGTTGACCCAGGCGCCGTGGCCGTCGCGGTTGGTGAGCAGGACCGGTCGGTCGGGGACCACCGCGTCGAGCATCGCCCTGGTGGGAATGCCGTCCGGAAAGACGTCCATCGACCAACCCCCGCCGCGGATCCACTCCGCGGCGGGGTTTGCGGCGGCATAGCCGGCGACGGCGGCCAGGTATCCCTCGATCGTGCGCTGCCCGGACAGGTCGCAGCGCAGCATCTGGACCCCGGCGACGGTCGGGTGCACATGCGCGTCCTGGAAGCCCGGCGCGAGCAGTCCCCCGTCGAGGTCGACCACCTCCGTCGCCGGACCGACCAGCTCGCGCAGGTCGGCCTCGTTCTCGGCCACGGCGAGAATCCTGCCCGCACCGACGGCGACCGCCGACCTGTCAGCCGGGCTCGGCGCAGTCGCCGTGAAGACGCGACCGCCGCGAAAGAGCAGGTCTGCCTTGGGATATGACGGATTGTTCGCTGCCATGGGCGGGTCCTCCCCGAGTGGTGGTGAGGAGGAGTGAAGCGCGGCGCAACACTGTTGTCAACACTGTTGCGCTGAGCTCCGACCACATCGCTACACTGACCGCACCATGTCGAACTCCTCGAATCCCACCCCCGCGGCACCCGCCGGCGAGGCCGCCGGAAAGCCCGCGGCCCGGCCCGCACGGAGCAAGCGTTCGGGCAGTCAGCTCACGCCCGAGGCGATCATCCAGGCCAGCCTGCGGATCGCCGCGCGCGGCAGCGCGGACGCGTTCACCGTGCGCCGCCTCGGCGAGGAGCTGGGCGCCGACCCGACAGCCGTCTACCGGCACTTCCGCGACAAGGACGAGCTGCTGCTGGAGGTCGCCGACCGGACCCTCGGCGAGGTGCTGGACAGCATCCCCGCAGGCCTGACCTGGCAGGACCGCCTGCGGGCGCTCGCCGACGGCTCGCTCGCCGTGGCGCTCAAGTACCCGGCCGTCGCCTCCGCGATGGCCAGCCGCACCACCCGCAGGCCGAACGAGTTCCGCGTCGTGGAGCTGATCCTCGGCGCCGTGCACGAGGCGGGCCTGCGCGGCACGGAGGCGGCCGTCCACTACCGCATGGTCGGCGACTCGCTGCTCGCCCTGGTCGGCCAACGCGCCGCCTACCTGCTCTTCTCGCCGGAGGCGCGGGCAGCTGACGAGTCCGCGTGGACCCGCGAGTACCGGCTGGTGGACCCGGGGATTTTCCCCCAGATCACGGCCGTGGCAGCCGAGTTGGCCCAGGTCACCCAGGACCGGGTCTACGACGCCCGGGTGGAGGCGCTGATCACGGCGATCGAACGGCGGGCCACCGAACTCGGCCCGCCGGACTGAGCACCCCGGTTCCTCCTCAGGACAGCACGTGGGCGCGGTCAATTGGCGCAACACTGTTGACAACAGCGTTGCGGCGGCAGTTCACTCCCGGTCAGCATCGTTCGATCCGCTCTCCGAGAGGGATTCCCCATGCACCGGGAACCTGCCAGATCGAGCACCACCCCCGCTTCCTCCCCCACTCCCCCGAAGTCCCGCACCGGCCTGCCCGATCCGCTCGGCCTGGCCTTCTCCCTCCAGCGCGAGGCGCGACGCCGCCGCATGCCGGTCGCCGAGGTGGCCGGCGAACGCGCCGAGCGCGCCGAGCGTGAGCTGAATCGCCGTCAACTACTGGCGGGTGCCGGAGCAGTGACTGTCGGCGGACTGGCCGCCGCGGCACTCTCCGGCGCCACCCGCGCGGCGGCGGCTTCGTCCGCCTCGTCGGCGTCCGCGGTGAACCCGGCGACCGCTCCGCGCGTCGTCATCGTCGGCTCCGGCCTGGCCGGACTGCGCTGCGCGCACCAGCTGTGGACCCAGTCGACCCCGATCGCCTCGACCGTCTACGAGGCGGACACCAGCCACATCGGCGGTCGCTGCTGGTCGCTGCGAGGCTTCTTCGCAGGCGACCAGGTCAGCGAGCACGGCGGCTCGTTCATCAGCTCCACCGACACCTCCGTGCTCAACCTCGCCAAGCGTTTCGGTCTGAAGACCGAGTACGCCGACGGCGGGGCACTGGACGCGGGCACCTACGCAGGCTGGATCAACGGCAGCCACTACGACGGCCCGGCCCAGCAGAGCGACTGGGTCGCCGAGGCGTACAGTGCGTTCGCCTCCTCCTACACCGCCATGGGCACCCCCCGCTGGAACAGCGCCACCGCCACCGCCAAACAGCTGGACCAGCTCTCCTGCCTCGACTACCTCAGCCAGATCGGCCTGCCGTCCGGCTCGGCCCTGAGCCAGCTGATCCAGTCCATCCAGCTGCAGTCCGGCGGCGAGCCGTCGCAGTCGTCGGCGATCGGCATGATCGGCTTCCTCGGCAACTCGTCGACCTTCGACGGCGGTCCAGGATTCGACGAGAAGTACCACCTGGTCGGCGGGAACGACCAGCTGATCAGTTGCATGCAGGCCCAACTCCCCGCCCAGACGGTGCAGCAGGGCTACCAACTGGTCGCGGTCGCCCAGAACGGCGACGGCAGCTACACCTGCACCTTCGACGTCTCCAGCGGCGGCACGATCGCCGTCCCGGCAGACCACGTGGTGCTCGCACTCCCGTTCAGCACGCTGCGCGACGTCGACCTCTCCCGGGCCGGGCTCTCCCCGCTGAAGACGACCGCCATCCAGCAGCAGGGCATGGGGCAGAACGCCAAGCTGGTCACCCAGCTCACCGCCAAGACCTGGCCCTCGCTCGGCTACAACGGCGTCAGCAACACCGCGCCGAACGGCTACCAGACCGCCTGGGACGGCTCGGTCCAGCTGGGTGCCAAGGGCAGCCCCGCCCTGCTGGTCAACTTCCCCGGCGGGAACACGGCCAAGTCCGTCCTCACCGGCGCGGCCCACGGCCCCGCCCCGACGGCGGACGTCACCTGGTTCCTCTCCCAGATCGAGCGGGTCTTCCCCGGGACCACGGCGGCATGGAACGGGCTGGCCTACGAGGACCACTGGTCACTGGACCCGTGGCACAAGGGTGCCTACCACTACTACGGCATCGGCCAGTACACCGCTTTCGCCGGCTACGAGGCGGTCCAGGAGGGCCGGATCCACTTCGCCGGCGAGCACACCGACGTCGACAACGCGACCCTCGACGCCGCGGTCGCCTCCGGGGAGCGGGTCGCGGCGGAGGTCACCACGCAGGTGTGACCGGGCGTCAAGGGACTGCTCGGCAGGGTGCGCGGGAGCGGCCTCGCCGCCTTCCGCACACCGGCCGGGCAGGCCGAGCCGCACCCGCTCAGGCCGGCGCTGCCCCCGCCTCGCCACGGTTGACGGCGTGCTTGAGCGGCGGCGAGCCTTGGTGGCCCGCAGGACTTCGTTCTCACGTGTGTTTGCCACTCATTGATCACGACTCAATGCCCACACCCTGGCACGGGCCTACAGCCAGCGGTCGTACCAGGCGCGGATACGCCGGAGGGCGTCGAGTTGATGGGCGCGCTCGTGAAGCCCGTGGCCCTCTCGGGGGTAGACCACGAACTCGTGCTCGACGCCGAAGTGGCGCAGTGCGCGGTGGAAGTGCACCACCTGGCCGAGTGGGACGTTGGTGTCCTCCTCGCCGTGCAGGATCAGGACCGGGGTGCGGATCCGGGACGCGTAGGAGATCGGGCTGTTCCGGTCGTGGATGTGTGGTCCCGGACCGTTCCAGGCGGTGCCGCCGCCGAGCGTCGCGTCCATGACTCCCCAGTCGCCGGTCCCGGCCTGCATGCCCCAGTCGCTGATGCCGGCGCCCATCAACGCGGCCTTGAACCTGTCGGTCTGGCCGACGGCCCAGGCCGCCATGAAACCGCCGTGGCTCCAGCCGGAGATGCCCAAGCGTTCGGGATCGGCGACTCCCTCGGCGACCAGCAGGTCGATCCCGGTGAGGATGTCGGTCCACTCGTCGCCGCCCACCGCGCCGGCCACCACGGCTGCGAATTCATGGCCGTGGCCCGACCCGCCCCGGGGATTGGCCAGGAAGACCGCGTATCCGGCGGCTGCCAGCCACTGGCCGCAGTCGACCACAGTGAGCGCGAACTCGTCGGCATGGCGGAAGTAGGGGCCGCCGTGGACCAGGGTGACGAGCGGGAACGGGCCCTCGTCCCGAGTCCGGCCGGTCGGCAGGATCAGCAGGCCGTCCAACTGCAGTCCGTCGGACGCCTGGTAGCTGAGCCGCTCCTGGACACCCCAGCGGATCCTGCGCAGTTCGGGACTGGTGTCGCTGAGCCGGAGCAGTGGCCCGCCGGTGGGCCCCGCGTGGACGTTCCTGGGCTCGTGCGCGGTGCTCGTCACCACGGCGAGGGTCTCCCCGGAGTGACTCGCAGTCAGCCCGGCGAGCGTGCCGGGCGCGCAGGACAATCGGTCGAACCGTAGCGACTGCGGATCGAGCCGGTACAGCGCGGTATCCAACCCTTCGGCGAACAGCGCCAGCGGCGGCCCGTCGGCGACCTGCACCAGCTCGGTGGGGCAGGCAGACATCCCGGCGGTGAGATTGCGCTGTTCGACGGTCGGGCCGGTCGCCGGCGGGACCGTGTCGATCACGGCGAGGCCGCCTACCAAGTGCCCAGGGGTCACTGCCAGGTGAGCCAGATGCCAAGCACCGTCGTGGTTCCACCAGACCGGGGACTGGGCCTCGAATCCGACCGGGCCCAGGTCCTGGACGGCGCCCGTCTCCGGGGCGACCAGATGCAGTCCCGCCGTCGTGACGCCGGGATCGAGCTCGGGGGTGGCCCAGCTCAGCACGGCCAGCGGGCCGCCGTCCGGACGCTGGGTCACCTCCACGACATGGCGGTCCCCGAGGCCGTCCACGGTGCGGGCCACGCCGGTCGCCAGGTCGAGCAGGCGCAGCCGGGTGACCGGGAGGTGCCGGCCCCAGACCTTCGCGTCGTCACCCTCGGCCTCCCGGCGTTCGTCCTCCGCAGTGGGCTCGTCCTCGGCGAGCAGCGCGACGGTGCGACCGTCGGCGAGCGGGTAGTAGTCGCAGATGCCCCCGCGCCACCTGGTCAGGGACTCTGCCTTGGCGTCGTCCTCGCTGCCGTCCAGAGGGATCCGCTGGAGTTGAGCGGTGCCCTGCTCCTCGCGGTCGGAGGTGAAGAACAGAAAAGCCGAGTCCGGCGCCCACTTCGGGGCGGCGTCGCGGGCCGTGCCGTCGGTCAGCCTGCACGGGGCTGCGCTGCCGTCGGCGGCGGCGACCCAGACAGAGCTGTGCGGATGTCCGCCCCTTCCGCTGTTCGCGACCACGCCGTACGCGACCAGGCGACCGTCCGGCGAGATGGCCGGCGCCATGGGGGCGGCCATGTCCACCACCAGTTCCGCGGTGAGCAGGTCGGTCGACTCGGGAAGCGGTCGCGGTGCGGGGTGCGGCATGCGGACTGCCTTTCATTCGTCGGTACGACAAATTGACATCCTGTCGCACCGACGAGCCTGTGTCAGTCGGGTTTTGAACCCGTCACGCTTCGTGCTGATCACCCTTCACCCAAGCCAGGGCGGCCGTGACGCTGGACCGCTTCGCCGAGCTCCTTTAACGGCGGTTCGATGAAGGGCGGTTCGAGCGCAGCGATGACTTTTCGAGCCCCACAGGGAAATCGAGCCGCTCAGGCGAGCGGGCCGAGGATCTCCTGTGACTCCACGAGCCCCTGGTCGCTGGGCGATTCGTTGTCGCCGAAGACGCGCACGGCCTGCCGGGCCCGCAGTTCGAGGTGCGCTTCGGCGGGCCTGGCATAACCGTGGCGGGCGCGGGCCTCCGCGGGGGTCAGCACCTCGTCGGTGCGGGGCGGGATCCCCAGCTTCATCGGCGCGACCACCGGAACGGTGGACGGTGAGAGCCGGCCCAGCAGAAGCAGCTCGAGCTGCGGGTTCAGGTGGGCCAGCGCGAACGACACCTTCATGACGGGCACGATCAGGGCGTCGAGCAGGCGTGACTGGCGGATCTCGGCCAGCTCGCGCATCCAGCGCGGCATCGTGGCCACAGTGGCGACCCGCTGTGCCTTCGCGACGACCAGGGAGGTCGGCTTCGCCCACCACGGCGTCGGCGGCAGCACAAGCTCGGTCCGCAAGAGGTGGTTCATCGCCTGTTTGGCGATCGGACTGGCGGACAGTTGCGGACGCATCCGCTCGAAGTACGCGCGGACGCCCTCACGGCTGCGCGGGATGTCGTCGGGGGAACAGGTCTGGAGCTCGGCCGCGGTGGCGCAGGCCTCCCAGTACTCCTGCTCCTCCGCGGCGGTCAGCTTGCCGGGGCCGTACTTCTCGTAGGCGTAGAGGATGGAGTGCCAGCCGGTGAGCTGGATCCACAGCTGCGAGGCGGGGTCGTTGGCGTCGTAGACGCCCTCGCCGTAGGGCAGGTGGCCGATCGCCTTGGAGTGGACCTTGACCAGGATGTCGGCCGCCTTGCAGACCTCGCGCGACCCGGCGAAGGCCACCATCGCGAAGTACCGCAACGTCCGGTCGTAGCGGGTGCGCGGGCGCTGGTAGATGCCCTGGGTCCCGTGGACGGCGGCCACCAGCGGCGGGTCGAGCTCCTCCACCACCACGGCCCGCTGGAAGCCCACCGTCAGCGACGTCGGATAGCTCCAGACCTTCCACACCACCGAGTCAGGGCCGAAGAAGCCGTAGTCCTCGTGCGGTTCGACCTCGTCGCGCTTCAGCAAGGCCATGGTGCCGCTCCTCGTTTGTCTGTCCGTCTGCTCCGTGATTACGACACTGCTGTCCTAAATTAAGACACGGATGTCGTAAGCTGCCAAGGTGTCTGCGCCCACCCCTTCGCCCGCATCCACTTCACCCGCGTCCGCTTCCTCGGGGGGCGGGCCGCGCAAGCGACGGCCCTACGCCCCGCGCGTCCCGATGGCGGAACGCCGCGAGCAACTGCTCGACGCGGCCCTTGCGGTGATCGTCAGTGAGGGCTACGACCGGGTCTCCATCGACGCGATCGCGAAGAAGGCCGACGTCGCCCGGTCGGTGGTCTACGGCGCCTTCGAGAACCTGGGCGACCTGCTGGGCGACCTGCTCGACCGGGAGCAGGAACGCGCCTTCCACTTGCTCCTCGACACCCTGCCTCCCGAGACGGACTCGAGCGACCCGGCCGAATTCGCCGCTGGGGCGGTGTGCCGAATGTCGGCGATGCTCCGCGCGGACCCGGACACCTGGCGGCTGATCCTGCAGCCTGCGAGCGAGATGCCCGCCGTCGTCCGCGACCGCGTCGAGGCGGACCGGGAGCGGTTCCGGCGCCAGGTCGCCCGCTGGACCTCCGACCTGCTGGCCGACCGGGGCGATTCCCGACTCGACCCGCAGATCCTCGCGCACGCCCTGGTCGCCTGCGCCGAGCACTTCGGGCGCGTCGCCCTCACGGACCCCGACCGGTTCGAACCCGCGCACGTCGCGGCGCAGGTGGAACTGCTGTTCCGCATGCTCTGGCCGCCGCGCTGAGCGCCGAGCGCCTAGCACCTGCCGAGCCCCCCAGCGCGTGCTCCGGACCCCGGGGTTGCCGCGCAACGTCAGGCGCCCGTCCTGCGGAACACCCGGGTACCGACGGCGAGCGAGACGGCGGCGAGGGCGAGGGCGACAGCGGCGCCTTCGAGGACGGCGGGTGCGGTGTACTGGCCGAGGTAGGCGTCGCGCATGGCGTCGACCAGGTAGCGGAACGGCACCAGGTGGGAGAGCCCGTTGAGGGCCCTGCTGCCGGGCCTGGTGGCCAGTCAGCTCGGCTGGGCGCACTCGACCCTGCTGGACCTCATCGGCTGGGAGATGGTCGCCGGCCGACCGCCCGAGCAGGTCGCCAGGGACGCGACCGACCTGCTGCAGCACATGCGCACGCTGCTCGGCGACGCGATCCTCGACTACGCACCCCGCCAAAAGAACTGACACCGACTCATACAACGGCCGCACCAGCCCACCCGCGGAGTGGGTTCCCTGCGGGCGCGCCTATTCGGCGGTGAGGACCAACCTCTCGTGTGTCGTCTCCAGGAACGCGTGCGCCTTGGCGGCGTCGCGCATGGAGAGGGTCCGTTGGGCCCGCAGTCGCAGTGTCCCGCTCGCCAGCAGCGGCATGGTCAGGTCGAGGGCGTCGGGCGCGCGGTCCGGCGTCGGGGCCGAGAGTGCGACGCCGAAGTCGGCCGCGTGCTCGTCCGCGAGGGTGATCACTCGCTCGGCTCCGCCGGCGAGTTCGACGGCGTCACCGAGCCCGCCCCTTCCGGCGGCGTCCAGGACGGCGTCGACTTTGCCGACCTCGGCCCGCACCTGTGCGAGGAGCTCGGGTCCGTAGCGCACGGGGATCGCGCCGAGCTCCCGGGCCAGCCGGTCGTCGTGTGCGCCGGTGGCACTGACGACGGTGACGCCCTGCGCGACGGCCAGCTGGGTGGCGATCACACCGACCGATCCCCCACCGCCGAGGATGAGCAGCGTCTCGCCGGGGGCGACCCGAAGTTGCCGCAGGACACCGACCGCGGCCTCCGCCGACGACGGCAGCGCGGCTGCGTCGGCCCAGCTCACTCCGGCGGGCTTGGGCGTCCAGGTCGAGGCCAGCGCGTACTCGCCGTACCCGCCCAGGGCGGGCAGCATGGCGGCGACCTCGTCGCCGACCGCCGCCGACGTGATGGAAGGGCCGAGGGCGTCCACGGTGCCCGCGGCCTCGAAGCCGAGCACGGTGGAGGGCCGCAGCGGGAACGCCTGCGCGAGGTCTCCGCGTCGGATCTTGGCGTCCGTCGGGCTGACCCCGGCGGCGTGCACGCGGATCCGGACCTGGCTGGGCCCCGGCTCCGGCATGGCGACCTGGGACCAGACGAGCACCTCGGGCGGCCCGAATCCGGTCAGTACTGATGCGTACGGCATGGGATACCTCCTGATCGCGGCAGCCCGCGAGGGATGATGTCCCAAGTGGTGCCTGCCGCGTGGTGGCTTCAAGAGAAAGCTTAGTGACATGTCACGTAAACGCAACGCCGTGCCGGAGCCCGAGGGCGGGTGGCTGGACAGCGACCAGCAGCGGGCGTGGCTGGCCTACATCCGGGTTCAGCTGCGCATGGCGTACGAGATGAACCGCCAGCTGCTCGCGGACAGTGGCATGTCCCTTCCCGACTACGACGTGCTGACCGCGCTGAGCGTCGCCGACGAAGGCCGGATGCCGATCACCGTGCTGGCCGCGCAGATCGGTTGGGAACGCAGCCGCGTCTCCCACCACGTGAAGCGGATGAGCACCCGTGGGCTGGTCAGCTGCGCCCTGTCGGCCACGGACAAGCGCGTTACCGAGGTGACCTTGACCGACACCGGGCGGCAGACCCTCGGGCAGGCGGCGCCCGGGCACGTCGATCTTGTCCGGAACCTGTTCGTCGAGGGACTGCCGTCCGGGCTGATAGGGCCGCTCACCGAGGCGCTGGAGGGCGTGTACGCCAACATCCTCAAGCGCGGCACCCTGCCGCCCCCGGTCGACTGGCCGCCGGCCCAGGACTGACCTGCCGTCAACGCAGCGAGCGGAAGCAGTCGCGCAGTTCGGTGACGAAGATGGCGGGCTGCTCGAAGGCCGCGAAGTGGCCGCCCCTGGGGATACGGTCGTTCCAGTAGTGCCGGTGGCTGTGGGTGCGCTCGGCTCGAGCTTCTCGTAGATCCACGCCGCCTGGCCGACGGACGAGTCGGCCAGGCCGTACCCGCGCAGGCCCGGGCACGGGCGAGCCTCCGCCGGCTAGCCGGGGTCGCGCTAGCCAGTGGTCCCGGTGGCGAAGACGGGCCAGCCGATCTCGGTTCGCCAGGCTCCCTCGTCGAGGGTGTCGCCCGGGCCGATCAGGTAGTACTCGCGCAGTGGCCCGTCGACGGCCAGTTCGTGCTCGGCGACGTGGGTGGCGAGGGCCCCGTACGCGCGGTCGATGTCGTCGTGCGTACCGGAGTGGACGATGGTGGCCAGCTCGGCCGCTGGCACGGTCGTCGGCGTGACGCGGCCCGTGGGCCGGAGCGGCCCGCGACACGGGAGGAAGACGGTCGCCCGGCCGCGCTCGTCGGCGAACAGCTCGTCGGCGAACATCCCTCCCGCGGGGCCGTCCGCACGGAGGCGTTGGGCGCCCAGCGTGGCACGCAGCTCCCCCAGCGCCCCCTGGTACCAGAGCAGGGCGTCGGCGACTCCGACGTCCTCGCTGATCGCCGCGGCGGGCGTCGCGGGAACGCTGCGGTGCCCGATCGCGGCCGGCGCGGAGCGGCGTTCGAGCAGGTCGCGCAGGGACGTCACGGCCTGCTGGGTTCGGGCCAGACCGGCCTCCATCCGGCCGAGGTGGGCCGCGATGAGCTGGTCACGGGTCCGCACGTCAGGGGCGGTCAGCACGGCCTGGATGTCGTCCAGCGGCATGTCCAGCGCCCGGAACCGGCGGATCACCTGAGCTGCCGGGATCTGCTCGGTCGCGTAACGGCGATAGCCGGTGTCCGGGTCGACGTCGGCCGGCTCCAGCAGCCCGATCTGGTGGTAGTGCCTGAGCGTCCGGACGCTCAGGTGCGTCGCCTTGGAGAAGTCGCCGATCGTCAGCGCGTGGCTCATCCCCTCATTCTCAACCCTCCAGTCGTGTGAGGGTCAACGGCTGATCCCGGCCTTGCCCCTCACCCGACGAGAGCGGCGATCCTGGGCCGTGACAGACCGATTCCGGCTGGTCAGCCACTACGCAGATCAGCCTTCCGGCCGATCGAGAGGATCCGCCATGTCCAGCACGACAACCGACCTTCCCGCCGTCGTGGCAGAGCACATCGCCGCGGTGAACGCGTTCGAGACCGAACGCATCGTGGCGACCTTCTCCCCCGACGCCTACGTGAACGACAACCGGCGCGAGATCTGGGGCACCGACGCGATCCGCCGGTTCCTGGACAAGGAGTTCGTCGGCGACCGCGTCACGATGGAGGTCCGCGAGGTCATCGACCACCACGGAGACATCATCGTGCGCGCCGAGTACGACGGCGACTACGACAAGACCAACCTGCCCGAGGTGCTGGTCATGACCAGCTACTTCGCCATCCGCGACGGCAGGATCACCAGCCTGACCGTCATCTTCAACCAGCCCTCCCCCTACTGAGCCTGCCGGGTCTCGACCGATGCGACGCTCGGCCGGCTGCTTCCGGCCGGCGGCGACACCCTTAAGAGAGGACTCCCCCATGAGCGCACTTGTCACCGCCGAGCTCTTCGCCCAGCCCGGCCGCCGCGACGACGTCGCCAAGCTACTGCTGGACATCCTCGGGGAAAGTCTCGAGCACGACGGCTGCGAAGAGATCCGCATCCTGCGCGACCGGAACGACGCCGACCACGTCACCGGCTTGACGCAGTGGACCGAGGCACACAACTACACCGACTACCTCGCCTGGCGCACCGCGCACGGCTTCACCGCCACCTTCGAAGCCATGCTCACCCGCCCGCTGGTAATCCACTACTACGACGAGATCTACCAGGGCCGTGGCATCGCAGCGCGCACGGCGCAGGCCTGACCACCGAGACACGCCTCGGCTCAAGCTGCGGCCCTGCCCGCAGTCCTCCACCGACTGATCAACCGTCACTCGACGGCGCTGCGGGTTCGATGATCCGGCGGGCGGCCTCGACGGCCGCCGCTCCACGGGTTGCCGGACCCTGACTGCTGACATCCGATAGGTCTCAGCATCTGATTTCGAACGGAGTCGCCATGTCCCCCCACCCGCCGATCTCCCCGGAAGAGGCCGCCGACCGGCTGGCCATCCGCGAGCTGGTCGACGCCTACGCGCACTGCGCCGACCGCCGGGACGCCAAAGGCCAGATGGCCCTGTTCACCGAGGACACCCGCTTCCTCGTCTTCATGGACGCCACCGCGGCCGAGCCCACGCAGGAACTCCACGGCCGCGACGCCCTGGCCCCGGTGTTCGACAACCTGAACACCTACCAGGCCACCACCCACTTCAACGGCCAGAGCACCGTCACCCTCGACGGCGACCGGGCCTCCGGCGAAAGCTACTGCCTCGCCCACCACATCTCGCGCGACGAGCCTCCGCAGCGCACGATCATGGTCGCCTCCATCCGCTACCTCGACCGGTTCGTCAAGCTGAGCGACGGCAACTGGTACTTCGCAGAACGCCGCCTCATGGTCGACTGGACCGAGACCCGCCCCTGCTCTCCGTAAGCGCCACCGCCCGGGTCGCCGCCCTCGGCATGATCAGTCGGGTTGCCTGCCGGACCGGCCCGACCCCGGCGGCCTGAGGTGGGTGAGCATGCCTGGTCCTGGCTCGGGCGTGATGTCGCGTGCGGTGACGCCGGTACCGCAGGCGTCGCAGGCGAGTTGGACGTGGGCCTCGCCCGCGCAGTCGCGGTGCCGGTAGTGCGCGGGCGGTCCGTCGGGGGCCATGTAGGCGTCGCCCCAGTCCCGGATCGCCATGAGGATGGGGTAGATGTCGTGGCCCTTGCGGGTCAGGCGGTATTCGACATGGTCACCGTCGTCGGCCTGCCGCCGGGTGAGGATGCCGTGCTCGACCAGGCGGCCGAGGCGGTCCTGCAAGCGGCTGCGGGAGATGCCCAGCGTGCTCTGGAACGCGTTGAAGCGGCGGACTCCGGTGAATGAGGCCTTCAGGATCAGCAGCGTCCAGCGGTCGCCGAGGATCACCAGCGGGCGCGTGATCGAGCACGGCAGGTCGGCGAGGTCTTCGTAACGCACCCCACGACTCTACCCGCGCGGTTCCAAAACGAGACCGGCCCGGTAGCATGCGGTCTCGAAACGAGACCATAGGCGCCAGCGGAGGCCATCCTTGAGCCCGACCAGCACCCACCCCGAATCCGGCACCGACCTGCACGAGGCGCTCGGCCGGATCCTCGCCGACCGGTACACCTGCCGCCAGTTCCTGCCCGACCCGGTCCCGAGGGACACCATCGAGCGGCTGCTGGAACTGGCACAGCGCACACCGTCCTGGTGCAACACCCAGCCATGGCACGTGCACCTCACCGAAGGCGCCGCGACCGAGGAGCTGCGCGCCCGGCTGACGGCCCACGTCCAGAGCCACCCGGCCGCCCCCGACTTCCCGTTCCCCGCCCAGTACACCGGCGTCTACCGGCAGCGCCGGCGCGAGTGCGGCCTCCAGCTGTACCGCAGCCTCGGCATCGCCAAGGGCGACCAGGAACAGACGCTGCGTCAGATGCTGCGGAACTTCGAGCTGTTCGACGCGCCGCACGTCGCGATCATCACCACCGAAGCCGACCTCGGCGTCTACGGCGCCGTCGACTGCGGCCTCTACATCAGCACCTTCCTGCTCGCCGCCCAGAGCCTCGGCCTGGCCGCCGCACCCCAAGCCGCCCTCGCCTCCTACTCCGATTTCCTTCGCGCCCACTTCGCCATCCCGGACAACCGGCGCGTGGTGGCCGGGATCTCCTTCGGCCACCCTCACCCCGACCACCCCGTCAACTCGTTCCGCACCACCCGCGAACAGCCCGGCAACGCCGTCACCTGGCACACAGGCTGAGCCGAGGACTCCACAGTTCACCACCTGCTCCCCTCGCCTTTGCCGCGCTGACCAGACCGAGCGAGGGAGAATCGTGGGATGTGACATCGTGTGGGCCCGCGCCCACACCGCCCCGCGGCGGGAGAGGAAGGAACGACGGCATGAGCCCTCGCGACACGGCCCGCTTGCACCTGCTCGAGGACGCCGTCCTCAATCGCTCCACGGCCTTCGGTGAGCAGGAACGCTCCCGGCTCGGGCTGCGTGGGCTGCTGCCCTTCGCCGTGGAGACACTGGACCAGCAGGTTGGGCGCGCCTACGCGGCATACGGCGACCAGCCCACCGACCTGGCCCGGCACATCAACCTGCGCGCGCTGCAGGACAACAACGAGACGCTCTTCTACCGACTGCTGCGCGACCACGTCGAGGAGATGCTGCCGATCGTCTACACCCCCACCGTCGCCGAGGCCTGTCGGCACTTCAGCCAGATCTACCGGCGGCCGCGCGGACTGTTCGTCGCCTACCCCGACCGCGAGCACCTCGCCGAGATCCTGCGCAACCGCCCGCGCCGCGAGGTGGACGTGATCGTGGTGACCGACGGGCAGCGCATCCTCGGCATCGGCGACCAGGGCATCGGCGGGATGGGCATCCCGATCGGCAAGCTCTCCCTCTACACCGCGCTCGGCGGCATCGACCCTGCCCGGACCCTGCCGATCGTGCTGGACGTGGGCACCGACAACCCGGAACTGCTCGCCGACCCGATGTACCTCGGCTGGCGCCACCCGCGCGTCGACGGTGAGGAGTACCACGCGTTCATCGAGCAGTTCGTCACGGCCGTCGAGGCCGAACTGCCTGGAACGCTCCTGCAGTGGGAGGATTTCGCCACCCCGCACGCGCTGCCGATCCTCGAGCGCTACCGGGACCGGCTGCTGACCTTCAACGACGACATCCAGGGCACCGCGGCCGTAGCGATGGCCGCGCTCACCGCCGGCTGCCGGGTCAGCGGCACGAAGCTGACCGAGCAGCGCGTGGTCATGCTGGGAGCCGGCTCCGCGGGCATCGGGGTGTGCGAGCAGATCGTGCGCGCGATGACCGCAGCGGGCCTGAGTGAGCAGGCGGCCCGCGAGCGCATCCACGTGGTCGACATCCGGGGCCTGCTGACCGAGGACCGCACCGACCTCGACCCCGCGCAGCAGCGCCTGGCCCAACGGGCGGGCGCCGTGCCCTCCAGCACGGTCGGCCCCGCCGGTCTGGCCGACGTCGTCGCCGCCGTGCACCCCACCGCCCTTGTCGGCCTGTCCACCGCTGCCGGGGCGTTCACCGAGCAGGTCGTGCGCACCATGCACGAGCACTGCGACCGGCCCGTCATCATGCCCCTGTCCAACCCGACCAGCCGCAGCGAGGCCGCCCCGCAGAACCTGCTGGACTGGACGGACGGGCGCGCCCTGATCGCGACCGGTTCGCCGTTCCCCCAGGCGCGTTACGACGGGCGGGAGGTGCCGGTCGCCCAGTGCAACAACGTCTACATCTTCCCCGGCATCGGCCTGGCCGTGACCGCCGTGGGCGCCACCCGCGTGACGGACGCGATGATGACTGCCGCCGCCGAAGCCGTGGCCGAGAGCGTCGACACCCACGCGCAGGTCCCCTCCCTGCTCCCCGAGCGGGCGCGCCTGGCGGAGACCGCCACCGCCGTCGCACGCACCGTCGCCAGGGCCGCGGTCGCCGACGGGGTCGCCCCGCACCTGAGCGTCGAGGAGATCCACGACGCGGTCGATGCCACCCGCTGGCAGGCCGCCTATCTTCACCACGCCGCCCACGCCTGACCGCTGGGCTGACCCGGGGCGCGGCGTCCGCATCGGCGTCCGCCTCGGCGAGCAGGCCGGCCCTGGCGTCGCCGCCCTGGTCATGCAGGGCCGACAGGGAGGACCGACACCTGCCGCTCGGCCGCGACCGACCGGCTGTGCTGCCTACTGGCGCTCGGCGCTCCACTTCTCGTTGGGCCGGTTGTCGCAGCCGGTGCTGTAGGCGTAGCCGCCCCCGGCGGCCAGGCATGCCCCGGTCCCCTGGTTGTGGAGGTGTACGGACGATCTTGCGCCTGATCCTCCCGCACCCGGCAACGCGCCGCGACGCGCCTCGCCATGCGCCTCACCCGGTCAGGAGACGCCGCTCTCGCCGAGCTGAACCCCGGGCCACCGTCGGCCGCGGGGGTGGCGGACGACCCCGCAAGATCGTTGGTAACGTCCTGACCGACGGCTTCGGCCTGCCCCCCTCCTGGTCCCCAGGACGTGTTCTTTAAATTTGAACTACTGGGAGTACAGTGGTGAGCATGAGTGAACCCCGCTGGCTCGACGACGCCGAGAAGGCCGCCTGGATCGCCTTCCTGAGCGCGACCAGCCTGGTGGGCCGCAAGCTCGAACAGCAGCTCAAGGACGACTCCGGGCTCTCCCACACCCAGTACGAAGTGCTGGTCCAGCTCTCGGCCCTGCCTGACGGCTCACTGCGGATGACCGAGCTGGCCGACCGCCTGGTCACCTCCAAGAGCGGGCTCACGTACCAGATCACCCAGCTGGAGCGGGCCGGACTGGTCATTCGCCGCTCGTGTCCCAGCGACGTGCGCGGCGTCTTCGCCGAGATCACCGACCAGGGCCGGGAGGCACTGCGCCAGGCCGCCCCCGGCCACGTCGCCGCGGTCCGCTCCGCACTGATCGACGTGCTGACGCCCGAGCAGCAGGCACACCTCGCCACCGGGCTCGGCGAGGTCGCCCGCCGACTGCGATGCGGGACACAGAACCCACCCACGTAGAACCAAGTAGAGTTGATCGGGTTGTCTCCCAGCACGATCCCCGCACCGCCCCACCCGATCCTCCCTCCAGAAGAGAACAGCAGGCGATGAACGCAGGACCCGACGTGACGACCGCCGCCGAGGCCCACCCCGGGATCGACCCGGACCGCCTGCAGCTGGTGCTGGACACCCTGGCGGAACTCGACGAGCTCCCCATCGACCACCCGCAGGCGATCGCGCTGCGCAAGGCCACCTCCGGCGTCTACCGCGAGGTCAAGCACCGCCGTCGCCAGGAGCGCCGGGCGGCCAAGACCGCCAACGACCGGATGGTCACCGAGCGCACCGCGACCGGCGCCGCCGACCGCATCGACGACGAGACGCAGGGCCTGCAGCTCACGTCCTCCGCCAGCGGCGCGATCGCCGGGACACTGGAGCGCCCGCGTGCCTGCTACACCTGCAAGTCCCGCTTCGTCGAGGTCGACGCGTTCTACCACCAGCTCTGCCAGGACTGCGCCCGGGAGAACCGCTCCCGTCGCGACGCCCGCGTCGACCTGACCGGCAAGCGCGCGCTGCTGACCGGCGGCCGGGCCAAGATCGGCATGTACATCGCGCTGCGGCTGCTGCGCGACGGGGCCCACACGACGATCACCACCCGCTTCCCCAACGACGCGATCCGCCGCTTCAAGGCGATGCCGGACAGCGCCGACTGGCTGCACCGCCTCAACATCGTCGGCCTGGACCTGCGCGACCCGTCCCAGGTCATCGCGCTGACCGACGCGGTGAGCGCGGCCGGTCCGCTGGACATCCTGATCAACAACGCGGCCCAGACCGTGAGGCGCTCGCCCCGGGCCTACAAGGAGCTGATCGACGCCGAGGCCGCGCCGCTTCCCGCCGGCGAGCTGCCCTCCGCGGTCACGCTCGGCCGGTTCGACATGAGCCGCCAGCCGATGCTGCCCGCCCAGGCCGGCAGCCCGCGTCGCGCCGAGCTCAGCGCGGAGGCGCTCACCGCCCTGGCGCTGACCAGCGGCTCGGCCGCGCCCGCGCTGATCGAGGCGGGCACGGCGATCGACGCCGGCGGCCTGGTGCCGGATCTGGACGCGTCCAACAGCTGGAGCCAGAAGGTCGACGAGGTCGACCCGATCGAGCTGCTCGAAGTCCAGCTCTGCAATGTGACCGCGCCGTTCATCCTGGTCAGCCGCCTTCGCCCGGCGATGGCCGCGTCCCCGGCCCGCCGGAAGTACGTGGTCAACGTCTCCGCCATGGAGGGCCAGTTCGGCCGGGGCTACAAGGGACCGGGCCACCCCCACACCAACATGGCCAAGGCCGCCCTCAACATGCTCACCCGCACCAGCGCCCAGGAGATGCTGGACTCCGACGGCATCCTGATGACCGCCGTCGACACCGGCTGGATCACCGACGAGCGCCCCCACCCGGACAAAATGCGCATGGCCGACGTCGGCTTCCACGCCCCGCTCGACCTGGTCGACGGCGCGGCCCGCGTCTATGACCCGATCGTCCGCGGCGAGCAGGGCGAGGACCTCTTCGGTATCTTCCTCAAGGACTACCACCCGCACCCGTGGTGAGCGTTCGCGCCCGCAGGCGCGCCCGACCGACCGCGCGCCGGTCGGTCGGGGGCGGCGGTCGGTCGGTCGGTCGGCGGTCAGCCGGCCGCGGTCAGTCGGTGATCGGGAGCAGTGACGACGTCTGCAGGACGAAGTCGAACGGTGCGGGGATCCGGATCGTCTCGCCGAAGTCGGCGTCCTCGCGGCTGCGATACCGGCCGTTCTCCGGCTCGGAGAAGAGCGTCACGGTCTTCGCCCGCGCATCGACGATCACGTAGAGCGGGATTCCCATCACCGGGTAGTCACGCAGCTTGCCGACCCAGTCGTTCTCGGGGTTCCGGGGCGAGACCATCTCGACGGCGACGAGCGCCAAAGCCGCTGGGATGTCGTGCTCCGGCAGGTCGACCACGTCGTTGGGGACGTAGGTCAGGTCCGGGTTGCGGACCTTGCCCACCTCCACGGCGGCGAGGTCGCTGTTGCCGCTGGGGAAGTACCCGTCCGGGCGGTGCGCGTCGAACTGCTCCTGCACGGTGGCGAGATTCCGTTGGTGCAGGGCCGAGGGGGACGCCTGAACCACGACCATGTCGCCGCTGAGCTCGACCTTCGCCTTCTCCGGGGCTACCCGGCGGACCTGCTCCAGCAACTCGAAAGTGCGCGGGTTCATCGGCTTCCCTCATACGGCAAGTTCAGCGGGGGCGTCGCCTGCACCGTAGGCGTTCTCAGGACGCGGCGGCGCGGTTGGTGTCGCGGAGGCGGGCGAGGTGGCGTTCGACCGCGGCGAGGCGGCGGGGGTCTGGGACGGCCTGGCGGAGGCGGAGGAGGTCCGGGCCGATGCGGCGGGCTTCCGCGTCGTCCTCTATCGCACGCCAGCAGGCCTCGGCGTTGGCGGCGGCCTGGAGCGTCTCCGGGTTCTCCGGGCCGCGGGCGTCCAGCAGGCTGAGCGCCACGTCCCGGTAGAGCAGCGTGGCATCGGACTGCAGCCCGGCCATGCGGGTGACGTGGGCACGGACCTGACGGAGCTTCAACACCGGCTCGGCATCCGGCCCGTGGGAAAGCATGGCCTGCCGCTCCAGCGACTGGGCGTCGGCGATGGCCTGGGCGTGCTCGCCCGCCTCGGCTGCGGCGACGATGGTGCCGATGGCCTCGCGGTAGGGCGCGAGGTCGTCCTGGTCGGCGAGGGTCGACGACGCCTCGGCCCCGTCAGTCTCTTCGGCCTCACCAGCGGAGTCGGCCTCGTCGACGTGCTCGACGTCGTCGGCCCAGTCCGACGGGTCCTGCTGCGTGGCCGGCAGCGTGGCCGTGGGCTCGCCGGAGGGGTGGGACCGGTCCGACTGCTCCAACTGGTCGGGTTCGTCGGGCAGGTGGACCGTGGGCGAGTGCGGCGGAAGCGGCGGCATGTCGAACGGCGCGACGCCGAAGGGTGCCGGATCGGCGGGCGGCACTGCGGCGGGCACCGCGTCGGCGGGGATGACCACGACGGGGACCTGGGCGGTCGGCATGTCGTCGGCGGGGAGCCGAGGAGCGGTCGGCACCACGCCCCTCGGTATCGCGACGCCGGGCGGCGTGTGCCCTCCCGCACTGGTGGCCGTCGGGGAGAGGAACTCGACGGTCACCTCCTCCGAGGCCGGGGCGATCGTCACCGAGGACGGACGCAGCGCTCCCGGCGGCGGGCCAGGGACCGGGGTCGGGCCTGGGACCAGCGGCGGGCCAGCGACCGGGCCAGGAACCGAGACTGGGGTCGGGCCGGGAACCGGGGTCGGCGAGTCGACGATGGTCGGGGCGAGACGCCGGGAGGTGTTGCGGAAGATCTGCCAGCCCGGTGCGTGGGAGATGACGACCTGCGTCTCGGGCCGTAGCACCGAGTGGACCTGGTACTGGAGTTGTTCCGGCGTCAGCCGCTCGCCCGCGCCCGGCTGGCCGCCGTGGAGCGCCTCGACCAGGGCCTTGGTGAAGATGCCGACCTGCTGCGGGTCCGGGCTGACCGCCGCCCACAGCGGCAGGCCCGCCCCCAACGGGGAGGGCTGCACGCGCAGTTGGGGAAGTGCGCCCTCCTCGGCGCTGAGGTCGGCGATGACCAGCGTGCCGGTCTGGAGGGAGCGCAGCCGCAGTTCCTCCGCGAAGGCCCGCCACGGCAGCCGGGAGGTGTGGCCGTGGCCGCCGAGGTCCAGGTCGAGCAGGCCGGTGCGGCGGTCCTTGACCAGGTGTCCGCCGACATGGATCAGCAGCGGTCCCGGGTGGCGGACGCAGGCCTGCAGGTGGGCGCGAATGCCGTCGGCGTCCATGGCCTTGGGCAGGTGGACGATGTCGACGCCGTCGGCGGCGAGCAGCACCTGTGGGGCCAGCGCCGCCAGGATCGAGGACATCCCCGGCGCCGGTCGCGCCTCACGCGGCGGAAACCGCCGTGCGGCACGTCCGATGCCGCCCTCGATCACGAGCACCCGGCCGCGCAGCCCGTCGCCGCCCATCCGCCACCCCGTCCGTTGCCTGCACCCCACGCTGGGCTGGGGCGACCTGACGCCCCACCGAGCGACACACTACCCTCGGGCGCACCGAACCGCCTTGGCCGGTCCCGCGCGCTATCGTCCCATTTCCTCTCGGATCGGTCAGGCCCCCGGGCGCGTTCGGCTTTCGGCGGCCCGCGCACGGCCATTGTGGAGAAACTGCGATTGTTGCCCGCTCCTCCCCCTCCCTCCCCCTCAGCTGAACGACGCACTGCGCAGCTCGGCGAGAAGGGCGGCCGACTCCGGTTCCAGCGGCTGCCCGGTACGGAGCGCTTTCGCCTCCAGCCGGCCGACGGTGGACCGGAGTTCCGCGGTGGCTCCCGCGTCCGCGTGCAGGCAGAGCAGGTCGCGCAGCAGCAGCTCCGCACCCGGATCGGCGCTCAGGCCACGGGCGGCAGCCGCCTCGCCGCCCCGGTGGTCGCGGGCCTGGAGCCGACGCAGCGTCAGCTCGTGGGCCACGTCGACGACCGCGGCGGCCATCCGTCGGCGCTGCGGCTCCGCCCACGGGTACGCGACCTCCGCGAACGGCGCGCCGCGCACTAGCGCGAGGGCGCGCGCGAGGGCCGTGTCGGCGGCGGGCCCGGTGTCGCGAAGTCCTCGCTCGCTGAGGGCCTGGAAGTCGTCCCAGTCGCAGCGCAGGGTGACCGGGCGGCCGTGCGGCCCGTCGCCGAGCCACTCCCGCAGCCGTCCGATGGCGTCGGCTGAGACGTACGCGCCCTGGGCAGGCCCGACCGAGCGACGGGCGGCGGCCTCGATCAGCACGGCACGCCGCTCAGGCTCCACCGGCCCGGCCGCGCCGACCAGTTCGACCGGTCCGAGCAGCCGGAGCTGCGGATGCGCGGGCGTGGCGGAGGTCGGCGGCGTCGCGAGCAGGGCGAGGATCCACGGGTCGCTCGGCAGCCGTCCCTGCGTCGGGACGTCGAGGCGCGGGAGGTCGAGGCTCGGGACGGGCGGATTGGCTGCCGGGAGGAGCGGGCCCGGACGGTCCGGGAGAACGACCGCTGCTCCGTGTACGGGCGGTTCGGTGACGGCGAATCGGGCGGCGGGACGTGCGTCGTCGTCCCCGCCAGGGGCGTCCGACCGGTCGGACGACCGGTTGTCCGGCGGGGTGTCGTGCGGACTGTCAGGCTGATCAAGGCGGTGGTCGAGGCGCGGGTCCGGGGGCGCGGCGTCGGGATCGCGCAGCGTCGGGACGACGTCTCGCCTGCTCCACACACTGGAGCGCTGCGGGCGGTCGTGGCTCTCGGGCACATCGGAGGTGTCCGCGGCGACATCAGGCGTGTCGATGTCGTCGAAGAGGTCCGCGAAGGCGTCCTCGGGCCAACTGGGCTCCGGGGCAGGAGCGGAGGCGGCGACGGGTGCCGGATCGACTGCCGGATCGACCACGTTCGCGCCGAGGAGGCGCAGCCAGCGGTCGTAGGACTCGTCGTCGAGCCGCTGCAGGGTCAGGTCCATCCCCAGTCCCGGCACCACGCCCCGACCGGAGGCGGGCAGGGTCCAGCGCGCCACCGGACCGCTGCCGGGCGGCGGCGCGGCGGTCACCACGGCGACGCTGCCGCGCGGACGGGAGTCGAGAAGCCTCCCGAGCGCCTCCGGCGTCGTGCCGGTCGGGTAACCGGCGCACAGGACGACCTCGGGCGCCCACTCGTCCCCGCCGATGCCACGGCTGCGGGCCTCGCGCGGGGTCGCCGCCTGGGCCTCGACCAGTGCGGACCGGACGGCGGCGTCACGCTGTTGCAGCGCGGCAACCGCGTGCTCCAGATCCTCGTGCACGACCAGCCGGTCGTCCGCCACGGCCGCCAACTCCGCGGCCACGCCCACGACGTGGACGCCCACCCGGTCGGCGAGCGGGGTGAAGGTGAGCTCCAGCGCGAGCGTCCGCAGCACCCGGGAGACGTCGTCCGGTTCGCCGGAGATGTGCAGCAGCCGGATCGCCTCCAGGTCGACCAGCACCGTGGCCCCGTCGTCCGTCTCCCCCAGGCTGACCAGCGCGGGATACGGCGAGGGCACCACGGCCGCCGCCTCGGGCCCGAGCAGGCCGGGGGCGTCGGCGGTGCACCACCACACCGTCGAGGCGTGCGCGGCCCGGAACGGCGCGACCGGCGGCGCGGGAGCGACCAGGTGCAGCTCGACGGTGTGCGCGGGCGTCACTCGGACGACGTTCAGCGGCGGCAGCCGACGGCCCTCCCGGGCGACGTTGCGGGCCATGCTGCGCAGCGCCCGGCCGAGCAGGTCGAGGTCACGCCCGGCCTGGCCGCCGAGTTGCGGGACGGGGACCGGGCCAGGGGCGGGCGCCGGGGCCGGAGTCGACGCGGCGTGCGGCGCGGACTGCGGCCCGGACTGCGGCGCCCCGGCGAGGGACGGGGGCAGCGGCATGGGAACCGGCGTCAGATGCGCGGCGCTGCGAGCCTCCGGGTCGATCGTGGGAGTCGGGCGAGGCCCGCGCGTCGTCCGGTGCTGACCCCCCTGCCTCGGCGGCACGTTCCGCCTGCGGGAGCGACGCAGGGCGACCGCGCCTAGAACCACGGCCCCCAGCACGCTGGTCCCGGACGCCACCGCGAACTCCTCCGGGGACTGCGAGGCGGTCGCGTGCGGGATGCCTTCGGGCTTCCCGACGGGCGCGGACGATGTCGGTGCCTTGGATGTCGGTGCGTTGGATGTCGGTGCGTCGGACGCAGGCGCGGAGGTCGGCGTTGAGGTGGCAGGGCTGGAGGGCGCAGCGGTCTGAGCCGGCGTGGCGGGCGGTGTTGAGGGCGGCGTCGCCACAGGCGGCTTCGGAGCCGGTGTCGGCGGCGGGGCCGTTGCGGTCCCGGAGTCCGGACTACCGCTCGGCGCGCTCGCCTCTGGAACGGTGAGCCGCATCCCCGGCTCGATCAGGTTCGGGTCCGTCAGGCGGTCTCCGTCCGGGGCCGCGACGCCCCGGTTCGCGGCGAAGAGCTTGGGCCAGTCCGAGGCCGTGCCCATGGTGTTCTCGGCGATCCCGGAGAGGGTGTCGCCGGGACGGACCGTCACCTCGCCCGGCCGCCCGGGCGCGTGGCTGGGCGTCACGCTGCCGTCCCCGCTCGGCAGTTTCGCGTCGGACGGGAGCAGCAGCACCCAGCCGGGCTGGATCGGGCGTTCCGCGTCGAAGACGCGGTGCTCGGCGTCCATCACCCGGCCCTCGTTGAGCGCAGCGATCTGCCGCCAGCGCTCGCCGGACCCGAGCAACTGGTCCGCGATGCTCCACAGGCTCTCGGCCGGTCGGGTCGACCGGACGGTGTAGCTGAGGTGTCCGCCCTGACCGGTTGCGCTGTCCGCGACGCCGCCCGCCCCGTGCGGCTCCGCGACCGACGCGACGTCAGCAGAGTGGGCCATCGCCGGAGTTCCGGTCGCCCGTTCCGCCGACGACGGCAGGTGCGGCGCGGTGATCGCGAGCTGCGGCGCGGGCGCGGCGGCAAGCGCCGTGCCCGCCACCGGGAGCAGCGAGAGGATCGCGCCGACCAGGCCGCCGGCCAGCCGCTGGCTCCAGCCGAGCGTGGGCAGCCGGCGTGGCACCCGTCCCCGCAACTGCGCGGGGATCTCGACCAGCAGTGAGACCGCGAAGGAGAGCCAGGCCACCCACCCGACCAGCACCAACACCCACAGGAAAAGGTTTCCTTGGTCTCCCGAGGTCAGCAGGCCACCCAGCCCGCCTGCCGGTCGGGCGTCGTGGACGACCGTCACCGTGCCGAAGCCGAGCACGACCGGAAGGCCGATCATCAGCACGAGCAGCGTGACGCACGCGAAGCACGCGCGAACGACGTTGCGGAGCATCAGTTCCCCACCGACCCCTCCGGACCCGTGATGCCGTAGAAGGCCACGGCGGTGCCGTGGCCGGTGACCGTGATCTGATCGATGCCGATCAGTCCGAGCAGTTTCGTCCGGTACGTGGTGGTGACCGCGACCGAGCACGCCCCGGCGGGGAACTGCGGCGGTGAGCCGTTCATGCCCGCCAAGCCGAGGTACTCCGCCGAGGCCTCGGCCGCACGCGTCCGGTCGATCTGGTAGGTCCCGCCGAGGACGGCGTTGACGTCGATCTGCTCGCATGCGGCGCGCGCCGCCTCGCGTGCGACGGCGTCCGCCCTTTCCTCGGTGAGCACCTTGCCTCCTCCGTCCAGCACCAGACCGGTCAACGCCAGGAACCCCAGGGCGATCCCGAGGAAGAACAGCGACAACGAACCCCGGTCCCGCATTCGCCCCTGGTCCCGCATTCGCCCTGCACCTCCTACCCTTGCCCTCGGTAGGTGTCGACGACCGAGGCGAAGTCGCTGGTCACCGTCGTCCTGATCGGGAACGGCAGGCCGATGTCCAGGCTCAGGTCGCAACTGGCCGACACCTTCAGGTAGTCGTCGTAGGCCCCGGCCTGCCGCACCGGCGGCGCGACCTGGAGGTTCGAGCACTGGAGGTCCTCGCTCTGCAGCACGGTGTCGGCCGCGGTGGTGGCCGCGTTGACGGCGTCCCCGGGGTTCCGGTCCAGCGAGGCGGCCCGCGCCGCCGCCTGGACGGCGAGGTCGAAGGTGCCCTGGTCCTGCTCCCTGATCCCGGCCGCCACGGCGAACAGGAAGAACGCCGTCACGACCGGCATCAGCAGCACGGCCTCCAACGACAGCGAGCCCCGCTCCCGCCCCGGCCCGTGGGCCAGTCCGGTCACTGCCCCACCCCCACGAACCGCTCGAGGGGGACGGTCGCCGTCACCGTGATGTCCGGGCCACCCCACACGGGGCCCAGCAGCGAGTTCACCCGCACGGTGACAGTCATGGTGACCTTTGTGTCGTTGTCCGACGTCGTGGGCGGCGGGACGGAGGCGCCGCCGTTGAGCAGGGCATTGGTGTCGACGAAGTCCACGGCGGCGGCCACCGGCTCCTGGCCGCCCTTCTGGGTGTCGGCGGCGATGGCCGCACCCTCTCGGGCCGCGCTCAGGGCGACCTGGCGGTCGTACCACCAGCACGCCCCCTGAACGACCAGGAAGACCATCAACAGCACGACGGGGAAGAGGAAGACCAGTTCCACGGAGAGCGAGCCGCGATCGGCCCGCCTCACTTGAGGCTGCTGGCCTTGTTGGTGATTGCCGCCACCAGCACGCCGATCACGGTGGTCGCGACCACGATCAGCCCGATGGCCAGCAGCACCAGCTCGAAGCTGAGCGCACCCAGGTCCTCCGTCCGCCGCGCCTTCTCGGCCCGGCCCTGCAGGAAGGTCACGGCCATGACGACGGGGAGCAACGCGGCAGGCATGTCGGGCCGTTCGGACGTGGGCGGCGAGGCGGGACGACGACGTTCGCGGGACATGACGTACTCCTTCGTGATCTTCTCGGGGTGGTGCGGGCGGTGCGGGTGTTTCGGATCGTGCGGGTCGTGCGGGTCGTGCATGTGGCACCGGTCGTGCATGTGGCACGGGTCGATCAGTGGAGCATGCGATAGAGGGCCGGAAAGCCGACCAGGGCGGTGAAGAGCATGACCAGGGCCGTGCCGGGAACGACCATCCGTTCGCTCACGACGTTGGCCTTGGCGAGTTCGTCGGAGAGCAGTTCGGAGCGCAGGTTGGCGGCCCGGGCTCGCAGCGTCTTGTAGACCGCGGTGCCGTCGGTGCCGGAGAGCCGCATCGTGTCGGCGAGGTCCTGAAGCGGCGTCAGGCCGAGTTCGGTGGCCAGGTCCGCCAGACCGTCCCAGGGAGGGCGGCGTTGCAGCGAGGCGAGTTCCATCGCCTGGGCGATGCGCCGGATGACCGGGCCGCGCCCGACCTGGGCGGCCCGCTCCAGCGACTCGGCCGGTCCGCGGTCGGCGGCCCGCTCCAGCGCGACGAGTTCCAGATACGCGGCGACGGCGTGCAGGAAGTCGATCCGGGCCTCGTCCGCCTGACCGCGCAGCAGAAGGTCGGGCAGGAACCACATCACCGCGCCGAGCCCGAGCGACGCCACCGCCGGGACGGCGAACGGCAGTGGGTGGCCGATGAGTTGGGCAATGACGATGCCGTAGGGGAAGGCCAGCAGGCCGAGCAGGGAGCTGATCAGCTTCTGCGCCAGATGGCGTTCCGGAGTCCGCCCGACCAGGGCCAGATCGCGCTCCGGGAGGGTCAAGCCGCTGAGCACACCGAGCCCCCGCAGCCTGCGGCCCAGACCGTCGAGCAGGCCCGGCTCGGCGGTGACGCCGAAGTCGGGCACCGCCTCGCCCAGCCGGATCGGCGCGGTGGGACCGGGGTTGAGGCGGTTCAGCGCCGTCTCCAGATGCGGCGGTGCGGGCCGTAGTTCGGCGATCAGCAGCGCCAGACCGAGGCCGAGCGCGCCGCCGAGCACCACCAGCCACGTGATCATCGTGCCTCCCCCTGCCCTGCCCACGGGCGCCCGGTCATCGCGCCCAGACTGTCGGCGTCCGAGTCTGCGGTTCCGTCCCGGCGCAGCAGTTCGCGCGTGGAGACGCGACTGCGGCGGTCCGCCTCCAGGAACCTCGGGACGGGCCGGTGCAGCGTCATCCGGGCCATCCAGCCGACGACGGCGACAACGCAGAACACGACGGCGGTCAGCACCGCCTGCCCGATCGGCGTCCCGTACGGGGCGACGTAGGAGGCGTTGAGCGACATCACGACGGCCGCGCCCAGCAAGATCAGCACCAGCCAGCGCACGGTCGCCCGGTGCTTGGCCCGGTCGGCCTCGATGACGCGGCGCTGCCGGACCTCCTCGCGGACCGAGTCGGCCAGGTCGGAGAGCGCCCTGGAGAGGCCGGGACCACGGTCGTTGACCCGGAGCAGCAGCGCGGCCAGGACCTTGTCCGACGTCGCGTCACCGAGTCGGTCGCCGAGGTGGCGCAGCGCCTCCTCCGGGTTCATCCGCGACTGGATCCGGCCGACCAGGTCGGCGATCTCCTTCTCCAGCGCCTCCGGCGCGGTGCGCAGACTGCCGATCAGGGCCTGTTCCATCCCGACGCCGAGCAGCAGCACGTCGGAGAGCCGCTGGGTCCACTCGGCCAGCGCCTCCAGCCGGTCGATCGCCTCGGTCCTGGGCATGGTCGCGGCGAGCAGCCACGGCAGGCCGAAGGCCAGCATCGGCACGATCACGAGCGCCACCACGTAACCGGTCAGCAGCCAGCCGAACGCCGCACCGCCGATCGCCACCACGAGTTGGACGCGACCCCGCACCCCGACAGGGCCGGTCGGCCGGAACCGGCGGCGTTCGGAGCCGGGCCCAGCTTCGGGCTCGGCTCCGGCCTCGGGTCGCATGTCGCTGCCGCGCGCGAAGACGATCAGCGCCACCAGCCCGCCGCAGAGCAGCACGCCGCAGCCGGCCCAGAGCAGCACGCTCATACCGCTCCCCCGACTCCGCTGTCGGGCCCGGACGAAACGTCGACGCCGCTGCCCCGGCCGCCGCCGATCCGCAGTCCGAGCGGTGCGGCCCAGGTCCCGTAAGGGTTCCGCAGCAGCGAGGCGTCGAAACCGGAGCGGCGCAGGTCGTCCAGGCAGGCGGGAGGCGTCTGCGGAACGCCGCGTGGCTCGGGCCAGATCTGCCGCCCCTGCGCGTCGACGCCGCCCTGACGCGGCCCGAAGACGGTGTTCAGCGCGGGCCGTCCCTGCTCGCCGAGGCCGGTGACCTCAAGGATGTGGGAGACGAAGCGGTGGCGCTTCCCGCCGATCCCGGTCTCGTCGAGCATGGTCACGTGGACCACGAAGTCCAGCGCGTTGGCGGTGAGCCGGTAGGCGAGCTGGTCGGTCATCTGTGCCCCGTACTCCAGGCAGAGTTCGGCGATGCGGTCGACCACCATGTGCGGGGTGCGGGCATGGAGCGTGCACATCGAGCCGCCCTCGCCGTTGGTCATCACCCGGAGCATCGGCACCACCTCGCTGGAGCGGACCTCGCCGACGATGATCCGGCTCAGCGTCATCCGCAGTGCGGCCGGGATCAGTTCGCCGATCGAGACCTCGCCCGCGACGCGTCCGTCGATCCGTTCGCCGTTGCCCTCCCGCGCCTCCATCGGCACGACCTGCTTCAGATGGCCGAGGGTGTGCAGCCAGAGCTCGAACTCCGACTCCAGCGTGCCGACCCGCTCGTCCGGTGGGATCTCGCCCGCCATGGCGCGCAGCAGACTGGTCTTGCCGACGCCCTGGGTGCCGGTGATCATCACGTTCTTCCGCGCGCGGATCGCCGCCGCCAGGAACGCGGCGATGCTCGAGTCGACGGTGCCGAGCTGGACCAGGTCGCCCAGCGTCGCGTTCTGGACGCGGTGGCGGCGGATCGCCACGTACGGGCGCGGGGTGACGTGCGTCATCGCCTGGAGCCGCATGCCGCCCTCCAGCCGGAGCGCGAGCGTCGGCGTGGCCGTCGACAGCGAGCGCTCGCCGCCGCCGTGCCGGCGCGCCAACTCCTGGAGCAGTTCGACCAGTTCCTCGTCGCTGTCGGCGATCGGCGGGACCTGGCGCAGCGGCTGGTGCGCGCGCGAGATCCACACGTCGTCGTAGCCGTTGATCAGGATGTTCTCGATCTCCGGGTCGTCCAGGTAGGGCTGCAGCCGACCGGCACGGAAGAGCAGGTCGAAGACCACCTCGGCCAACGCCCGGTCCTGCTCCCGCGTGGGCGTGACGCCGTGCGCGACGGCGTAGGCGTCCGACCAGCGGGCGACGGCGTCCTCGATCAGCGCCCTGCCGCGCTGCCGTCGGCCCGCGGAGTCTGCGGTCGCGGCGTCCGGCGAGGCGCTGAGCTGCTCGTGCAGCTCGGCGGCGACCTGGCGCTTGAGCTCCTGCGCGACCTTGGCGTCGACGACCGCTCCGAACAGGAAGTTCGGCGGCTGCGACGGCTGTGGCGCCGGCTCCTGACCGGTCAACTGGCCGTTCGGATAGCCACTCGCCTGGTCGTTCGCGGGTCGGCCGGCGAGCTGCTGCCGCGGCAACGGCTGGTTCAACGACTCAACGGACATGGGCCGACACCTCCCCGGGCACGGGCGGCCGTGGCGCGTGGACCGCAAGCGGCGGCGCCTGAGCATCAACCTGAGGCTTAGGGTGAGAATTCACGTCTGTTCCAGGGTCCGGCCCGTAGGTCTGCTGCACCGCCTGGAGTCGCAGCGCCTGGCCGGGCGTCACAAGACCGCTGGGGTGCGCCGCAACGGCTGCGTCGGGCACGGGAATCGGCCGCATCGCCAAATGGGGCGCGGGTGGGTACTGCGGCGGCACCGGATCCGGGGAGGCTGCCTGCGCCGGGCGGTACGCCGCCTGCGGGGCTGGCTCAGGGAATGGTGCAGGCACGGGCGGTGGGGTGGGCCCAGGTGCTGTCGGTGCCGATGCCGGTGCTGGCGCCGGGAACTCGGGGAACTCCGGGAACTCCGGGAACTCTCGGAAGTCCGCCGCTGCCTGACGCGGTGCCACGGGGGACACGACCGGGGGTGTCACGGTCGGCGCAACGGTCGGCGCCACGTTCGCTGCCACGGGAGCCGCAGCGGGACCCGCGGCGGGCCGCAGCCGCACCCGGCGGCGGGCGACCAACGCCCGCAGCTCGTCGGCCGTCGAGCGCGCGGCGCGCATCAGCTCGGAGCGCTGGAAGCGCCGGTCCGAGGTCTGGCCGCCGTCGGAGAGGACCCGGGCCTCGCGCGGGGCGTGCGGCAGGACGCCGACGACCGGGGCCCCCAACGCCCGGGAGACCTCCGACGACGCGTACGGGCCCTCCTGGATCAGCAGCAGGCCGAGCGTGTCCGCGCCGGTGCCCTGCGTCGCGAGGTCCGCCGCCAGCGCGGCGATCCGGGGTTGCGTGGAGCTGAGCCCGCGCAGGGTGGTGCGCAGCACCGTCACGACGGCGTCCGCCTGATGCGCCATCACCGCCGAGGGTCCGTTCATGCCGGACCGGCCGAGGTCCACCAGGACGTCACAGCCGTACGCGTCCAGGCTCTGGCAGGTGTGCGCGAGCGGCTCCCAGGTGTACGCGAGCGCGGGGGCCTGGGCGGGATCGGTGAGGCCGGGCAGCAGCAGCCGGTCGCCGGTGCCGCCCGGAGAGAGGTCGAGGCACTGCTCCCACAGGACTTCGAGCAGTCGCCCGCGCCGGTCCGCCAGCGCCAGGTTGCGCAGGCCGCCGCCCGCCCCGACCTGGCCCTGCAACGCGCCGGAGAGCACCGCGCCGCCGTCCGGATCGCATTCGAGCAGCAGCACCCTCCGGTGCTCTGCCAACGGCCAGTTGAGCAGCAGCGCGAGCGCCGTGCTGGTGGCCCCGGGCGCGCCGGGACCGCCGGTGATCGCGACCACCGCCATCAGCCACCCCCTCCCTGCGCCCCGGCGGCGGCGAGCAGCAGCATGAACCGGCCGCTCGCGGCCAGGTCCGCCACGGCGGCGGCCTTCTGCGGCGGCACGGCGACGTCCACCACCACCGTGCCGTCGGACTGCGAGGGTTGGCCGACGTCGACGACCCGAAGCGTGATCGACTGCACCTGCGCGGCACCGGTCCCGGCGGTTCCTGATCCCGAACCGCTGGTGCCGGTCGAGCCGTTCGTGCCGCCGCCGGTGGAACCGGTCGTCGGCGAACCGCCCGTCGCGCTGCCGTTGCCGACCGCCGACGGCGTGAAGACCATGACCACCCACGCGCCCGCCTGCACTCCGGACGCGGGCAACTGGGTCGGCTTCGCGGCCAGTCCGACGACCTGCTCCCCCGCGTCGACCAGCGGATCGTTGGTCAGGTCCGCGCCGGTGAGCAGTTGTCCGGCCTTGAGGTCGGCGGTGGCGCGCATGCCGAGCACGTGGCTGTCGGAGTTGAGCGGCTTGAGGGCGGGGTCCAGTGAGATCCGCACCACCGTCAGGTCACCGGCGGTGATCGGCTGGCCGACCGGCACGTCCTGGGCGAGGGCCAGGACTCCGACGCGCTGACCGGTGGTCAGGTAGAGGGCGCTGCCGCCCAGTCCTCCGGCCGCGATCAGGGCGACTCCGAGCGCGAGCACGGCGGGCCTGCGCCTGCGGCGTTGGGGCGCGCGTATCGGCGCTGCGGGGCGATGCCCTGCTTCGAGCGTCGGGGACGCGGGGGCTTCCACCGGAGTCTCGCCTCTTTCCTTGGTCCGTTCTGTGCTGTGCGTGCCGTGCGGGTGCGGTGCCTTGCGGGTGCGGTGCCTTGCGGGTGTGGTGCGGTCCGTACGGTGAAGCGTGTTGGTGCGTTGATGCGTAGGTTCGTTGGTGCGTCAGTTGAGGACTTGGATCTCGTCCACCTTGAGCGTGGTCTGTTGGCTGGCCACGTCGTCCATCGGGAAGGTTCCGGTCTGGCCGCCTCCCGACCAGCTGACGGTCCAGCTGACCAGAGCGTTGACGGCATAGGCGCCGGCGGCCTTGGTGTAGCTGTAGGTGCAGCCGTTGACGAGCGTCCCGGTGTACGCCGTCCCCGCGTCCGGACAGACGACGGTCCCGCCGTCGCCCATCTGCCAGGTCACCTTGGGCGACCAGACCGTGGCGGTCACCGACAGACCAGGGACGCTCGCGGTCACCGTCAACGGCTTTGCGGCCGAGGCATAGGTGTCGCCGTAGTCACCTTTGCCGTTGCCCGGGTTGAGCCAGAGCATGACCGGCGTGTTGACGAGGCCGGGCTTTCCGTTGCCTGGTGCCGTCTCCGGCTGGGCCGGGAGCAGCGGCAGCTTGGCCACGGCCATGTGCGCCAGCTGAGCGGGCGTCACCTGCACCGGAGCGGGCGGACCGGCGGCCATCCAGAGGCTGACCGTGCCCCCGCCGCCGCTGAGCGCGCAGGTGCGGACGTAGATCGCACCGTCGCCCGGCTTGTGCCCCTGCCAGAGCGGGTCACCGGCCGGGGGCTGCGGCTGCATCTGGATGTAGTAACAGCCGTCGCCGGAGTCGAGCGCGCCGATGCCCGGGATGTAGCAGGGCTCGACCTGGTTCTGGTAGTAGCAGGCCCCGTTCCCGCCTCCGGCGCCGCCGGAGCCTCCGCCGCCCTGCGCACCGCCGCCGGACCCCGGGGTCCCGACGACGACGCAGACGTAGGAGTTGGCGCACGGCGACACGGCCGCGTGCGCGGCACCGGCCGCGCCCATCACCCCGCCCACCACACCGCCGAGGACCAGCAGCAGCGCGGCGGCCATGCGCGTCACGGTGGACGTCACCGCACGGGGAGAGGGCCGGGTCGACGTCGGGGTCAGCATGGCTTGTCCGTCTCGCGCGTGATCTGGGAGATCATCCACACTCCTCTGACGGTGCGTGCGGTAGCGACGACCTGATAGCGCGTCAGCCGCGTCGCCGGCTCGTCGGTCCGCCCGCTGGAGGCGAGCACCTGGTGCCAGCCGGAGACGTCGAGGCAGTCGACGACGGTGGCCTGGTCGACCCCGGACGCGCCGGACAGCGCCCCGACCGAGGTCACCTTCGGGTCGGAGACCGGAGCTCCGCGCATCCGCAGGCCGCCGCCGACGAGCCGGACCACGTCGGCGTAACTGTCGCTCAGCGCCTCGCCGGTGGCGTAGGTGGACAGGTCGCTCCCGTCCGCCTGGCCGGTGGACATGGCGCGCACCTGGGCCGCCCAGTAGCCCGCGTAGGCGCGGAGCACGAAGTCCGCGTCGGGCCCGGCGACGCTGGGCGCGGCAAGCCCGGCGGGTGCGGGGGGCGTGGCCTCCTTCGAGGGCGCGCCGTTCAGCGTCTCCGCGCTGCCACCGCTGCCGCAGCCGGCGAGCACGGCCACGGAGAACGCAGCCGAGGCGGCGACCACGGCCTTGACCGCGGCGGGAACCGGTCCGCGCGGGCGTGCGGCCCCAGTTGACGTGTCGTCAGAGACGCGGTGTGAAGGGCGGTTTCGGAGCACGGTACCCAGGCGCCGCATGGCTCCCCCCTTGCCGTCGATTCCCAGATTGACGGTGTTCAGCACCCTATGCCTCACAGCGTCCGCTGTCCCCGGATGTGGCTGAAATTCTCCCCGTCGTAATGCGCACGTCAATGCCCCGGGGCATTTTCGCTTCCGTTCACCGCGAGACGGAGCGCAGCGCCCCGCGCAGCACCGACCGGTTGCGCAGCAACAACCTGCACTCCCCCGGCGGGCCGATGTGATGGATCGGAGCGCCCGCCACCCGCGCGCCCCGCTCACGCGCGTGCGAAACGCGCCTTTCCGGACGCGCGCCCAGGCATCCGAGAAGCTCCAGCCGCGCGTCGAGCTCCCGCACGTCGAGCGCGGCGGGCGCACCGGGCGCGCCTGCGTCCAGCAGCTCGGTGAGCTCCTCCGCGAGCGCCCCGGCGCACATGTCCTCGGCCCCGCGCCCCCGCCGATGCGCGTCGTAGCGGACGACCCGACCCCAGGCGGGAACCTCCAGCTCGGCTTCCGCCCAGGCGGGCCACTCCTGCCAGGCGACCGAATCGGCGGCCAGGTCCAGCACCAGCAGTGCCTCCTGCTGCGTGCCGTGCGCCATCGCGCTGGTGACCCAGTCGCACGGCAGGCCGCGCCGGGCCGCGTTCTCCCGCAGGCTGCCCGCCGTCACCAGCGCGGGACGCCGCCTGCGCTCGTCCCAGGCCAACTGACCGCCGAGGTAGACCACCAGCAGCCGTCCGCCGCGCGAGGCCGCCTCCTTGAGCGCCGACAGCATCGCGTTGGCGTCCGCCTCGGGATGGACGGAGGTGACCCGGCAGCGACCGGGCCCGGCGTCCAGCAGTGTGCCGGTCACCGCACGCCAGAAGCGCTGCGCACCCTCGGCAGCGCCCAGCGACCCGCCGAACGCACGCTCGTCCGGGCACTCCGCCCCCAGGAGCACCAGCTCCACCGCGAGATCCACCACACCCCCAAGCCCGGCGCCGGGTCGGACCCGTCGTTCGAGGCACCGCTGCCGTCGGTTTTCCACCGTCAGATCCGCAGGCCCCCGCGGACACCGACCGGCCACCGCGCGTCCTCGCACCGGTTCCCACCAGCCACATCCGCCTGCCAGCTCCCTGTACCCCCTGGCCCGGAGGGAAAACCCCGGATGGTGGCGTGCGGTCCGAGCGAAGGCGTGCGGGAAGGTGCGCGGATGCGTCCGCGGCTGGCGGCGTACGCCGTGTGCATCGAGGGGGCGCACGTGCCGCCCGCGCATGTGAGCTGCGCCACATTCAGGTGGCCGTGACCGAGGGCTACGCTCCGGTTCCATGACCATCTTCGCGTCCCTCGCAGACCTCGCCGCAGCCGTCGGCACCGAACTCGGCACCAGCGAATGGCACGTCGTCGACCAGAAGCGGGTCGACCTGTTCGCCGAGGCCACCGGCGACCACCAGTGGATCCACGTCGACCCGGAGCGCGCCAAGGACGGGCCGTTCGGGACCACGATCGCGCACGGCTACCTGACGCTCTCCCTGATCCCCGTGCTGGCGAAGGAGTGCTACGGCGTCGAGGGCATCCGGATGGCCGTGAACTACGGCTCGGACAAGGTCCGCTTCCCGGCCCCGGTCCCGGTGGGCTCGTCCGTTCGGGCGACCGCCGAACTGGTCTCCGCGACCGAGGTCACCGGCGGGCTCCAGGCCGTGGTCCGCTTCACGATCAGCGGCAAGGACGGCGGCAAGCCGCACTGTGTCGCGGACACCATCACCCGTTTCTACGCCTGACGGACGGGCAACCCGGCGGTGACCCCGCCGGGACCGGGCACCGGGTCCGGATGATCGTCCCCGGTACGCGGGCGATCATCCGGGTACGCTGCGTAAGGCGCCGCGAACGTTTGCTTCGCACGTTGCTGCGACCGCCGAGTCAGACGTCACATCGGGCGTCCACTCGACGTTCGAGTGAGCTTCGAGTAGCAACGAGGCGCAGACTGCAGATCGTCCGACGTATCGACCCGAAAGATCGCCCAGAGGGATCGCGCGTCCCTCGCGCGTCGCCTGGAGGTGCCGTGCCCGGTCCCGCCCGTCCCGAGTCCACCGCTTCACCGACCGACCGGTCCATCTCAGCGACCGACCGGTCCACGCTCGGCTCGCTCTCGGTCTCGCTGATCAGACGGGTCCGCCCGGAGGGCTTCGGCGCCGAACCGACCGGCGAACGGCTGGCCCGGATCATGCGCTCGCCGAACTTCGTCGACGGTGCCTTCCGCAACCCGGTCCCCACCGATCGTCTGCTGCCCGGCTCGGGCTTCAACAACATCCGCGCGGCCATGACGCAGAACCGCGCCCGACGCCGCCCGGCGCAGGCCATCCCCGTGCACCGGCTGACCGCCGAGCAGCTGGCCGTGCCACCCGTCACCGGCCTGCGGCTGACCTGGCTGGGCCACGCGGGCGTGCTGGCGGAGATCGGCGGCAGGCGCGTCCTGTTCGACCCCGTCTTCGGCGAGCGCTGCGCACCCGTCCCCGGCATCGGACCGCGTCGCCTGCACCCGAACCCGATCCCGCCGGCCGAGCTCGGCGCCGTCGACGTCGTGGTGATCTCCCACGACCACTACGACCACCTCGACATGCCCACCGTGCGGATGCTGGCCGGATCGGACGCGGTCTTCGCCGCGCCGCTGGGCGTCGGCGCGCACCTGGAGTTCTGGGGCGTCCCCGCGGACCGGATCGTGGAGCTGGACTGGCACGAGTCCGCCGAGGTCGCCGGGCTGACGCTGACCGCGACGCCGGCCCGGCACTACTGCTCGCGCGGGCCGCGCCCCAGCCCGCTGCACCTGTGGGCGTCCTGGGTGGTCGCCGGCGGCGAGCACCGCGTCTTCCACAGCGGCGACACCGGCTACTTCCCCGGCTTCGCCGGGATCGGCGCACAGCACGGGCCGTTCGACGCGGCGATGATCCAGGTCGGCGCGTACGGCGAGTTCTGGCCGCAGGTCCACATGACGCCCGAGGAGGGCGTCCGCGCCCACCTCGACCTGGGCGGCGGCGTCCTGCTGCCGATCCACTGGTGCACCTTCGACCTGGCCCCGCACAGCTGGGAGGAGCCGGCCGAGCGCACCCTGGCCGCCGCGATCGCCCACGACGTCCCGCTGGCCACCCCACGTCCCGGCGAGCCCTTCGAGCCCGGCGAGCCACTGCCGCAGCGCCCGTGGTGGCGAGCGGTCGCCGCCTCGGGCGCGGACGACGGTACCCTCGCCGCCGGAACGGTCGACCCGACGGCGGAGACCGAGGTCCTGGACCGGACAGAGGACCGCGACCCGGACGACGACACCCAGGTCGGCGCGCCCACGGTCTGACCGGCAACCCATGCCATGGCCCGCAACCATGCCAGGCCTGACAACCCCTGGTTGACACTGACAACCAGGGGTTGTCATACTGGACGCATGGTGAAGCAGATCGAGTCCGCAGCGCATGCGGACCTCTTCGAAGAGCTCAAGCAGGTTCGGGCCAAGGCCGTCGAGCACCACAGCGAGGCCCTGCGGTTGAGCCGCGAGCGGCGCAAGCTGATCGACCGGCTCCTCGCCGAGGGCTTCTCCCAGGCCGACGTGGCCCGGGAGTTGGGCGTCAGCCGCCAGGCGATCCAGAAGATGATGGCAGCCGTCTAGCCGGAACACCCGGTCCCGACATCGGTCAGGCGGCCTTGCACAGCGCGAGCAGCCGGAACGTCGGGTCCGGACGCCTGCGGTCCTGGTCGGGAAGGGCGGCCAGCCCGTCGAGGATCGTGTCACGGTCCCCGGCACCGAGACGCCGCGCCCAGAACTGGTACCGATCCCGGCGGATGAGGTCCACGACCGCCGCCGGGGACGGGCCGCGCCCCGGGGAAACGAAGGACGACTCCCCCACGGGCGCAAGGCCCACCGCCGCACCGAAGGAGACGACGCGGTGCCGCGCGTCCGGCTCGGCGCGACCGACGGCGTTGTCGACATGCGGCCGAAGGTCGCCGAGCACCTCGTCGATGTCACTGCCGACGTTGTGGCACGCGTCCTTGTCGACCGTGGTCGCCAACACTCCGCCCGGCCGCAGCACCCGGGCGAACTCGGCGATCAACGGGCCGCTGTCGGGCACCAGATGGAGCAGCCAGACGCAGGTGACCGCGTCCAACGTCCCGTCCGCGAAAGGCAGGCGGTCGGCGCAGGCGCGCACCGCCCGGCCGCCGGGGAGTCGCCGCGCGGCCTGGGCGAGCATGTTGTGCGTCAGGTCGACGACCACCACGTCGCGGCTACCGCGCCCGTCCCGGCCGTCCCTGCGCAGCCGTCGGCCGATGATCCCTGTCCCGCCGCCGACGTCCGCGAGCAGCCGCACGTCGTCCGGCAGCAGTGCCTCCAACCCGGCCGCGGCCGACTCCGCACGCGCCTCCCCGCCACGCGACTCGTCATAGCGGGCGGCTTCGGTCTCCCACGAGAACTCCTCCGTCATGATCGCCAACCTACGTCCCGCGTACCACCGTTCACCAGGGTCCGGCGGCAGCAGAAGCATCCGTCAGCGCAGCCGTCACCGCAGTCGCCACGGCAGCCGCGCGCCGGAGGCGAACGCCGCCTGGCCCTCGGCCAGTGACGCCGGGTCGTTACCGACATGGATCAGCGTCTTCGCCACCTCCAGCGCCTGCCGGTACCCCAACTCCTGCGCGTACCAGACCGCCCGCACCGTCGCCTGGACCGCGAGCGGCGGCTGCGAGGCGATCGCCGCCGCGACGCGCGCCGCCGCCTCACGCAGCCGCTCGCCCGGCACGATCTCCTGCACCAACCCGATCTCGTACGCCCGCCGTGCCGAGAGCCGTTCGTGACTGCCGGTCAGCTGCATCCGCATCACCTCGCCGAGCGGCATGCGCTGCAGCATGGCCATCGACTCGAAGACGGAGGCCATGCCGTAGCTGGTGTGCGGGTCGAAGAACGTGGCGTGCTCGGCGGCGATGATGAACTCCACTTGGCCGAGGAGGTAGAACGCGCCACCGCAGGCCATGCCGTTCACGGCGGCGATGACCGGCTTCCACAGGTCGCCCGCGGTCTTCGGGCTGATCCAGTCGCCGGGGTCGTCGAAGTGCAGCGGCGTCGCGCCGCGTTGTCCGATGGCGAGTTCCGGGTCGCCGAGCGCCCCGCGGTCGACGCCGGTACAGAAGGCGCGGTCGCCCGCGCCGGTCAGCACGACCACCCGGACCGCGTCGTCCTCGCGCAGTTCGCGCCAGAGGGTGCGCAGTTCGCGGAGCATGCGGGCGTCGAAGGCGTTGTGGACCTCCGGCCGGTCCAGGGTCACCCAGGCGACACCGTCCGTGCCGAGGTCGTATCCCAGCGTCTCGAAGCGTCCCATGCACGGCCTCCCGGGTCGCGGTCGTGGTCGGAATCCGCGCCTTCGAAGGATCTGGCGCATTCAACGAGAACAGGTTCTACTTGCTGTCTGACGCACCGTCAACCACCACCATCCCGCACCTGTAGGCACGGACGGAAGGGCCGCAGCATGCGTGACCAGCGACACGGACGCCGCATCATGATGTCCCCGGAGGAGCGCGACGCCTTCCTCGCCGAGCAGCGCGTCTGCCGGGTCGCCACCGTCGCCGTGGACGGCCGCCCGCACGCCACCCCGCTCTGGTTCGCCTGGGACGGCGGCTGCCTCTGGCTCTACTCGATCACCCGCAGCCGCCGCTGGGCCGAACTTGCGGGTGACCCACGCATCGCCGTCGTCGTCGACACCGGCGAGGAGTACGGCGACCTGCGCGGCGTCGAGCTCACCGGCCGGGTGGAACGCGTCGGCGAGGCACCGCGCACCGGCACGGGCGCGCCGGTGCCGGAATTGGAAGCGGTGGAGAAGGTCTTCGCGGTCAAGTACGGCTTCGGTGCGACCATGTTCCACGACGGCCGCCACGCCTGGCTCCGGCTCACGCCCGAGACACTCACCTCCTGGGACTTCCGCAAACTCGGCGGCAACTTCGCGCGCTGAAGCCGCCCGACCATCCCTCCTCGCAGCCCTGCTGTCGCTGTGTCGAGCCGTGAGCGGCACTCGTCCCGCGGCCCGGGTGAAGACCAGAAAAGCCGGTGCGAGCCTCAAGCAGAGCCTCGCGCCCCGCGCCCCGCGCCCCTAGACAGCACGGGCCGCGCTGAAGAGTGGGACCAGGCTCGGGTCGTTGAAGGATGTGATGCGTGCGACCCGGGCGCCGATCAGGGTCAGGACCTGGACCCCGTAGGGCTGGTAGGCCCCGTCCTCGTCGCGTTTGCGGATGACGACGGCCGGCTGGCCGTTGGCGCGGGTCGGGTACATCCGCCACAGGCCCGGCCGCAGGACGCGCGCGGACAGGAAGCCGGTGACGGCCACGCGGCCGGTGAACCAGGTCGGGATCGGCGGCATCTCCAACTCGACGTCGGCGCGAAGCAACCGCACCAGCGCGTCGGCGTCGGCCCGGGTGAAGGCGTCCACGTAGTCGTCGAGCAGGGAGCGCCTCGCCGGCTCGTCCGGTTCGGCGAGGTCGTCGGCGACAGGCCCGGCGTCGGCGAGCGTCGCGCGGGCGCGTCGCAGCGCGCTGTCGACGGCCGCGACGCTCGTGTCGAGCATCTCGGCGACCTCGGCGGTCCGGAACGCCAGCACGTCACGCAGCGTCAGCACCGCCCGCTGGCGCGCCGAGAGGAACTGGAGCGCGGCGATGAACGCCAGGCGCACGCCGCTGCGTGCGGCGACGACCGCCGCCGGGTCGTCACCGCCTCCGCCCAGCAGGCTGTCCGGCGCCGGCTCCAGCCACGGCACGCTCGGCTCCCGGTCCGCGACCGCGACCCGGTGGTCGTCCTCCGGCGCGCCGAGCCCGGACGGGAGCGGGCGTCGGGTGCGCGTCTCCAGCGCGGTCAGGCAGGCCATCGTGGCGATCTTGTACAGCCAGCGCCGGACGGAGGAGCGGCCCTCGAACCGGTCGAAGCCGCGCCACGCCCGCAGATACGTCTCCTGCACCAGGTCCTCGGCGTCGTGGATCGAGCCGAGCATCCGGTAGCAGTGCGCGAGCAGCTCCGGCCGGAACGGCTCGGTCAGCGCGGCGAACTGGAGGTCCGAGACCATGACGTCCACTCTAGGGCCGGTCCGGCGGGGCGCTATCGGTCGAGCGGGCGCAGCCCCGCTCCGCTGACCGCGTACTCGGCCGAGCTGTCCGGATCCGTCGCGACCTGGAGGACCGCCTTCGCGACCAGCTCCGGCGTCAGGATCGGCTCCAGGCCCTTCACGAACGTCTCCCGGTCGACGCCCGCCCGCGCGGCGTACCCGTCGACCCCGTCCGACCCGATCCCCGTCGGCGTCAGCTGCGGCAGGAGTGCGACGAACCGGATCCCGAGCCCGGCCCGCGCCGACTCGTCCGCGGCGTAGCCGCTGATGTACCGGATCGCCGCCTTGGCGGCCGCGTAACCGCCGCTCAGCGGGGAGCCCTTGAGCGCGGCGCCACTGGACATCTCCACCACGACGCTGCCGGGCGCCAGCGGCGCCCGCAGCGCGGCGCGGGTCCAGGCGAAGGCCTGCCGGGTGTCGACGTTCCAGTTGGTGTTGAAGGTCTCCCAGGTCTGCTCGTGCAGGGCCCCGAGATGCGGCGCCGCGCCGGCGTTGAGCACGAGCAGGTCGGGGCGGTACTCGCCCAGGATCCGGTGGGCGAGCGCGTCGTCGGTGGCGTCGCCGACGACAGGTACGAAGTTGGCGCCGAGCTCGTCGCGCACGGTGGCGAGCTCGGTCTCGTTCCGGGCGACCCCGAGGACGCGGGCTCCGCCCGCGACGAGTGCGGCGGCGATGGCGCGGCCGAAGCCGCGGCTCGCGCCGGTGACGAGTGCGGTCTGAAGGGGAGCGGACATCGGATTCTCCTGGCGACTGGACTGGTCGGATCGATTGATATCCAGACCAGCCGCAACCCGAAAATCCGTCGCCCGCTCCCGCATTCCTCCGGCGGAGTGCTCAGCTCACCCGGACACAGGTCTCCGGCGCTGGACGCCCACTGCTTCGAAACCTGACGAGGTTCAGCCTGCGCTCGGTGGTACAGCTCCCTGCGCCCCAGGCGACGGGAGCCCCGCCTGGTCCACGGCGAGCACATGCTCGGGGCCGGGTCAGGCAGCCGTCGACAAGGTGGCGCGGCGCGACGGCTCACTGCCCTGGGCCGGGCGCGTCGGTTCCGTCGTGGCGGTCGGGGACACGCCGAGGACGGAACCTCGCGCGTGGGCCAGGCAGTAGCGGCTGACGGAGCCGTGGAACAGGCGGGCCAGTCGGCCCTGCTTGCCCGTGCTGACCACGAGCAGGTCGCTGGGCCGGTCGGCGATCTCCACCAGGGCTGGACCGGGCCGCTCGGCTCGGACGACCAGGGGTTCGACCTTCAGGTCGGCCGGGCAACCGCCGAAGGCCTGGTCGAAGGCGGCGTCGAGGCGGTCGCAGGCGGCCTGCTCCCACTGCTTCAGCAGCGGCGGACACGGGTGGCTGCGGTAGGCCATCTCGCCGCCGACCGGGTGCCAGACCAGCACCGGCACCAGGACGGCGCCCCGGCGGCGCGCCTCATCGGCGGCGCGGTGCAGCGCGGCCAGGCTGCTCTCGGATCCGTTGACGCCCACGACGACGCGGTTCTGGGCCATGATGCTTCGCTTCTTTCGCTGACACTGCCGACCGGTACGGGTCGGATTGGCATTCGTTGGCGAGAATCCCCAAAAGCTATCGACGTTCCTGGCTATCGGAGTGATCTCTCTTGGATTCATTGGACACCATGGGAGATTGCCTGCGAAATCCCTTGACGCTTCCCTGATGTCCGGGTGGCTTGCCTTGACGCCCTATTGACCACGCCGTCTGCCCCGGGCCGCGTCATCACACGTTCCGCAACGATCCCCACGGGACCGCAGGCGGGCACTCGATCCGAGTCCCCAGCACGGCAAAGCTCCCTTGAACCAGGCTCCAGCTCCTGGCCGCAGGCAATGTCGCACATGTCACAGGCACACGGTGGTTGGCGTCTGAAACGATGTACCGGTGACCGCCGCAACGCCCCAGCCCACCGCCATCACCAGCTTCGTCGACCTGCTCAGCCTCGACGAGATCGACAAGGGCCTGTTCCGGGGCTGGTGTCATGCGGGCGCGCCGTTGCGCGCCTTCGGCGGGCAGGTGGCCGCCCAGGCGCTGGTCGCCGCCGGGCGGACGGTGGCCGAGGGACGCCAGGTGCACTCGCTGCACGGCTACTTCATGAGACCCGGCGATCCGCGCCGCCCGCTGGTCTACGAGGTCGACGCGCTGCGCGACGGCGGCTCCTACTCCACCCGCCGGGTCACCGCGATCCAGCGCGGCGAGGCGGTCTTCACCCTGTCCGCGTCCTTCAAGCGCCCCGAGGAGAGCCCCGACCGGCAGGCGGTCATGCCGAACCTCCCCGGCCCGGAGAACCTGCCGGACCCGTACGCCGCCTGGGCGGCGGGCGGCCCGGAGAACTACTGGGGGTCCACCGGCCGGCTCACCCTGGACATGCGCATCGTCCCGCGCGACCTGCCCGGACAGCCGCAGGAGCTGCCGGGCGTCGCGCAGCAGTTCGTCTGGCTGAAGTCGGCGCAGAAGCTGCCCGCCGACGAGCCGCTGATGCACGTCTGCGCGCTGGCCTACCTCTCCGATCTGACGCTGGCCTCGACGGCGGCGCTCCACCTCCAACTCCCGCGCGCCGAGCGCACCGAGCCGTCCCACATCAGCCTGGCCTCGCTGGACCACGCGATGTGGTTCCACCGCCCGTTCCGCGCCGACGAGTGGCTGCTCTTCGCCCAACGCAGCCCGAGCTCGTCGGACGGTCGCGGGCTGGCCCAGGGCGAGTTCTACACCCGCGAGGGACAGTTGGTCGCGTCCGTCGTCCAGGAGGCACTGATCCGGGAGCGCCCGCACCCCGCTCCGTGAGCAGCCCCCTCGCCGTGCGTCCGATCCGCCCGTGGGCGTAATCCCGCAGGTCGATGCGGTGTTGAGGTCCTCCCCCTACGCTCGGCCGCATGGACACCGCAGCCCCGCCGCCCCGTGCCGAGAGCACCGCCCACAGTCGTCGGCGAGATCACGTCTCGACATGGCTGGGCCTGGTGGCCTACCCGATTGCCATGCTGGTACTGCTCTACGGCATCGCCGCCCGCGCGGAATGGGGCGCCCTGTTCCTGGGCGCGCTGCTGACCATGTTCCTGCTGGTCCCTGCGGCCCGTCGGCGTCCGGTGCTGACACTCGGCGTCACGCTGCCCCTGGTCTGCCTGATGATCGCGGCCATCCCCGGACGGGACCGGACGCCGCTGGTGTTCCTGCTGTTCGTGGTCCCGGACATCCTGCTCGGCGTCATCGTGGGCCGCTGCCGCCGGAGTACGGGCGTCTGGGCGGCGGTCGTGAGTCTGGTGGTCCAGGTGCTGATGGTGGCCGCGTTCTCGCGGGGGCCCGACGCCTTCATCAGCACCGAGGTGTTGGTCGCCCTCGGAATCGCCACCGCCTACACCATGGGCCTGCTGGCCCGGGAGCGCCGCGAGCACGCGGAGGCGACGCGCGCGCAGGCGGTCGCCGAGGCGGTCACCGCCGAGCGGCTCCGGATCGCCCGCGAGTTGCACGACATGGTCGCGCACAGCATCGGCATCATCGCCATCCAGGCAGGCATGGGGAGCCGGGTGGTCCACACCCAGCCCGCCGAGGCGCAGGCCGCGCTCAGCATCATCGAGACCACCAGCCGCGAGACCCTGGCCGGACTCCGTCGCACCCTCGTCGCCCTGCGCCGCTCCGACGCCGACCCGACGGCCGCGTCATCCCCCGACCTCAGCGCACCCGCCCCCTCCCTCACCGACCTCGACCGGCTCGCCGAGGCGACGGCGGCGGCAGGCGTCCGGGTCACGCTCCGCCGCGTCGGCGAGGCACGCCCGCTGCCGCCGGACATCGAGCTCTCCGCCTATCGCATCGTCCAGGAGGCGGTGACCAACGTCGTCCGCCACGCGGACACGCCGAGCTGCACGGTCGACATCGCCTACGGGGCACAGGACCTGACGCTGACGATCCTCGACTCCGGTCGCGGCACCTCCGGCTTGAACACCCCGAACAGTCCCAACAGCCCCAACGGCGTCGGCGCGGGCTTCGGCATCACCGGCATGCGCGAACGCACCGCCCTCCTCGGCGGCACCCTCACCGCGGGCCCCCACTCCGACGGCGGCTTCCAGGTCACCGCCCGCCTGCCGCTGCCCGCGGACACGGCCCAAGCTGCGGTCGGATGAACCCTCGGGCCGCCCGAATTGGCGCACTACAGCCCAACGTGCCCTTGCTTCCCCGCAGTTACTGCGACAGAGTCGAATTCCGAGGCGATGTCAGAGATCTCGTCAGAACGGATACCTCCATGCGGCACACCACGGAGCCCCACCAGAACGCCGGCAGCGACCGCGACTCGGCCACGCCACGCGGCCCCGTTCGGAGTCCCGGCACGCTTCCGGCCTTCGGTGCCGCCATGGCCGCCGCCGGGCGCGGCGGACCGCTTCAGGCGGGCTCGCTGGGCGCCCTGCAACGCGCGGTCGGGAACGCCGCCGTCGCCCGGATGATCGGGCGCGAGCGGAACCAGGAGGGCGCCGGCCACGGCGACAACGCCGTGCAGGACGACAACGCCGTGCAGGAGGCCGCGAGGACGGCCGGGCGTGGCGGCAGCCGGCTGCCGAACGGCGTGCGCACGACCATGGAGCAGGCCTTCGGCACCAGTCTCGACCACGTCAGGGTCTCGGTCGACGAGCAGGCCGCCGCGAGCATCAACGCCAGGGCGTACACCGTCGGCAACAACATCGTCGTCCAGAACGCGAGCGTTCTGCGCGACGTCGAGACGATGGCCCACGAGATCCACCACACCACCCAGCACGACGCGCCCGCCGGCCTCAGCGATCCCGGCAACCGCTGGGAGCGCGAGGCCTCCGACGTCGGAGCCCGGGTCGCCCGCGGCGAGAGCCTCCAACGCTGCGCGGCGGACGGCGAGGAGCACGAGGGCGGCGGCCTCTAGCGCGCAGCGGTCCAGCGCCGCGTGGGCTTCGAGTTCGAGTAGCAGAAGGAGAAGCCGTAGGGCCCGGCGCCCGATGTCCTCAGGGCGAGAACGCTGTTCCACCGATACTGCCGTCTGTGCAGGTCGGTGGTGGTCGGATCAGCTGATGAGGCGTCATACACGTGCAACGCGGTTCCCGGTAGGATGGCCGGGTGTCCAAGGTAGACCTGTCCCCCAGGCCGGTCGAGACCATGTCTCCCCGCCAACTGGAACGCCGGAAACACCTGATCGACGCCGCCCTCGCGCTGGTCGCGGAAGGCGGGGTCGAACGGCTGCAGATGAAGCAGGTAAGCGAACGCTCCGGGGTGGCGCTCGGGACGACCTACCGCTACTTCTCGTCCAAGGACCACCTGCTGGCCGCCGCCGCGTCGGACTGGCGGGCGATGCTGATGGACGACCTGGCGACCGAGGTGCGGGGCTCGCCCGCGGCCCTGGCCGAGCGGGGCAGCGGGTCGGACCGGGTGGTGCGCTTCGTGCACCGCGGGATGCGGGCACTGCAGCGACAGCCCAACCTGGCCCGGCTGCTGGTCTCGGTCGCCGTGTCCACGGACCCCTTCGCCAGCGAGGTGGTCGAGGCCATGGGCAACTCCGGCCGGGCCAAGCTGCTCGCGCTGATGCCGGAGGTGCCGCCGACCGCGAGGAACGTCGTTCCGCACATCATCGACGCGGCGTGGCACAGCGAACTGGTCGACTGGGTGACCGGCCGCTCCACGCTGGGCGACGCGTTCGCGCGGCTGGAGGAGGTCATCCGGCTGGTACTCGCGCCGTACGTGGCGGAGCCGGTCGCGGTGTGAGCAGCGGCCTCAGCGGCGCGGCTTGCCGCGCCGTGGCGTCTGCTTCCGCGCGCCGCCGGCCGCAGCGCCGCCCCCGCCCGAACGGGGACGGCCGGACTGCTTCTGCGGCTGGGACTTCGGCTGCTTCTTCTTGGCCGCCGTCGCCTTGGACTCCTTTGTGGCGGGCGTCTCGGCCTGGCTGCGGCCGCGCGAGCTGTTCACCGTGCGACCGCGCACGATGCCGATGAACTCCTCGACCAGGTCGGTCGTCCGGTCCTGCAGCCAGGAGAGCGCGATCTGCGACTGCGGCGCGTCCGTCAGCGGCCGGTAGGTGAGGTCGCGCCGGTGGTGCAGCCGGGCCAGGGACTGAGGGACGATCAGCACGCCGATGCCCGCCGAGACCAGGTCCACCGCGTCCGCAGTCGTCGCCGGACGCTCGAACGCGGGCTCGCCGGGCGTGCCCTCATCCCAGCCGAGGACGTCGTCGAGCGGATGGAGCACGACCACCTCGGCCAGTTCCGCGACGGAGACCTCCTCCGCGTCGGCCAGCTCGTGCTCCTTGGGGACGACCACGACGGTGGTCTCCGTGTAGAGCGGGATCGCGCTGAGGTGCGTCTTGTCCACCGGCAGCCGAACCAGCCCGGCGTCCGCGCCGCCGCCGTGGAGAGTCGCCTCACCCTCACCCGCCGGGACCAGCTGGAGGGCGATCGGGGTCTCGGGAACCCGTTCGTTCCAGACGCGCACCCACTTGGCGGGCGTCACCCCCGGGACGTAGGCGAGCCGGAAGGGAGCGGTTGCGGGCGAGTCTGTCACGGGCCCAGGTTACCGGCTGTGATCACCGGCTGTGATCAGGCAGGCTTTCCGCTCGCTACCCTTGTGCCATGACTGACAGCAAGCCCACGACGACCCAGACGATGAAGCCCGCCACGGCGGCGAAGAAGCTCGGCGTGTACCTGCCCGCCACGCCCGCCGAGTTCCAGGAGGGGGTCGTCTCCCGGGACGAGCTGAACGCGCTCCAGGCCAACCCGCCGCAGTGGCTGGCCGACCTGCGCCGCAACGGGCCGCACCCGCGTCCGGTGATCGCGACCAAGCTCGGCATCTCCATCTCCGGCCTGGCCCGCGGCGGGGTGACCGAGGCGCTGACCACCGAGGAGATCGACGCCCTCAAGGCCGAGAACCCGCTCTGGCTCCAGCACGAGCGCGCCAACCAGCTGGAGGTCCGCAAGGAGGCCGTGCGGATCAAGGAGAAGCAGCAGGCCGAGCGCGAGCAGGCCGCCCGCCGCGCGGGCGGGAACTGACCTTCTTCCTGCCGTAGGAAAACCGGGAGCGTGGCCCGGCCTCGCCGGGCTACGCTCCGCGGGCATGGACGATCTTCGTTATCCGCCGAAGCCTGTGCCCGGCGACCGCGTCGCGGTGGTCTCCGCCTCCTCCGGGCTGCCGGGGCTCTTCCCGCGCCCGTACGAGCTCGGGCTGCAGCGGCTCCGGGACGAGTTCAAGCTCGAGCCGGTGGAGTACCCGAGCACCCGGCGGATGGGCTCGACGCCGCAGCAGCGCGCCGACGACCTCCATGCGGCCTTCGGGGACCCCACCGTCAAGGCGGTGATCTCCAGCATCGGTGGCGACGACCAGTTGACGGTGCTTCCGCTGCTCGACCGCGAGTTGCTGCGGGCCAACCCGAAGCCGTTCCTCGGGTACAGCGACAACACCAACCTGCTCGTGCTGCTCCACAACCTCGGCATCGTCAGCTACCACGGCGGCTCGGTGATGTGCGAGCTGGGCCGCCCGGGGGCCATGCACCCGCTGACGGCGGAGTCGTGGCGCGCCGCGCTGTTCGGTTCGGGCAAGCCGGGCGAGTCGGGCCAGCCGGGCGAGTACGCGCTCCCCGAGCCGGGCCGCTTCGGCGACATCACCGGCAGCTGGGCGGAGGAGTCCACCTTCGCGGCCGAGCCGCAGTCGGAGCCGGCCTCGCCGTGGCACTGGCACAACGCGGACCGGGTCGTCACCGGCCGGAGTTGGGGCGGGAATCTGGAGATCCTCTCCTGGCTGCTGATGGCCGACCGCGAGATCCTTCCCCCCGAGCGATACGCGGGCGGCGTGCTGCTCCTGGAGACCTCGGAGGAGCAACCGGATGCCACGACCGTTTTCCGCATCCTGCGCAACATGGGCGAGCGCGGCCTGCTGCGTCAGTTCCCGGCGCTGCTGATGGCGCGGGCCAAGGCGCAGAACTTCTTCGCGCCCGTCCCCGCCGAGCGGCGTGCCCGCTACCGGGCGGACCAACGGGCGGCGGTGCTACGGGCGTTGGAGACGTACGCGCCGCAGACGACGGCCGTCTTCGACGTCGACTTCGGCCACACCGATCCGCAGGTGCTGCTCCCCTACGGCGGCGAGATCCGTGTGGACGGCCCGGCCCGGCGGATCACGGTGCGGTATTGAGCTGCTGGGCCCTTGGGCCGTTGGGCTCTTGAACCCGAGCACCCGCGGGGCTCATCCGCGCACCGCCGCGTAGACGTCGGACGCGTGGAGCAGCGCCCGGTGCAGTCGGCAGGGGTCGGTGAGGGCACCGCTCCCGTCGGGCGGGATCAGCCAGTGGTACGGGCCGTGCGAGCAGCGCGGCACCGGTACCCGCAGCGACTCGCCCCGCCCGACCACGCAGACGCCCGCGATCGGCTCCGCCCAGGAGCTCGCCGTGCCGACGGGGACGAGCACGGAGACCAGGCCCTCGGGGACCGCGCAGAGCGCCGGCCCCGCGTATCCGGCGAGGCGGAGCCGGTCGAGGGCTTCGATACCGAGTTCTGTCTGGGCGCGGACCGCGTCCCAGACGACGCCTACGGCGAGTTCGGCGCTGCCGTCCGGACGGCCGTTCCACTCGGCCAGGGTGAAGCCGGGGACGGGCGCGGCACGGAGCAACCAGCCGAGTGCCGGGGAGCTGTCCGCCATAGGGGGAAGGGTAGGGAAACGCAGGCTGCCCGGGGAGCCCGATTGCGCGTTATTGCGAATCAAGTGCCGCGTGTGCTGCAAACTCACCGGTAACGGTCACCGGTTCGAGGGCAGGGTTATGGGACATCTGCGCGAACATGCGTCAGATGCCCGTCCGCAACGTCTGCAACGTTCGCAACGCCTCAGTCGAGCCACGGCGTGCGCGGGATCGCTCGCCCGTCGATCAGATCGGGCTCGCCGTCCAGACCCTCGCCGTCCAGACCGTCCGCGTCCCCGTCCGCAGGGTCCCCGTCCGCCGGGCCGCCGCCGAGTTCCGCCAGGACCGTGCCGAGGACCTGCCGGGCGCCCGCGCCATACCGGGCCGCGTCCGCGTAGTGCTCGAAGACGCGCAGGTAGAGCTCGATCTCGGCGGCGTCGGTGACGTTGATCTCGGCGGTCCAGGTCTCGACCTGGACCAGCCGCTCGTCGAAGGCCCAGAACGAGTGCAGCGGCGCCAGCGGAAGCGCGATCCCGTCAGGGATCACGCCGAGCCGGACGCCGGGCAGTGAGGAGACGGCGAGCAGCCGGTCGAGCTGCCCCCGGTGCGCCTCGGGCGGGCAGAGCCGGGCCCGCAGCGCGGCGGTGGTCAGCACGAAGTGGAACTCGTGATCGGGCTGGTAGAGGGCGCGTTGACGCTCCATCCGGGCCTCGACCGCCTGCGGCACGTCGTTCGGGGTGCCCTGGAGCGCGATCAGGCTGGAGAAGACGGACCGCGCGTACTCGGCGGTCTGCAGCAGACCGGGGACCATGGCGGACTCGAAGACGCGCAGCAGTTGCGTCTCCCGGTCCAGCTCGACGGCGACCCGCTGCCGGGGCGCGTGGCCCGCGCGCAGCGAGCGGCGCCAGGAGACGTAGTGGCTGTCCAGCGCGAGCAGCCGGGCGGCGAGCCCGGCCGCCTCGTCAGGGCGACCGCAGGCCCGTGACCAGGCCTCGACGTCCGGGGTGGTCGGGGTCTGCCGACCGTGCTCGATCCGGGACACCTTGGACGCGGCCCAGCCCAGCCGGGTGGCCAGCTCCTTGCCGTTGAGCCCGGCGTCCCGGCGGAGCCGGTGCAGCCAGGCGCCGAGCGCCTCGCGCTCGCGCTGAAAGTCCGTCATGGCCAGGCCCCTCCCCCGCCGTCGGCGCACCGGACCACACTGCCCCGGACCGCGTCGCCCTGGCCACCCCCTGGGGCCGCGTGCGGAAGATCAGCCGAGGAACCTCAGCAGTTCCGTCGGGATCTCGACGGCGTCCTCACCCGGCAGCAGGTCCCGCAGCTGGTCGCGTGCGTTCGGGTCGGTCACGACGTAGCCCTGGACCACCAGGGTGCCCCGGTCGGTCGCGTACAGGGTGGGGCAGTTGCCGTTGTTCGAGGTGGTCCCGAGGAAGGTGAGCCGCATGGTCAGGGGGATCCCTAGGCAGGTGCGTTCAGTGACAATTGCTAGCACTCCCATCACAGAGTGCGCAAGCAGAGTGACACAGAGTAGGGCGCGCACCATGAACCGAGGGCGCGTGGCCAAGGAAATGCGCCGAAAGGCCGTCTGCGACGGACCGGAGCTCATCCTGGAGCTCACCCCGGAGCTCGCCCGGCAGCGGCGACGTCCGCCAGCGCGAACGCCGCGTTGACCAGGGCGACATGGGTGAACGCCTGCGGCGCGTTGCCGAGCTGGGAGCCGGTCGCCGGGTCCCACTGCTCGCTGAGCAGGCCGAGTTCGCCGCCCACGGCGGCGGTGCGGGCGAAGACCTCGGCGCCCTCCTCCGGCCGCCCGCCCAGCGCCAGCGCCTCGGCGAGCCAGAAGTTGCAGGCCAGGAAGGCGCCCTCGGTGCCGTGCAGCCCGTCACCGGCCTCACCCCCCGTCAGATCCGGGGAGGAGCCGGGGACGTCCGGCTCCCGGACGTCGTAGCGGCGGACGAAGCCGTCGACGGCCAGGTCCTGCCGGATCGCGTCGACGGTGCGCACCACCCGGGGGTCGGTCGGCGGCAGGAACCCGGTCTGCGCCAACAACAGTGCAGAAGCGTCCAGTTGGCGACTGCCGTAGCACTGTGTGAAGACCCCGCGCCTGGCGTCGTAGCCGTGGGCGCAGACGTCGGCGTGGATCGTGTCGCGCAGTTCGCGCCACTGGTCGACGGGGGCGGGCAGGCCGGTCTGCTCGGCCATCCGGACGGCACGGTCGGCGGCGACCCAGCACATCACCTTGGAGTGGGTGAACTGCCGTCGCTCGGACCGGACCTCCCACAGGCCCTCGTCCGGTTCCCGCCAGCGTTCGGCGACCGCGGTCATCAACGACCGGAACAGGCTCCAGACCTGGCGCTCCATCGGGATCCCGGCGGCCAGCGCGCGGTGCAGCGTGTCGGCGACCTCGCCGTAGACGTCCAGTTGCATCTGCCCGACGGCGGCATTGCCGACCCGGACTGGCCGCGACCCCCGGTAGCCGGGCAGCCAGTCGGCGACCGACTCCGGCAACGCCCGTTCGCCCGCGACGCCGTAGAGCGCCTGGAGCCTGGCCGGGTCGCCCGCGATGGCGCGCAGCAGCCAGCGTCGCCAGGACGCGGCCTCCTCGCGGTAGCCGCCGCGCAGCAGCGCGGCCAGGGTCAGGCTGGAGTCGCGCAGCCAGCAGAACCGGTAGTCCCAGTTGCGCTCGCCGCCGATCCACTCGGGCAGCGAGGTGGTGGGCGCGGCGACGATGCCTCCGGTGGGCTCGTAGCTCAGCGCCTTGAGCGTCAGCAGCGAGCGCATCACCTCCGCCCGCCAGGGGCCCTGGTAGCGGCAGGCGGCCGACCAGCGCTCCCAGCCCGCGACGGTCTGCCGCAGGCTCTTGCCCGCGTCGAAGCGGGTGGGGGTGGCGACGTGCGAGGGCTGCCAGGTCAGCACGAAGACGGTCCGCTGCCCGGCCGCGACCACGAACTCGGAGCGGGTGCAGCCGTCGGCCCCCGCGCCCGCGCCGTAGGTGTGCACGCCGGTCGGGACGCTGAGCCAGAGCGAGTCGGGTCCGGCCACGGCGACCCGGTGGTGACCGGTGCGCCGCACCCACGGCATGACCCGGCCGTAGTGGAACCGGGCCCGCAGCTCGCCGCGCATCTCGACGCTGCCGGAGAGCCCTTCGACGATCCGGACCAGGCGTGGCTCGCGGGTACGGCGCGGCATGAAGTCCAGCACCCGCGCCTCCCCGCGCGAGGTCCGCCAGTGGGTGGCCAGGACGAGGGTGTCGTCAAGGTAGCGGCGGTCGACCAGGGCGGCGTCGGGCGCCGCGGGGGCGAGTCGCCAGTGACCGTGCCGCTCCTCGCCGAGCAGCGCGGCGAAGCAGGAGGGCGAGTCGAACCGGGGCAGGCACAGCCAGTCGACCGAACCGTCCGCGCCGACCAGCGCGGCCGTTCCCAGGTCGCCGATCAGCGCGTACTCCTCGATGCGTCCCGCCATCATCCAGCCATGCCGCTCTGCAATCCCCGGTGACTATGTGGCTTTTGTCATAGTATGGGACCCCGCCGATGCCTGTCCTTCCCGGGCGGAGGGAGCTTCCCGTGCGACGTGAGAGTTGGTCACCGAGTTGGATCGACCTGGATAAACCCAACGCGGCCCGGGTCTACGACTACTACCTCGGAGGCAGCCACAACTTCGCCGCGGACCGCGAGATGGCGCGCAAGGCCGTGGAACTGTGGCCCGAGCTGCCGCAGATCATGCGCGCCAACCGCGCCTTCCTCCGCCGCTCGGTGCAGTACCTGGCCGGTGAGGGCTTCACCCGTTTCCTCGACATCGGCTCGGGCATCCCGACCGTCGGCCCGGTCCACGAGGTGGCCCGCGAGGTGCAGCCCGAGGCCCGGGTCGTCTATGTGGACCGCGACCCGGTGGCGGTCGCGCACAGCCTGCCGCTGCTCGTCGACGACCCGCTCAGCCACGTGGTGCAGGCGGACCTGACCCGTCCGGACGAGCTGCTGGCCACCCCGGAGGTCGCCGACCTGCTCGACGACTCGGCACCCGTCGCGCTGCTGCTGGTCGCCGTGCTGCACTTCGTGCGGGACGAGGCCGGACCGCACAAGCTGGTCGCCCGGCTGCGGGACGCGTTGCCGCCCGGCAGCGCCATCGTGATCTGCCATGCCTGCCGCGAGGGCCGTCCCGACCAGGTCGGCTCGCACCAGGACATCTACCAGCGCACCAGCACCCCGATCACGATGCGCAGCCACGAGGAGATCACGGCCTTCTTCGACGGCTTCGAGCTGGTCGATCCGGGGATCGTCTACCTGCCCGAGTGGCGCCCGGACAGCCCCGGCACGGTCGGCCCGCACCCGGAGCGGATGGCGGGCCTGGTCGGGGTGGGGCGTCTGCCATGAGGGTGCCACCGGCAGGTCCGCCGCAGGCCGGACCGGGAGCCGCTCCGTGACGGCCGCGTCGTCCGAGACGGAGTTCACGGCGCGCTGGGCACGGCTGCTGCGCGCGCACGGCAGCCCGCTGCACCCGCTGAAGATCGACGCGCTCGCCGCGCGCACCACCGCCCTCATCCGCGACGGCCATGCGGACCAGGCCGCGTCCGCGCTGCTCAACGCGCACTTCACCGACCCGGAGCTGCTGGTCGGCGCGGTGGAGCTGTTGCGCACCGCGCCCTCCCGGGTGCCCGGCAGCGCCGGGATGTTCGCCGCCGCCTGGGCCGCCGCGCTGCGCGAGAAGACCCTGCGCCAGCAGGAGTCGATCCACACCGCCGCCGACTCGGCGCGGCGCGAGGCGGAGCAGGCGCTGCACGCGTCCGAGGCGCGGTTCCGGGCGCTGTTCGAGAACGCCGCAGTCGGTATCGGCGTCGGCAGCGTGCACGGGGAGATCCTGGCCGCCAACCGCGCGCTCCTGGAGATGTTCGGCGCCGGGCTGGACACCCTCCAGGGCCGTCAGGTCACCGACCTGGTGCACCCGGAGGACAGCCCCGAGGTCTGGACCGCCTACGAGGACCTGATCGCGGGCCGGCGGGAGAGCTTCCAGTGCGACAAGCCCTACTACAGACAGGACGGCGAGGTGGTCTGGACCCACCTGACCGTCTCGCTGATCCGCGACGAGGACGGCGACCCGAAGTACCAGGTGGCGATGCTGGAGGACATCACCGACCGCTACCGCCTCCAGGAGCGGCTGCGCCACCAGGCCACCCACGACCCGCTGACCGGCCTGCCCAACCGGGCCGCGTTCTTCGAACGCCTGGAGGCGCTCTTCGCCGAGGCGGGCGCGGACGCCCGGTTCGGGCTCTGCTACATCGACCTGGACCGGTTCAAGATCGTCAACGACAGCCTCGGCCACGACACCGGCGACCAGCTGCTGGTCGCCGTCGCGAGCCGACTGGCGGCCGCGCTGACGCCGCTCGGGCACATGGTCGCCCGGCTGGGCGGCGACGAGTTCGTGGTGCTGCTGGAGCGGTGCCAGGGCGAGCACGAGGCCGTCGCGGCGGCGCGTGCGGTGCTGGCGGCGTTGTCCGAGCCGATCGACATCGAGGACCACCGGCTGGCCGTCGGCGCGAGCATCGGCGTGCTGGAGCGGCCGGTCGGCACCATCACGCCCGGCGCGGCGGTCCGCGCCGCCGACCTGACCCTCTACCGCGCCAAGGAGGCGGGTGGCGGCCGGTGGACGCTCTACGACGCCCGGACCAACGCGGCGGCCGTCAGCCGCTACTCGGTCTCGGTACGGATGCCGGTCGCCCTGGACCGGGGCGAGTTCTTCGTCGAGTACCAACCCCTCTGCGCGCTCGCCGACGGCTCGCTCGCGGCGGTCGAGGCGCTGGTGCGCTGGCGGCATCCGCGACTCGGGGTGCTCGGCCCGGACGAGTTCGTGGCCGCCGCCGAGGAGACCGGGCTGATCCTGTCGCTGGGCCGCTGGGTGCTGGAGCAGTCGTGCGCGCAGGCGGCCGACTGGCAGCGCCGGTTCGGTCCGCTCGCACCGCAGCTCAACGTCAACATCACGGCCCGTCAGGCACGCAACAAACGCCTGGTCGCCGATGTCGGCCGGATCCTGGCCGACACCGGACTCGACCCGTGCCTGCTGCAACTGGAGATCACCGAGGGCACGGCCCTGGGCCCGCTGGACGAGTCGCAGCGGGTGCTGCACGGCCTGGTGGACCGGGGCGTCACCCTGGCCGTGGACGACTTCGGCACCGGCTGGTCCAACCTGGCCTACCTGCGCGACCTGCCGATCTCCGGGCTCAAACTCTCCAGCTCCTTCGTGCCCGACCCCGCCACGGCGGGAGACGAGGACGTGAGCTGGCGGATCATCAGCGGGCTGGTCTCGCTCTCGAGCAGCCTCGGTCTGACGCTGACCGCGGAGGGCGTCGAGACACCGGAGACCGCCGAACGCCTGCGCGTACTGGGCTGCGACTGGGGCCAGGGCTGGCACTTCGGCCGACCCACCGCGCCGGAACGGCTGGAGGCGCTGATCCTGGCTGGCGCCACCGACGAGAAGAGTGGCGCGCCGAGCCCGCTCGCGGACCCGACGTAGCCGCAGGCCGACGCAGACGAATCCGGGCGGATGAATCCGGCAAGTCCCGCAAATGAGCGAGAAACGTACTACTCCCGCCCAAATCCCTTGACTCCAGCGTCCGCCCGCACAGAGGATGAGGCACTGGCAGACCCGCAGGGGAAACTGCCACTGTGGTGGTCGACGCCATGGGGCGTTCAGCAACCGCCCGGGGCGTCCGTGATCGACCGGCGGTCCGGGGGCGAGGCTCGGGGCGGGCTTCGGAGTCAGGGCTGGGCACACCGCCCGGACGATCCTTGTTTGATTCGTGCGCCTGCTCGCGCATCGGTCGTTGACGGCCCGCTGTCGTTCACGACTTGCTGCGGCGTTCCCGCGTGTTCTCCAGAGAGGTCTCTCCAAATGAATTCCCCCTTCCCTCCACCCGCGCTCTCCTCCCTCCCTCTCACCGCCTTCTCCCCTCCGTCGGCACCCGGTCCGTCGCCGTACGCACCGCTTCCCTCCGGTGGGCCCGCGCCACCATCTCCGACGCGGCATCAGCCGCAGGCCGCGGCCGAGCCCCGGCTCCGGCGCGCCTCCGACGCCGCCAGGGTCCGACACACCGTCAGTCTGGTGATCCCCGCGCAGAACGAGGCCCGCAACATCGCCTGGGTGCTGGAGCAGGTGCCGAGCTGCGTCGACGAGGTACTGGTCGTCGACGGCTGGTCCAGCGACGCCACGGCGCGGATGGCCGAGCTGTGCCGCCCGTCGGTCCGGCTGCTGGCGCAGCCCGGCCACGGCAAGGGCGACGCGCTGCGTACCGGCTTCGCCGCCGCCCGCTGCGACTACGTCGTGATGATGGACGCCGACGGCAGCATGTGGCCCGGTGAGATCCCGCACTACCTGCACTTCCTGGACCACGGCTACGACTTCGTCAAGGGCTCCCGGTTCGTCGCGGGCGGCGGCTCACAGGACCTCACGCCCGTCCGTGCGCTCGGCAACCGGGCGCTGCTGGTTGCCGTCAAGGCGCTCTACCACGCCTCGTTGACGGACCTGTGCTACGGCTTCTGCGCCTTCCGACGCAGCTTCCTGGACTCGCTCGACCTGCATGCGCCGGGCTTCGAGATCGAGACCGAGATGATCGCCCACGCACTCCGCTCCGGCCTGCGCGTGGCCGAGGTCCCCAGCCTCGAACTCCCGCGCCGCCACGGCCGCTCGCACCTGCACGCGATCGCCGACGGACGTCGGGTGCTGCGCACCCTGGTCGCCGAACGGCCGAGGACCGGACGCCGGGAGACACCGACCGACGCTCCCGCCACGGGTACGGCCACGACCTTGGTGGGCGGTTCTCGATGAGCGGGCGCGACCGGCGCTCCGCCGCGGCCTGTCCCTGCTCCGCCGCCCGCGAATCGCTCTACACCCCCGTGCACGTCGTGGAGCTGGACCTGGACCGTCCGAACGAGCTTCGCTCGCCCGGCGGTGCAAGCCCGGTCGTCCCGAACGGCCGCGTGTTGGCGTTGGTGCGGCTGCACGGACACCCGCTCGGACTGGTCCACGCCACCGGCCGACCCGGCGACTCCGCCGGACTGCGCCGTGCGCTGGTCGCCGCCGCCCACAAGGAACTAGGAGCTCTTCCGCCCACGTCGGAGCTGCCCACGCCGGGCCTGCCCGCCGCCCGCACCGAGCCGACCCCCGCGCCGGTGCTGAGCGTCGTCGTGGCCACCCACAACAGGCCCGAGTCGCTGCGCCGCTGCCTCGACTCACTGCTGCGGACCGGCCATCCGCAGCTGGACGTGGTCGTGGTCGACAACGCGCCCGCCGACGACGCCGCCCGCACGCTGGTGCTGACGGAGTATCCGCCGTCCGTCCGCTACCTGCGCGAGCCGATCCCCGGCCTGGCGCGGGCCCACAACCGTGGCCTGGCCGCCGCGCGCGGCACGCTGGTCGCCTTCACCGACGACGACACCGTCGTCGACCTCGGCTGGCCGCGCACCCTCGTGGCGACCTTCGCCGCGGACCCGGCCGTCGGCTGCGTCACCGGCCTGATCCTCGCCGCCGAGCTGGAGACGCCGGCGCAACTGGCGCTGGAGAAGCACGGCGGCTACACCAAGGGCTTCACCGAGCAGCGCTGGTCGGTCGCCGCGACGCCGGACGAGCCGCTCTTCCCGTTCGCGAGCGGGCGGTTCGGCTCCGGCGCGAACATGGCCTTCCGCGCCGACCTGCTGCACCGCCTCGGCGGCTTCGACCCGGCGACCGGCACCGGCACGCCCGCCCGTGGCGGGGACGACCTGCTGGCCTTCTTCCGCACCCTGACCGCCGGAGCGACGCTGGTCTACCAGCCCGACGCGATCGTCTGGCACCACCACCACCGCACCATGGACGCCCTGCCCGCGCAGGCCTACGGCTACGGCGTCGGCTTCGGCGCGTACCTGACGGCGGCGGTCGCCCACGAGCCCGCCATGCTGCCCGCCCTGCTGCGCCGCGTCCCGCTCGGTCTCGGCCAGGCCGTGCGCCGGGCCCGCAGCCGTCCCGCGCCCACGGTTCCGGGCGCGGGACGCCAGACCCGCAGTCACCTGGCCCGGCTCGAGCTGCGCGGCCTCGCCTACGGCCCGTTCGGTTACCTGCGCAGCTCGCTGCGCGCCCGGCGCGACGGTATCCCGCACATCGCGTCACGGACGCCGTCCGGGCTGCCTTACGGCAGGTGCCCACCATGACCGCCACCCGGGCCCCCCGGCCGCGCCTGACCGAGCCTGTCCCGGCGCCGGTCCCCGAGCCGATCCCACAGCCGCCGCCCATGCCGCCGCCGATCCCGGTGCCCGACCCGATCCCGGTCCCGGAGCCGGTGCCGATGCCCCAGCCGCCGCCCGTCCCGATGCCGCTGCGCGTCCCCGACCCGAAGGCGGGGAGCGAGACGACTCTCTCCGTCGTCATCTGCTGCTGGACCATGGACCGTTGGGACGACGTGCGCGAAGCCGTCGCCTCCGTCTCCGCGGCCCGCCAGCCCGGCGTGCGGGAGACGGTGCTGGTGGTGGACCACAATCCGGCGCTGGAGCAGCGCGCCCGCGCCGAGTTCACCGGTCCCGGCCCTCCGGACCACGTGCAGGTGGTCGCCAACGCCGGGCCGCGCGGACTGTCCGGCGGGCGCAACACCGGGGTGGACCACGTGCACGGGGACGTCGTCGCCTTCCTCGACGACGACGCCGCAGCCGAACCCGGCTGGGCGCAGGCGCTGTTGGCCGGATACGCGCCGCCCTCGGTCATGGGCGTCGGCGGCGCGGTCCACGCCCGCTGGGAGGCCGGACGCCCCGGCTGGTTCCCGAAGGAGTTCGACTGGGTGGTCGGCTGCTCCTACCGGGGACTGCCCGAACACCCGGCCCGGGTACGGAACTTCATCGGGGCCAACATGTCGTTCCGCCGCTCCGCGCTGCTGGCCGCAGGCGGCTTCCGCACGGATCTGGGCCGGGTCGGGTCCCGTCCACTGGGGTGCGAGGAGACCGAACTGTGCCTGCGGCTCGCCGCCGCCCTGCCGGGCTCGGTCCTGTGGGCCGAACCCGCGGCGGCGGTGCGGCACCACGTCCCGCCGCAGCGTGCCACCTGGCGCTACTTCCGCTCGCGTTGCTACGCGGAGGGCCTGTCCAAGGCCACCGTCGCCCGCCATGCGGGACACGGCCCCGCGCTCGCCAGCGAACGCGCCTACCTGCGTCGAACCGTCCCGCACGCCCTGCTGACCGCCCTGACCGGCGGCCGGGCGCAGCGCGCGGCAGCCCTCTGCCTCGGCGTCACCGCGACGGTCTGCGGCTACGCATGGGGATGTACCGGCGGTCGGCCGCACCTGACCGACCGCGCCGGGGAACAGGGCAGCGAAGCGGAGTCGACGCGGGGTGCGGGGGTGGAGCGATGAGCGCAGTCCCGGTCCTGCTCTACCACTCCGTCTCGGAGGACCCGCCCGACTGGATCGCCCCCTTCACCGTCCGGCCGCGCGTCTTCGCCGAGCAGCTCGACGACCTGGTCCGCGCGGAGATGACCGTCGTCCCGCTGCGCCGCCTGGTGGCGGCGATCCGCGGTGGACCCCCGCTGCCGCCGCGCGCGGCGGTGCTGACCTTCGACGACGGCTTCGCCGACTTCTACTGGACCGTCGCCCCGCTGCTGGGCGAGCGCGAACTCCCCGCCACCCTCTTCGTCACCACCGGCGCGATCCACCCGCCCGGCGGCCGTCCCAACGGCAGCGTGCTGCCCCCGGCCGACATGCTGAACTGGCGTCAGGTCGCGGGGCTGGACGCCTACGGCGTCGAGATCGGCGGCCACTCGCGCACCCATCCGCACCTGGACACACTCACCAACCAGGACCTCTCCGACGAGGTGGTGCTCTGCAAGCACGAACTCGAGGACGCGCTCGGGCACTCCGTCGCCAGCTACGCCTACCCGCACGGCTACAACAGCGCGGCGGTACGCCGCAAGGTGCAGCGGGCCGGGTGGGACTCCGCGTGCGCGGTCGTCAACGCGTTCAGCTCCACCACCGACGACACGCTGCGGCTGGCCCGGCTCACCGTCCGCTCGGACACCCCGCGTTCCGTCTTCCGCGCCTGGCTGCGCGGTGAGGGCGCGCCCAACGCGCCCGCCCGCGATGCCTGGTCCACCCGCGGCTGGAGGCTCTACCGCCGCGCCCGCGCACGTTTCACCGACCAGCCCCCGGACCGTCCGGACGACTGAGCTTCCCCCTGTCCCTGACTCGGTCCGCTCAGTGCTGCCAGACGCCCACCCAGTCGACCGTCATCACCGCGTGGTTGACGCCGCTGGGCGGTGCGGAGGGGTAGCCGACGGCCAGGTTGAGGATCACCTCCATCGGCAGCTGCGGCACCTTCGACGGGTCGGAGATGCGGAAGCGCTCGACGCCGTCGACGTACCAGGTGACCGAGTTCGGCTCCCAGTCCACCGCAAAGACGTGCACCGCCGAAGGGAAGTCAACCGGCCCCCAGCCCTGCCGCTGGAACTCGCGCGAGCCGTTCGGCGGCTGCCAGTGCAGGGTCATCTGGACGTTCTGCGTGCTGCCGATGAACTCGGCGATGTCGATCTCCTGGGGGACGTCGTGCGCGGCCGGGAGCAGCCAGAAAGCCGGGAACATTCCCGCTTCGGCGGGAATCCGGATCGCGGCGGCGACATAGCCGTACGTGAAGGTGTGGCGTGGGGTGGCGTTCCAGGAGTCCCGGCCGGTGGTGACCATGCCGGAGGTCCACGGATAGGTGTGCCCGTCACCGCCGGTGGTCGCCTGCCGCCGCGCGGTCAGCTGCAAGGCGCCGCCCCCGACGGTGACCTGGCCCGGCAGGTACCACTCCTGCTCGTTGTTGCTCGCGTTGGTACAGCCGTTGACGTTCCAGTCGTAGCAGGTGGCCCACTTGCCGGTGTCGAGCGAGGAGCCGGTGAAGCCGTCGCCGAAGACCAGGTGCCACGGCCCGGGAACGCCGGACGGCAGGCTCGGCAGGGATTCCGCCGGACCGGCACCGGCTCCGCCGCAGGCGGCGAGGGCGACCAGTAGTCCGGCGGTGACGATTCCGACGAGCTGATGCCGCCGGGATCGACCACGTCGGCCCCTCAGTGCTGCCATACGCGCACCCACTCCACCTGCAGCTGGGCCTTGTCCACGCTCGCCGGCGGCGCGTACGGGTAGCCGACCGCCAGGTTGAGGATCAGCTCCATGGGCAGCGAGGGGATGTCCGCGCGGTCGGTGATCTTCCAGACGGCGTGGCCGTCGACGTACCAGGTGACCGAGGTGGGCTCCCAGTCGACCGCGAAGACGTGGAACCCGGCGGGGAAGTTCACCGGACCGTACCAGTGCTGCTGCTGGTCGGGAGTGCCGTCGGCGCGTTGCCAGTGGAGCGTGTTCTGCACGGCCTGGGTGGTGCCCGCGAACTCGGCGATGTCGATCTCCTGAGGGACGTCGTGCGCGGCGGGGAGCAGCCAGAAAGCCGGGAACATCCCGGCCTGCGCGGGTATGCGCAGCGCAGCGGCGAAGTAGCCGTACTGGAAGGTCTGCCGGGGCTGCCCGTTCCAGCTGTCCCGGCCGGTGGTGACCATGCCGGAGGTCCACGGGTAGGTGTGCCCGTCGCTGCCCGCGGTCGGCTGCCGCTGGGCGTTCAGCTGCAGTGAACCGGCCCCGACGGAGACCTGACCCGGCAGGTACCACTCCAGCTCGTGGTTCCCGGCGTTGGTGCAGCCGTCGAGGTTCCAGTCGTAGCAGGTCGCCCAGCGCGCGGTGTCGAGGGAGCCGCCCGTGAAGTCGTCGGAGAGGACGAGGTTCCAGGGCCCGGGGGCGGTCGGGCTCGCCGTCGCCGGTGCGGACGCGGAACTGCTCGCGGAGCCCCCGGGCGCGGACCGCGAGGTGCCGGCCGGTCCGGCGTGCGGTGTGCCCCCACCGCCACAGGCCGCCGTGAGGCCCAGGACCAGCATCCCCGCCGCGACCCGCAGCCACCTCGACGTTCGCATCCGGGCCACCTCCTCAGCTGACGACGAACCGGTAGACCGACGCGTCGGCATTGCGGTACACCAGTGTGAATCCGGGGGTGACCGACACGGCATCCCCCAGTCGGGCGACGGTGTCGGCGGGTAGCTCGCCGGTCAGCCGCAGTTCCCACGTCTGCGCGCGGCTGAGGATCAGGTACGCGGGCGTGCCCGGTTTCACGAAACCGACGCTGTAGAACAGCGCGCTCCGCGGGTCGGCGACCAGCAGTTGCTGGATCGCGGGCGGGGTGGAGACCAGGACCACCTCGTAGTGCTCGTAGTAGCGCTCGTCGAGGCCGGGCACGGCCCCGGTCACGGCCACGATCGCCGCCCCGGGCGGCGCGTTCCTGATCATCCAGCTCGCGGCGGCCACCTCGTCGCTGGTGTAGTAGTTCATCGCCTCCTTGCTGTCGTAGCTGAAGAACAGCCCGGCCAGCAGGGCCAGCATCAGCACAGGGAGCAGGGCCTTACGCGGTCCCGACCAGCGCGTCGGGGCCGCCTCCCGACCGCGTCGGTTCGGATGGACCAGTGCGCCGATCAGGAAGCCCGCAGCAGGGAGCGAGAACATGTACGCCCGGAAGAGCATCTCGCCGCCGTAGGCGTTGGCCGCCAGCAGCGGCAGCGGCGAGAAGAACAGCCAGAAGAAGGGGGTATGCCGGGTCCAGGGCCGCAGCACCAGGCAGGCGACAGCGAGCAGCAGCACGGTGCCCGACAGTCCCCGGTCCACAAAGCCGACCAGCACCTGCTCGGGCGCGGCCGAGCCGAGGCTGCGGAAGCCGGAGGCCACGTTGCCGTCCGGGCTGGCCAGCGACGACACGAACGTGCCGAGGTTCGCCGACAGGTACGGCCGGGCGACCGTCGCGCCCCAGACGGCCGTCAGCACCAGCGCACCGACGAGCGGCGGCAGCACCACCCGCCGGTTGCGGCGCGGGATCATCAGCAGGGCCAGGCCGCTGATCACCATCAGCGGGGTGAGCTGGTGCGAGCTGACGATCACGGCGTCCAGCAGCAGCACCGGTACCAGCGACCAGCCCCAGCCCCCGTGCCAGCGGGCGCCGTGCGCGGACCGGTCCGGTGGACGGCCGGGCGCGGGCTCGCCCGGCGCCCTGGCCAGGGCCGGGAGCCGCCGCAGCACCAGGGCCATCAGCCAGGCGTACAGGAGGAACGCGAAGGCCTGCGGCGAGAAGTAGTCCTGACCGATCCACGAGACCGAGTAGTAGATCCACACGCCGGTCCAGACGATCCGCCGGTCGGTGGTGACGGATCGGTAGATCAGCAGCAGCGGCACCAGCATCAGGGCGTTGGCGAAGGGCGGCGTCCACGCCGCGTAGGCCACCGGGGAGGAGAGGCCGAGCACCTTGAGCACGGCGACGTTGAGCAGGAAGAAGCCCGGCCACTGGTTGTAGATGTCCAGGTCCCCCGCGTTCGGCACCAGGCCGTTGTGGTGCAGCATCGCGTCGACGATCGCGACGTGCTTCCACGCCCAGGCGTAGCGCAGGGTCGGGTAGAGCAGTGTCGGCGTGGCGTGGATGATCGCGATCAGCGCGAGCACGTAGCCCGCGAGCCAGCCCTGACCCAGCCGGGGCGTACGGAGCGTCACCACGAAGCCGACCGTCAGCACGATGACCGCGATCCAGTACAACGCCGGCAGCACCTGGAGCAGCCCGAGGGCGCCCATCCCGCCCAAGTCGACATTCCGCAGCGACAGCAGCCACAGCACCATTGCCACGGGCAACGGCGCGCAGGGCGCGTACCGCCGCACCCCGACGCTCACCGCGCTCACGCTCACAGCGCCGGCCATCGCACCGCCTCCGCGAGCACCGGCGCGACGGCGCGGCGGTACCAGATCCGGCTGCGCCCGTAGCGCGGCGACTTGGAGACGTTCGCGGCCACGTGCCACAGCCAGGCCAGCAGCACGAAGTCCAGGTCGGCGGCGTCGGCGGCGTCCTGTCCCGCGAGCAGACGCGCGTCGGCCGGGTCGAGTGCGCCGTGGCGGAGGATGCCCGCCACGACGGGGCCCAGGTCGGCGCCGGTGCGCAGGCAGCGCAGCATGAGCACGAAGGTGGCGGCGTCGACGGCCACCGGGCCGTCCGCGCGCGCCTCACCCCAGTCGACGATGCCGGTGACCCGGCCGGCCCGCTCGTCCAGCAGCACGTTTCCGGGGTGGTAGTCGCCGTGGGTCCAGCCGACCGCGACCGTGCGACCGTCCAGGGCGCTCCGCAGTCTTGCGCCGACGGCGGTCAGCCCGGCCGCTCCCGGGCCGGTGCGGCACCAGGGCACGTCGCCGCGCACGGCGGCCAACGGTTCCGCCACCCACGCGTCGGTGCTGCGAGCGGCGGGCTCGGGCCGGGCGGTGGCGCGGTGGAGCACGGCGAGCGCGTCCAGCGCGAGGCGCGCGACGGGGTCGGCGGCTTCCGGGTAGGCGCGCAGGATCGTGGCGGCGTCACGGCCGGGCAGTCGGGTCTCGATGATCATCGGCAGCGGACCGTCCAGGTGCCGGTCGAGCGGTGCGGGGACCAGCCGTCGCCACTCGCCGAGCCGCTGGTCCTGCTGAAGACACGCCAGCACCGCCCACTCCCGGTCGAGCGCCCGGGCCGCGGGCGCGCTGTGCGCATGCTTCAGCACGACGCTTCCCCCGTCCGGCACATCGAGCTGCAGGACCAGCACATCGGCGAGCCCACTGCCACGGCGGCGGGCGGCCGGTGGCTGCTCCGGTCGGAACCGCCGGGCCAGCCGCCGGGCCTCACGGCGCTCCACGGGCACCCGCAGCACCGTCGGCCGCCGCACCGGCAGGAACCCGCGCACCTGCTCCCGGAGCGTCACGCCCCTGTGGTCGGCAGAGCCCGCCTTGGCACTTCCGCGACCCGAGCCAGGCGAGCCACCCGAGCCCCTCTGCGCGCTCATGCGGCCCGGCTCCTCGGCGTCGGCCGTTCCGCCGGGGCGGACTGCGGGTGGAGGCCGACGGCCGTGACCAGCCGCGGGGTGTCACCGAACGGACGGTGGGCGTGCTGCAGCAACTCGGCCTCGTGGCGCGCCACCAGACCCGCGTCCGCCAGCGCGAGCCGCATGAGCCGCGCCAGGGCCCCGCTGCGGCCCGCCTCCGGCAGGGCGAGGACGTCGAGCACGGCTCGCGTCTCCGCCGGAAGCGCGGGCGGACGGCAGACCGGGCAGCGCCCCGGACGGTGGCCGAGCAGCGTGGCGACCGCCTCGGCCAGCCCCGCCTGGTACGCGCCCCGGGTCACCCGGATCCCGTCGCCCGCCGGTGCCCGGCCCGCCAGCCGCCGCGCGTGCGCGGGTACGGCCCCGTGCCGGGACCAGCGCAGCAACGGCAGGTCGACCGGTCCGTCACCCACCGCGAGCAGTGGCGGCGCAGCGGGCTCGCCCATGAGGGCGAACAGCGCACGCACCCCGACGGCCTTGTCCGCCCCGCGCGGGACGAAGTCCGTCTGCGCGTCGCCGGGCACGGCCCCGAAGAGGCGCGCGAAGGGCTCGCGCCGCAGCAGTTCCTCGGTCTCCGCCTCCGGCAGCCCGGTGCGTCGGCCGTCCCGGCGGCGGACCGACGCCCGGACGCACCAGCGCGACAGCAGGTCGGTCTCATGGCCGGGCCTGGACGCCAGCAGGGCGGCCAGTCCCCCGTCACCCTGGGCGCGCCGCGCGTCGTCGAGGACGACGCGGTGACGATCGCTCACCGCGTCGAAGCAGACGGCGCCGTACTCGCCCACTCCCCCCGCCAACCCGTAGGCCGCGCACCGGTCGCGGACCTCTGCCAGTGAGCGGCCGGTGGCCAGCACGGTCCGGAAGCCGTGCGCCCGCAGGGCGCGGAGGGAGAGCATCCCGAGCGGCGTCGAGGCGGGGAAGCCGAGGGCGTCGGTCTCCAGCACACCGTCGATGTCCAGCACCACCCACGGGCCGGGTGCTTCGACAGCGTCAGCTTCGGTGACGGACGCATCGGAGGCGGAGGCGTCGGCAGGCGTGGCGTCGAGGTCCGCCAGCAGGGCTCCGGCGAGGAACCGTTGCGCCGCTCTGGCCTTCGCCCGACGGGCGCGGGCGCGCAGGGCCGTCACGTCGTCGCGGTCCTGGGCGAGCCGCACCGCGTTGCCGGCCTGGACCAACTGGAACAGGAACCATCGCGCAGGCTCGATACGACGTCCCGTCAGATCACGGTACGCGTCCAGCAGTTCCTGCTCGGCCGCGTCGTCGCCGTCGACGTCGACGTCGACGTCGACGTCGACGTCGACGTGGGCGACGAACCCCGCGAGGTCGTAGGCCGCGTCGTAGCAGGCCAGGTCGAGGCTGGCGAAGCCGCCCTCGGCCCAGTCCAGCTTGCGCGGCGCGCCGCTGGTGCCTGCCGCCCAGTGCCACGGTGCGGTGCGGCCGTCGACGAGGTACGGGCGCGGCGCGGCGGCCAGCAGGCGCCGTGTCAACGGCTGGACGAGGGTGGGCCGCAGCAGCACGCCCGCGCGGCCGAGGACCGGGGCGAGCGTCCGCGCGGCGGACTCCCAGACCGGGTCGCGCCCGCCCAAGTGCCGGCTCCGGTCCTCCCGCAGCCCCAGCCGGTCCTCCCGCCGCGCCACGTACGCGGCGACCTCGCCCGGCGTGACCGGTGAGGTTGTCGCGGTCGCATCGTCCAGGCGGTCGCGAAGGAGCACACCGTCGGCGAAGCCGCGGATGCGCGGAACCAGGCCGTCGAGCGCGTCCGCCGTGGCCACGGCGAGTCGGCCGAACCTCCCGACACCGGTCCATTCGGCGCACAGCGCCAGCTCTTCGCGCCCGCCACCGGGACCCGCGACCGCGACGTCGAACGGCACTCTGAGATGCCCCGCCCGCGAGACAGGGCCCGGTTCGGGCACGCGCACGTCGAGGACATGACCACCTGTCACCAGGCGTTCAGCCGCGTCCTGCAACGCTCGCGGCGAGAGCAACTCCCGTACGTGCCAGACGGATCCGGGCAGCGTCACGCAGCCGTACCCGGTCAGCCGCTCCGGCACGACCGGCGGGTCCTCGAAGCAGGCGAAGACAGGGACGACGGCCGGTCCAGGAACGCCCTCGCGCACCAGGTCCGCTGCCACGTCGGCCAGCGACCCGCCCGTCACGGGCGGGTCGTCCACGAGCAGCACGCGTGCGGCAACCGCGAGAGCGGCACGTCCGGGCAGCGGCGCACCGGGACGCGTCGTGGCCCAGTCGACGCGCGTGTGCCCGTCGCGGCGCAGCGCGGCGGCGAGCAACGGCGCGAGATAACTCCCGGAGGTCCGGATTCCCAGCACCAGCAGCGGCGGTTCACGGGCCGGGTACGCCTCGGAGAAACGGCGGGCGAGCGCGACCACGTCGGCGGGGTGCTGGTCGAAGCTGCGGAAGCAGGCAGGCGGTCGCAGCAGGTCCCGCCCGACCAGCCGCCGGGACCCGCGCCCCGGCCCGGCGAGCACCCGCCCCGCGACGGCGGACTGCGGCGCGCACGCGGAGTCGTCCCCCAGGACCAGTCCGGCGAGCGCGAGGGTCAGCGCCGCCGCGTCGGCCGCCCAGGCGCGCAGGGCACGGGTCGGCGGCGACGCGCGATACGCAACCTCCGCCGCGTCGAGCAGGCCGAAGCCGATGCTCAGCGCGGAGCTGTCGCCGTCGCGCTTGGCGAGGTGGGCCAACAGGCGACGGGGCGGCCACGAGACGCTGTCGATCCGGTCCTCGACGATCTGCAGCGCGCCCGCCGCCCACAGGAACGCGTCGAGCCACTCGTCTGCGGCCAGAGCGCGGCCCAGTCCGGCGAGCGTCTCGTCCAGGGTGGCGAAGGGGTCCGGAACCGGACCGGACACGTTCCCGAGCGCAGCCGAGTCGTCGGCCTCGCTCCTGGTGGCGCTCATCATCTGGCTCCCGGGATGCCGGTCGATACGGGGGGCCGCCTCCTCCGCGCGCTCTTCGTTCCAGGGTGCACCCGCCCGACACGGCGGGCACCTCAGGGCGCTCCAAGGCACACGCGAGCTAGCTCGCGTGTGGCGCGACCGGCAGCCACCAGTCGCGCCGCCACAGCAGCACGGCAGCGACCACACTCTGGCCGATCAGCCACGCTGCTCCCGCACCCGTGATGCCCATGACCGGAAGCAGCGCCTCCGTCAGGCCCAGCACAAGCACCGCGAGAGCGCTCAGCACCCCCACCACCACGCGCATCCGCCGCCTCGCGCGGGACAGTGCGACCACGGTCGTGTTGAGCAGGTTCGGCAGCGCGGAGAGCGTGAGCAGCCACAGCACCACCGTGCCGTGGGCGGCATAGGCCGCGCCGAAGAGCCGCAGCACCCAGGGGGAGACGGCCAGCACCGCCGCCACCGCGAACACCAGCACCCGGCCCGCGTGGCGCAGCACCCGACGGTACGCGTCGAGCCGGGTGATGTCCCGCGCGGACTCGACGACCAGCGAGTAGCCCATGTTGGAGCTGAACGCGTACAGCGCCAGGGGTGCCAGCCAGGCGAGCGAGAAGTACGCGGCGTCGGCCGCGCCGAGCCGGTTGAGCACGATCACCGGCGGCAGGTTGACCGCCGCCAGCCAGCACATCGCGCCCAGGTAGTCGGCCGAGACGTAGCCGAGGGTGAGCCGGGAGGTGTCCGCCGCCGCGTCGGGGTCCGCGCGGGCGTGCCGGGGCAGGGCGCGGGCGAAGAGGTAGCTGTTGGTGAGCGCGAGCGAGAGGACGAGGCCGACCATCCAGGAGACGAGGATGCCGCTCGCGGTGCCGACGGCGGCGAAGAGGGCCAGCAGGCCGATCTTCTCGACCGCGAACACCCCGTTCTCCAGCGCCACCCAGTCGGCCCGGCGCAGGCCGGTGAGCACGCCGTCCTGGAGGTTGAAGATGGCGTAGCAGCCGGTCGCGAGGACGAACGCGGCGCCGAGGCCCCGGGTGTGCAGGAAGTCCAGTCCGGGCGACAGCTTCGGGATCAGCAGCACGAACCCGGCGGTCAGGAACAGCGTCACGGCGGCGGCCACGACGTACGCGCGGCCGACCAGCCGTCCGGTGCGCGGCCCGGCCGACGGGACGAAGCGGACCATCGCGTTGGCCAGGTTCAGCTGACCGACTCCCCCGAGGAACATCATCGCGGAGACGGCGGCAGTGTTCCTGCCGACCTCGTCGGGGCTGTACCAGTGGGCTCCGAGCGCCCAGTAGAGCGCGCCGAAGAGAGAGGTCAGCACGGACGAGAGGGTCAGCAGGTGGGCGTTGCGCAGCAGCGGGTCGTACCGGGCCGCAGCGGCCAGCAGCGCCCTGCCGCGCGACCGCAGCGAGCGCGTGGCGGCGCCCGACCTGCTGGCTCCGGTGCTCACCACCGGCGAGCTCCCGTCCTCGACCGGATCAGCTCCGCCCATTTTATGCCTTACGCCCGATGCCCTCAGGTCCGACCGGCCGCGTCACCGCGGAGGTCGGCCAGGATCCGGGCGGCGGTGGACACAAGGCTGCTCCTCAGCTCCTCGACACGGGTCAGCGGCAGGCGTTCCCTGCGGCATTCGAGCACCGTCCGGGGAGTCGCGCCCATCGACTCCTTGTGCGCCTCGATCCCCTCGACACCGCCGGACATGCCCATGCTGTAGAAGCGGCAGCCCTGCTCGCAGGCGTCCTCGATCGCCGTCCGCTGGAGCAGCAGCCCGGCCCGCAGCGACGCGAGCTCCTTGACCGCGTAGCTCCGGAAGGAGATGGCGTGGTTCCGGTGAACGAACGTCATCAGCCCCGCCACCGGCTCGTCGTCGTAGCGTGCCAGCCAGATGCGGCACGCGCCGTCCAGCGTCGTCGCCAGGGTCCGGAACATCGGCAGCGGTTCCCGACGGCGTGCCAGAGCGGCCGCGAGCGGCCAGGGCAGGCCCGACTTCCGGGCGCGCTCCGCCGACCAGCGCAGGTAGAGGTCGTAGAACGCGGGGACCGACCGGCCCGTCACATCCCGCTCGACGGTGAGGCCCGAGCGTTCTGCCTTGCGCACGTTCTTCCTGGTGGAGGCATGGAACCGGTCGTCCCGGACCCGGGCGAAACCGCCGTCCAGGTCGAGCACGTGCACGCGCGAGCGGATCACGTCGACGCCCGGTGCCGCGCCGAGCGCCAGGCCCTGTTCCCAGCGGTCGGTCACGTCGTGCATCGCCGAGATCCGGACCCCGACGGATCGCGCCCCGCGCGGCGCTCCGAACCCCACTCCGAGCAGGTCGGAGAGGACCAGCTCCACGTCCGCCGGCCGCAGTCCCCCGGTCGCCAGCAGCCCTCCGGGGCCCATGCGGTGCGGATACGCGGCGTCGAGCGCGATCCCGGGCAGCGGTGTGCGCCGCACCAGAGGGAGCAGCAGGCGCCGGCCGTCCCCGGTCGTGTAGAGACGGCTGGCATCGCGCCCGCCCGTCAGCCGGACCACCGCGTCGAACCAGGCCGGGGTCTGGAAGACCGACGCGGCCGGGTCACTCGCCAGCAGCCGGTTCCACTCGGACCTCGGCGCCGGACTGACAACCTCGGGATGGGTGGGCACACGGCCTCCGACGGACGACGAACACGCTAAATTTGACCATATGCCATAAAAGCCACATACAGCGCGAATCGGAGACAATCGTGCCCAGTATCCAGTCCGGCGGCGTCGAGGTCATCAGCCCCGCACCCAGGGAGCTGTGGTGGGAGCTGGTGGGCCGCGACCGGAACGCACTCGTCACCCAGACGCCGACCTGGCTCGACTGCCTCTGCGACGCCTGGCCACTGGAGGACGCGAGCCGGTACTACCGGTTCGCGTCGGGCGCACAGCTGGTGGTCCCGATGGTGCGGCGTCGTGCCTGGCCGGGGCGGCTGCTGACGGAGGAGTCGTGGCCCGGCTGGGGTGTGGGCGGGGCCGTCGTGCCGGACGGCGCTCCGGACGCCGACGAGGCACGGCTGGTCTTCGACGATCTCGCATCCCGGCCCGTGCTGCGGGTCGCGGTCCGGTTCAGCCCGCGCGGGCAGTTGGGCGGGACGTCTGTATGGGACGCCGGCGTCCCGGACGGGTTCACATCCGTCGAGCGCACCACCTACCTGCTGGATCTGACGGGCGGCTTCGAGGGGATCTGGGCGCACCGCTTCCACCCGTCCGTGCGCCAGGGCGTCCGCCGCGCCGAGCGGGCGCAGGTCACGTTCGAGGTGGACCGCACCGGGCGCTTCGTGCCGCAGTTCCAGCAGCTCTACGAGGAGTCCATGGTGCGCTGGGCCGAGCAGCAGCACGAGCCGCTCGCGCTGGCACGCTGGCGCCGACGGCGCGAGGACCCGCCCCGTCTGGTGGCGTCGGTCGCCGAACGGTTCGGCGCCGACTGCGCGATCTGGCTGGCCAGCCGCGAGGGCCGGCCCGCCGCCGCGATCGTGGTGCTGCGGCACGGCACCCACGCCAAGTACTGGCGTGGGGCCATGGACCGGAGCCTGGCCGCGCCGGTCCACGCCAACCACATGCTGCAGCGGCTCGCCATTGAGGACGCGTGCGCGGCCGGGTGCCACCTGTACGACATGGGAGACGCCAGACCCGGGTCCTCCCTGGCACGGTTCAAGGAGAGCTTCGGCGCGCGGCCGGTCTTCTCCCCGGCCTACTACCGCGAGCGCCTGCCGCTCACCGCCGCCGACCGCCGCCTGCGCGAGGCGGTCAAGCGGCTCATCGGCTTCAAGAACGCGTGACCGCAGGGTCCCCGGCCGTCGCATCGCAGGGCTGGTTGCCTGAGCGAGCGTCAGGACGCGGACGTTCGGGGCAGTTCCCATGCCTTCAACAGGCGCTGCGCCTGGACCTGGAGGGCCCGTAGGAGCTGCTCGGTGCCCGGGTTGGGAGTGTCGAGCGGGACGGCCAGGCTGATCTTCCTTGCCGGGGTGAGTCCGTCGGCTTTCCCGGGGATGTCGATCGGGCGGACGGCGAGGTCGGTGCGGTTCGCGGCGATTCCGAGACGGGGGAGGAGGGCGATGCCCACGCCTGCGGCGACGAAGCCCTGGAGGACGGCGTAGTCGTCGGTGCGCATGACGCGCACGGGTTCGAAGTCCGCCTTGGCACAGACCCAGGTCAGGACACGATCGACGGGGTCCCAGTCGGAGTGCCCCATGATCCAGCCTTCTTCGCGGAGGGTCGTGATCGGGACCGTGTGCTGTGCCGCGAGCGGGTGGTCGGCGGGCAGGACCAGTTGGAGAGGGTCGTCCAGCAGTGGGTGGACTTCGAACGACCCGCCGAGGTCGAGCCCTTCGCCGGGCTGTGAGAAGACGAGGGCCGCGTCGAGCCGTCGAGCGTGCAACTCATCCACGAGAAGCGGGAGTTCTCCTTCCGTCAAGGACACCTCGATGCCGAGTCGGTGCAGGTGTTTCACAGCGGGAGGCAGCAGCAGCGCCCCGGCGGTCGGGAAGGTGCCGATCCTCAGCGCGGTGACGCCTCGTTCCAGGAGAGCGCGCAGTTCGTGCTCGGCGAGGCGGACGCGTTCCAGCACCGCCGCGCCGTGCGCGAGGAGCAGATCGCCCGCGGGCGTGAGCGCTGCCCCGCGCGCGCCCCGCCGAACCAGGGTGGTGCCTGCCTGGGACTCCATAGCGGTCAGGTGGTGGGTGATCGTGGGCTGACTGAAGCCCAGTGCTCGGCCCGCCGCGGCGAGGGACCCCTCACGTGCGATGGCCCGAAGAACTTCGAAGTGGCGCAGTTCGAACACAGGACCCGGCCCTCCAGGGATCGAAGATGGAGCTATAGCCAGAGTATGGAGATCTTCAGAGAAATGCACCCTTCTGCTGGCGAGAAGGGACTGGCATGCTCCACTTCGTGTGCAAGACAACTCCCCTCACCAGCTCCACCGCCCCCACTCCCCACGCCCGTGCGCCGTATGCGGACGCGGTGCGCGCCTTCGGCGCGCGGTCCTGGCAACGCCTCAACGTGCCCGGGCACTCTGCGGCACCCGAGGCGTTCGCGGATCTGGCCGGGCTGCTCGGAGACGCCCCGCTGCGACTGGATCTGCCCCCGCTCCTGGACGGCGTCGACCTGGGGCCGGACAGCCCGCTCGACCAGGCGCTCGGCCTCGCCGCTGACGCCTGGGGGGCGCGGCGGACCTGGTTCCTCACCAACGGGGCCTCCCAGGGCAACCGCGTCGTCACTCTCGCGCTGGCCTCGCTGGGCAGCGAGATCGTGGTGCAGCGCAGCGTCCACTCAAGCGTCGTCGACGGACTGGTCCTCTCGGGGCTGCGGGCCGCGTTCGTCCTCCCCTCGGTCGACGCGGAGCTCGGCATCGCCCACGGCGTCACCGCTCGTTCAGTGGCCCGGGCTCTCGACGAGCATCCGGACGCCGTGGCCGCCTACGTCGTCACCCCCAGCTACTTCGGAGCTGTCGCCGATGTCCGGGAGATCGCCGAGATCGCGCACGGGCGTGGCGTTCCCCTGATCGTGGACGAGGCGTGGGGTTCGCACTTCGGCTTCCACGGCGCCTTGCCGGCGGGCGCTCTGGCTCAGGGAGCCGACCTCGTCGTCTCCAGTACGCACAAGCTGGGCGGCAGCCTGACCCAGTCGGCAATGCTCCATCTGGGCGAAGGTCCGTTCGCCGCGCGGCTGGAGCCCCTGCTGGACCGGGCCTTCCACCTCACCCAGTCGACCAGCGCGAGTGCGCTCCTGCTGAGCTCGCTCGATCTGGCCCGGCGTGCGCTGGTCACCGGCAACGAGCGCATCGGCCGATCCCTCGAAGCGGCGGAGGCCATGCGCCAGGGGATTCGCTCCGGTGCCCGTTTCGGCATCGTCAGCGACGGGTTCCGCAGGTTCGCCGACATCGTGGGCGCCGACCCGCTGCGGGTGGCCGTGGACGTGCGCGCCGGCGGCATCTCCGGTCACGAGGCGCGCTGGCTGCTCATGCGCGAGCACGGTGTGCTGGTCGAGGTCGCGACGGACGCCGCCGTCGTCGCGGTCGTCGGGGCGGGAGCGGAACACGACGCCGACCGCTTCGTCGACGCTCTCCACCAGCTTCCCGCCACCGCTTCCGACCGTGAGCGGCGCGCCCCGCTGCGGCTCCCCGAGCCCGGCCCGGTGGCCATGTCGCCGCGTCAGGCCTTCCTCGCGCCCAGCGAAGTCGCCCTGGCGGAGCACGCCGTGGGCCGGGTCTCGGCCGACACGCTCGCCGCCTATCCGCCGGGGATTCCGAACATCCTGCCGGGCGAGCGGATCACCGCCGAGCTGGTCGACTTCCTCCAGCGCACCACGGCTGTGCCGCACGGACACGTGCGCGGCGCGATCGACCCCACCGTGAGCGCGGTGCGGGTCGTCATCGAGACCGAATCAGACCACTGACCACGCGGGCCCACCCCCGCCGTGTCCCCAACCTTCCACCTTCCACCTTCCGGGAGAATCGCATGCGCAGAAGACCCCCTGTTCGTCCTGCCTTCGCCGCCCTCGGTCTCGCTGCGGCCGGGTCGCTGCTGCTGACCGGCTGCGGCAGTTCCAAGATCGGCGGCAACTCCGGTGCCGCTCCCGACGCCTCGCAGACCGTGAACAGCGAGGGCACGGACCCCGCGCTGGTCGCCATGGTCCCGGCCGCGCTCAAGTCCAAGGGCACCGTCGACATCGCCACCGACTCGACCTACGCGCCGTCCGAGTTCAAGGACGCCAGCGGCGACATCGTCGGGATGGATGTCGACCTCGGCAACGCGATCATGAAGAAGCTCGGGCTCGAAGCCAGCTGGCAGAGCGCCGACTTCGGCAGCATCCTGGTCGGCATCACGGCCAAGAAGTACGACCTGAGCCTGTCCTCCTTCACCGACACCAAGGCCCGCGAGCAGCAGGTCGACATGGTGCAGTACTACAACGCGGGCGAGGCCATCGCCACCCTCACCGGCAACCCCTACAAGCTGACCGGTGTCGCCGCCGACCTGTGCGGCTTCAAGGTCTCCGTGCAGGCCAACACCATCGAGTCCAGCGAGATCGTGCAGACCCTCAACCCGGCCTGCAAGAAGGCGGGCAAGGCCCAGATCCCCGACAACGGCGACCAGTTCACCGCGCAGACCGACAGCACCTCCGCCCTGATCGCCAAGCGCGACCAGGCGATGATGGCCGACTCCCCGGTCATCGACTACGCGGTGAAGCAGAGTCAGGGCCAGCTGATGAAGATCGGCCAGGACTACAACACCGCCCCCTACGGCATCGCCGTCCCGAAGAACGACGGCCAACTGGCGCAGGCGATCCAGGGCGCGATCAAGGACCTGATCAAGGACGGGACGTACGGGCAGATCCTGACCAAGTGGGGTGTCGACTCGGGCGCACTGACCGCCGACAAGGTCCTCATCAACGCCGCCGCCAGCTGACCACACCTCAGAACACCGGACTCCCCTGATATGACCAATCAACACACCTCCCCGGCCAGACCGGAGGAGATACGGGCCGTCGCGGTCCGTCATCGCGGCCGGTGGGTCGCCGTCGCCGTGATCGCGGTGCTCGCGGCCATGTTCGGCCACCTCCTGGTCACCGGCAGCGTCCTGCACTGGGACGTGGTCGGCCAGATCTTCACCTACCACACCGTGCTCGTGGGCGTCGTGAGGACGCTGGAGCTGACCGTGCTGGCCATGGTGATCGGCATCGTCGGCGGCATCGCGCTCGCTGTGATGCGGTTGTCGAAGAACCCAGTGCTCTCCGGGGCCTCCTGGATCTACGTCTGGGTCTTCCGCGGCACGCCCGTGCTGGTGCAGTTGTACGTCTGGAACTTCCTCGGCGCGCTGATTCCCAAGGTGGGCATCGGCATCCCGTTCGGGCCGACCTTCGTGTCGTGGAACTACAACGACCTGGTCGGGCTCTTCACCGCGGCGACGCTGGCGCTCGGGCTCAACGAGGCCGCGTACTTCGCGGAGATCGTCCGCGCGGGCATCCTCTCCGTCGACGAGGGCCAGAACGAAGCCGCCTGTTCGCTGGGCCTCGGCCGGGGCAAGACGCTGTGGCGGATCGTGCTGCCGCAGGCGATGCGGGTCATCATCCCGCCCGCGGGCAACGAGACCATCTCGATGCTGAAGACCACCTCTCTCGTCTCGGCGATCGCTCTGGAGGAACTGACCCGCGCCGGTCAGGACATCGCCTCGCGCACCTTCTACGAGATCCCGGCGCTGGTCGCCGTCAGCTTCTGGTACCTGCTGATGACCTCGATCCTCTCGGTCGGCCAGTTCTACATCGAGCGGTACTACGCGCGCGGCAGCAACCGCGTACTGCCGGAGACGCCCTGGCAGAAGGTCCGGAAGAACGTGCTGAGCCCCAAGCGCGTCGGAGGTGCGGTGTGACCGTCGAACCCATGGTCCGGGCCGAGCAGGTCCACAAGTCCTACGGCCAGGTCGAGGTGCTCAAGGGCATCGACCTTCAGGTGCAGCAGGGCCAGGTGTTCTGCCTGGTCGGCCCGTCCGGCTCGGGCAAGTCGACCTTCCTGCGCTGCATCAACCACCTGGAGAAGATCAACGCCGGACGGCTCTACGTCGACGGCGACCTGGTCGGCTACAAGGAGAAGGGCGGCAAGCTCCACGAGCTGCCCGACCGCGAGGTCGCCCGCAAACGCCGCGACATCGGCATGGTCTTCCAGCGGTTCAACCTCTTCCCGCACAAGACCGCACTGGAGAACATCACCGAAGCGCCGATCCAGGTCAAGGGCATGGCCAAGCCCGACGCGCGGGCCAAGGCAGAGGAGTTGCTGGCCCGGGTCGGCTTGGCCGACAAGGCCGGCAACTACCCCGCCCAGCTCTCCGGCGGGCAGCAGCAGCGCGTCGCGATCGCCCGCGCGCTGGCCATGGAGCCCAAGCTGATGCTCTTCGACGAGCCCACCTCGGCGCTCGACCCGGAGCTGGTCGGCGACGTCCTCGACGTCATGCGCCGACTGGCCGAGGACGGGATGACCATGATCGTCGTCACCCACGAGATGGGTTTCGCCCGCGAGGTCGGCGACGCGCTGGTCTTCATGGACGACGGCGTCGTCGTCGAGTCCGGCCACCCCCGCGAGGTACTCACCAACCCACAGCACGAACGCACCCAGGCGTTCCTCTCCAAGGTGCTGTAGGGCGGACACCGTCGACTCCGACCAAGTCGCCGTGGCTGAGATGCCATCGGCGACTTGGTCACCGTCGTAACCGTCAGCGGGGTCGTGTCCTCCGACCGCGTTCACGGACCTCGCACGGCCGGCCGTGAAGCGACGGCGGCGACGCGGTGGCGGGACCTCAGCGGGAAGGAAGGGCGTACACGCGGCTGTTGTGAACCGCGTAGAGCTGGGTGCCGTCGGTGGATAGCCACCACTCGTCGGAGGAGGTGTCGCCGTCCTGGAAGGTCCACAGGAGCTTGCCGGTGGTGGCGTCCAGGGCGCTGATGCCGCTGGTCTCGCCGTTGATCAGGATCGGGCAGAACACGGTGCTGCCGACGACGGCCAGAGGCGTGGAGCTGACGGTCAGATCGACGGCGCTGGTCCAGATCTGAGCCCCCGTGCGTGGGTCCAGGCACAGGACGGTGTCGTCGCTGCGGGTCAGGTAGAGGTGTCCGTCCGCGTAGACGAGCGACTGGTAGTCGCCTTTGGTGAGTTTCGCGGTGGTGAGCCGGGTGTCGCCCTTGTCCAGTCCGTAGCCCAGGAGTTGGGGGCCGGGCAGGTACAGGGTGTCGCCGCCGATCACCGGCATCGCGGTGTCCTGCCAGGCGGGGTCGCCGTAGTCCTGGGACCAGACCTGGTTGCCGGTGCGGGTGTCGCGGACCACGATGTTGTTTTTGGCGTTGGTGTAGATCACGTACTTGTCGGTGGCCAGGCCCAGCACGTCCCAGCCGTTCGGGACGGTCCGGTGCTGGGTCCACAGGACCTGACGGGTGTGCAGGTCCACGGCCATGACGACCTGGGTGCTGTCGTCGCCGAGCACGATGATCGGCAGTCCGTGGGCGTCGAGCTTGTACTGGTTGCCGATCAGGAAGACGGCCTGGTCGTCGGCCCCCAGCAGACTGGTGAAGGCGTACTGGGCCGGTTCGGGAAGGGTCCAGCGCTGGGCGCCGGTGGCCGGGTCGAAGCCGGACAGGGCCGGGGCCCCGTTCTGCGGCAGTGTGACGACCACTCCCCCGCCCAGGACGGCGGGCTGCTGCTGATAGGTGGACGCGACCTGCGGGCCCGTCCACTGCACGGCGCCGGATCTCGCCTTCAGCGCGACGAGTTCCTGGTCGGCCACCAGCACCAGGCCGTCCACGACCAGTGCCGGGCTGCGGACCGGCTGAGTGGTGGTGTAGGTCCACAGCGGCTGCGGCGGGACCCCTGGCGGGCGGGTCGCGGTCACCGACGGCGCGGCGGTGGGGCCACCGGATCCGCTCACGCCGGGGTTCGGGGTGGGCGTGCCGTGGCCGTGGCTGAGGGCGAGCGCGGTCCCACCACCGGCCGCGCCGAGGGCGACGACACCGAGCCCGGCGTAGAGCAGCCTCCGGCGGGACAACGCCGCCTGGGATCCGGGAGCAGCAGCCGCCGCCCGAACACCGCTGCCGACGCCGGTGGTTGAGCCACCGGTGTCCGCACTGGCCCCGGCGACGACGCGCCGGCCGCCGAGCAGGACGGTGCCGTCGTCTCCACGGTCCGCCTGCGACGGAGAGCCGGCACCTTGCACGCGGGGGTCGCCGCCTGGCGCGGGCCGAGGCGCGGGAGTCTCCATCTCCATGACCGTGGCGGCGTGTTGGGCGATCGCGGAGGCGACCTCGGCTGGCAGCCACGCTCCGCCCACCAGTGCGGTGACCCCGTCCGGAGCCAGCAGGGCAAGCACCCGGTCCGGGGTGGGCCGCGACTCCGGATCCTTGGCGAGACACGCGGTGACCGCAGGCACCAGCTCACTCGGCAGGCCGGCCAGGTCGGGTGCCTCGTGGACGACCCGGTACAGCAACGACGCGGCGGATTCGTGGCCGAACGGCCCCCGTCCCGTCGCCGCGAACACCAGCACCGCCCCCAGGGCGAACACGTCCCCCGCAGGCCCCACGGGCCGTCCGGACGCCTGCTCGGGCGACATGAACCCGGGAGAGCCGACGACCACGCCGCTGCTGGTCAGACCCGACTCGTCCAGGGCTCGGGCGATCCCGAAGTCGATCACTCGCGGCCCGTCCACCGCCAGCAGCACGTTCGACGGCTTCAGGTCCCGGTGGACCAGACCGGCCCCGTGGACCGCCCGCAACGCCTCCGCCAGCACCGCCCCCAGGATCCGTACGCTGCGCGCGGGGAGGGGCCCGTAGCCGACCACCGCCTGCGCCAGCGACGGCCCGGGAACGTAGGCGGTCGCCAGCCACGGCGACGCCGAATCCCGGTCCGCGTCGACCACCGGCGCGGTGAACGCACCGGAGACCGACTGCGCGGACGCGACCTCGCGGCGGAACCGCGCCCTGAAGTCCGCGTCACCCGCCAGCTCCGGGCGTACCACCTTCACCGCCACGGTCCGGCCGCCCGCGCTGCGCGCCAGGTAGACCCGCCCCATGCCCCCGGCGCCCAGTCGGGCGACGAGCCGGTAGGGACCGATCACTGCCGGATCGTCAGCTTCCAGTGGCTCCACGCCTGCTCCCGTCAACTTTCTCTTCGTCGCCTCCGCCGTCGCGTGCGGAACAAGACCGACAACCGGGGGCAGCTGCGCCGATGGGCCTCGCGTGAGGCCGTTCCGTCCGCGGGTACCCCCGCCCCGCAGGGACGCTTCGCCCGCAGGAACGCTTCGGTCTGGCTCCCTCCCCGGCAAGGAGCCAGACCTGGGGGGCGAACCGACGTTGTCGTCTGCAACTCCGGCGGTGACACGGCGGTTGACGCCCCGCCCGAGTTTCGAGGTCCACCGCCGCGGCGGCAACGTCTTTGGACAAGCCGGGACGAACGTGAACTGCGGCTTCGTGGCCGCCTCCGTGGGATCGACAGTTCGCCTGGGCCCTGCGGGCCTGCGCCATCGGGAATCTTGGCCAATATTGGACGCCGTGGGACACTCTCGGACGGTCCGGGCCGAGGCGGCCCGAGCAACGGGGGTGGTGGTCGGCGTGGAAGCGGGCAGATCGAGTGGGGGCCCTCGTGCTCGTATGGAGCCCCAGTCGTTGACCACTGCTTCGGAGTTCGTCGGGGCGCTGCGGGACCTCAAGGCGGTCTCCGGCCTTTCCCTGCGTGAACTGCAACGGCTCAGCGGGCTGCCGAGGAGCACCATCGCGCACGCCCTCGATGCGAAGCGGGCGACGCTGCCGCCGTGGGAGCGCGTCGCGGCCCTGTTGCCGGCCTGCGGTGTGCCCGAGGCTTCACTTCCGTCGTGGCAGCGGGCGTGGGCCCGGATCGTGCTGGGCGCGAACCCGAGCCCGGTCCCGGCGCTCGGGGAAACGGACACGCCCGGCGACGCCGCTGAACCGGGCCCGGTAGGCGACGCCGACCTGCCCCCGGCCGGGCATCCGGCTGCGGACCTCGGTGTGCGACCGCCGTCCGGCGACGCGACCGGAAGCCGGCTGGGGGCAGCCGCTGTGCCCGGCGCACGGCTGACGCGTCTGCGCGGCGCATTCCGCAGACGGGGCGTGCGCTCGGCGCTCCTGGTGCTGACGCACGGAGTCGCGCTGGCCGTCGGTATCACGCTCGGGATCGCTCACGGGATCGCTCACGGCGTACCGGTGGCACGGCCGCAGAGCGGCGTGCAGATCGGCTACCCGGTCGAGGAGCAGGTCTGCCCGTCGCTCCCCGCAGGCCAGAGTCCGGTCACCGGGCCCGAGGTCGGGAGTCCCACCCCGAGCGGTCAACTGCCCAGCTGGGTGGGCCGGGCCACCTCGGACGCGCAGATCCTCTCCGGCACCGACGTGGTCCTGCCGATCCTGAACCCCGTGAAGGCGGGAGACTCGCTCGTCGTCAGCATCATGCTGACCGCCACCTGTCCCGGCCGGGTCACCGTGACCGACAGTCAGGGGGACGCCTACAACGTGGTGGGCGACGAGACCGACTCCAGCCACCACCGAACCCTGGTCATCGCGGCCTTCCACGTCCACGCCCTCGGCACGGCCGACTCGATCCACGTCGTGTACCCCCACGCGAGCAAGTACCACGTGGCGGTCGACGAGTACCGCGGGATCAGCGCGGCCACCGGCCATGCCCAGGCGTATGGCGAATCCGGCCACACCGCGTTCAGCACCGACTCGGTCCAGCTCGACTGCACGGCGGGCGAGCTGCTGGTGGGGGCCGTGGGCGCCAACACCGGCAGCGAACCCGACTTCACCGCCGAGTGGCACCAGCTCCCGGAACTGAAACTCTCCTCCTACCGACTCTCGACCGCCTACCGCGTGGTCCCCGCCGCGCAGTCGTGCGCCGCCACCGGAACCACCACCGCCCAGTGGGCAGCAGTGGCCGTGGCGTTCCGGTGACGGCGTCGCGTTCACCGGGGACCATCGAGCCGGTCCGGCCGACACCGCCTGAGGCGGATCAGGCGGCGGAGCTCCCGTCACGACGTGACGTCGGGTACGGCCTGCGCGCATGGCGGGTACCGGCCTTCCGCTCATGCTCCTCCTACTCCGCGATGCCGCGGGTCAGGAGTACGAGGGTGACGAAGGTCCGGTACAGGCGGATGGGGTCGTCATCCGTGAGCCGGACCATGGACGGGTCGTCCTTGTCCGTGCCGATGCCGCCGCGCTCCACTCCGGTGATCCAGGTCGCCATCTCCGCCAGATCGGGGTTGCGGAACCGGACTGTGAGCGTGGCCGGAAGGTCGATCGCGGGGAGCTCCCACGTGCCGGGGTCGGCGGCCAGTGCCGCGACCGCGAGACGGGCCTGTTCCCGGATCAGCTCCCGTGCGTCCTGCGGGTGCAGGCTCTCCGCCGCGAAGCGGTTGACCGACTCCTTGACCACCGCAGCGCGCGCCTGCGGGCAGAAGGGACGCAGCTCCTCCGCCGTGGTGCGGTCACCGGTGATGAGTACGACCGGAACTCGGTGGCCCAGTGCGACCAGCGCGTTGATCGCGCTCTCGCCGGCGACCACACCGTTCAGCCTGACCTCGGCGATCGCAAGCGGGTTGTAGGTGTGGGAGAGGGTGGCCGCGCAGCCGGACATCGAGCCGTGGTAGGAGATGAGGAAGACGGCGTCGAAGGAGGCGTCCAGCCCCTGCATCATGTACAGAGGCTTGTGGCGCCCCGACAGATACCGGGTCCCGCTGGGCAGTTCGCCCGGGCGCAGGTTGGCCATGCGCCCGTGCGAGTCGTTCACAAGGAACTCGGTCGCTCCGGCGTCGCGTGCGCCCTCGATGGCGGCGCTCACCTCCTGCTGGAGCAGGTCACGGTAGTACGGGTAGTCAGGACCGGTCGGGCGGCACTGCTCCCACTCGACGACTCCGGCGGCGCCCTCCATGTCCGAGGAGAGGTAGATCCTCACAGCACCACCCGGGCATGTAGCCCTGTCCCGCTGCGCTCGCTCCCGATGATCACTGGTCCGACCACTGCCGCTCCCGCTCGTTGTGGTGCACATTCGGAAGCACTCTTGCATGAAAGTGGCACTCAGTGGGAGAGGGTCTTACCTGTGTACCTGTCCCGCCGACGCGAACGATCGTTCGCTGATCGCATTCTCCGGCAGCCCGCCCCGCGACAGAGAACGTTCGGATGCGCCTCAGAGCGCGACGTCCCGCCATGCGCATCACACCCTGGGCGCTCGCTCAAACTTCCTGCAGACAACCGGAGTTCGTGACACATGGCCTTGACACGGAACATTGGTCCAGACCAAAGTGACGACCACTCCGCGGAACCGCCCCGAGCCGTCTCCGGAGGCGGCGGGGCTCCCCCACCCATTCGGGTTGTTCTCCCCACCCAGGAGTCAAGGCATGCCCCAGCGCACGTTCCCCCACACCACCGGCAGCCGCACCCTCGCGGCCGCAGCTGCGCTCGTCCTCAGCGGCGGCGCTCTCGTCGCCACCCTCGGCGGACCTGTCCGTATGGCCGCCCTACAACCTCGCCACGGGCGCCACGACCGAAGGCACCAAGTACTTCAACCTCGCGTTCATCACCGACGGCGGCACCTGCGATCCCGAGTGGGCCGGCGTCACCGCCGTCAACGACCCCACCACCAGTGCCAACATCGCCGCGCTGCGCGCTGCGGGCGGCGACGTCCGCGTCTCCTTCGGCGGCGAGAACGGCACCGAGATCGCGGCGAACTGCTCCAGCCCGAGCACCCTGGCCGCCGCCTACCAGAGCGTCATCAACCAGTACCAGCTCACCCACATCGACTTCGACATCGAAGGCGGCGCGATCGCCGACACCGCCACCATCGACCGCCGCAACCAGGCGCTGGCGATCCTAGAGCGGAACAACCCGAGCCTGAAGATCTCCTACACCCTGCCGGTCCTGCCCACCGGCCTCACCCAGGACGGCGTCAACCTCCTCACCGACGCGAAGACGGACGGCGTCACCCTCGACGCCGTCAACGTCATGGCCATGGACTACGGCTCCTCCTTCTCCAGCGACATGGGCCAGGACGCCGTCGACGCCGCCACCGCCACCCAGGCGCAGATCAAGTCGGTATGGACCAATCTGACCGATGCCCAGGCCTGGAGCATGGTCGCGGTCACCCCGATGATCGGTCTCAACGACGACACCAGCGAGACCTTCAGCCTCGCAGACGCCACCACCCTGGTGAACTTCGCCAAGACCGAGCACCTGGCCTGGCTCTCCTTCTGGTCCGCCACCCGCGACAGCCAGTGCTCCGGCGGAGCGATCACCTACACCGACCCCACCTGCTCCTCCGTCCTCCAGACAGCCGGACAGTACGGCCAGACCATGGCCGCCTACACCGGCTGATCCACTCCACGCCTCCGGCCCCGCCCCTCCCCGGGCACGCGGGGCCGGAGCCCCGTGGCACCCACCTACGACTCACTCATGGATCGACGAAAAGGCGGCGGTCTCCACGAATCCTTGATCACGCAGGTGACTGCCGGTCATCAGCAAGCGCGTTGAGAATCATGGTGAGCCGCAGTGTCGTCTCCCGGTTGCAGCGACCGAGGTCGATGAGGGGCGCGCTGCCGATGGGAAAGCCGGGGCGCAGTGAGGGCAGGGTGATGTCATGACGGGCGAGTGCGGACCTCAGGTTCGCCGCGAGCTCCTCGGACTCCCTGACCGCTCCCGCGGGATGCGGTTCAGCCCCCCGTGACTCCGGAGCTCCCGGCATGTCATCTGCCTGGCCAGTCATACGTGTAGGCATTTCCTGCTCTCCCGACTGCTGGTGACCTCGACCCTTCCGGACTCCTATATTCCGGCAATCCATGGACTACTGACAGTCCGTCTCATCGACTGGCACATGCCAAATCTGTCACCATCGGCCGGACTCGCACGTTCACCGATTGACAGAGCCGCTCTCTGTCGTTCGCCTCGATGTCAGTCGCAGTTGCAGCCAGACCGAGAGCCGGGTGTCCGGGTCGGCCAGGTCGAGGCTGAATAGCTCTTCGGCGCGCCGCAGGCGGTAGCGGATGCTGTTGGGGTGGAGCCGCAGGTTCCTGGCGGCGTCTGCGATGTCGCCGACCGCGTCGAGCCAGGCGAGGAGGGTGGCGGCGTAGTCGGTGCGATGAGTCCGGTCGTACTCGAGGACACGGTTGACGCCCGGGTGTCGCAGGCGGGGGTCCTGGGCCAGAAGGCTGCCGAAACGGCTCAGGACGAGTCGGCTGTGCACGTCCTCGACGGTGGCGACATCCACGCCTCCATCGAAGGAACGCTGCGGAGCAGTGGCCAGTACACGCAGGATCTCGTCGATCTCCTCACGCATTGCGGCGATGTCGCCCGGCTTCGAGCCGGGAGCGCTGACTGCGGCGCGGACGGGCGTGGCGAAGACCCGGCGCACGCTCTGCAGGGCGCGGGCGGCGAGGCGGACCGTGGTGGCCGGGTCGTCCCCCGGCACCAGTGCATAGGCAGCGACCTCGGTGGTGGTGATCGTGGCGCGGGGGTGGAAGGCCGCGTACCACTGGCGCAGCGCCGTACCGAGGTGGCACACCACCGACGGGCCGGGCTGGTCCGCCCCGGTGAAGGTGAAGCCGGTCAGGGTGATGCTGGAGCGACGCGGCAGGCCGAGCCGTTCAGCGGCGTCGGGCGCGGTCCTGCTGGTGTCGAGGAGCGCGCGGAGGGTCTGGTTGCGCATGTGCCGTGAGCGGTCCTCGGCGTCGCTTGCGCTCAGCAGGTGGCGGGCCGCTATCCGCGCGCCGTCGAGCAGTAGCTGCTCACCGTCGGGGTCGACGCCCGCCGGTGCTTCGATGGCCCAGATGGTGCCGAGCGGCAGCGCACCGGCGCGTACTGCGACTGCCGCTCGCGGCAGTTCCTCGCCGTGCTGCGGGAAGCGTACGACGCCCGACGCAGCGAGCACCGCTCGGTACTGGGCCGGCTGCCCGACGTCGTCGTCGGGCACCCGCCGGTCCAGGATGCCGCGTTCGCGGATTTCGTCGACCCGCTGGCCCGGGACCGAGGAGTAGGCCAGGATCCGCTGGCCCAGATCCTCGATCGCGACCGATCCCCCCAGGGCCACGGCAATGGTGTTGGCGATGGCGAACAGGTCGTCCCGGGGGTCGACGGTAGTCAGCATGGTCAGGCCCTGCGTCGCCAGAGCCGAGGCGAGCGCCGCGTCCAGATCCCGCCAGGGCATTGCGTCGGGGGCGGCGAGCAGCGCCAGACCCAGCCCGCCGGCCGCCGCCACGGCGGCGGCGGAACTGCCGGCGCGGAGCTTGAGGACGACGGCACAGCAGCCGGACGTGGAGGCGCGCTGGAACAGGTCGAGCAGCTCCGGGCCGTCGACCTGGGCGCCGACGGCCAGCAGGACGGTCCCGTTCGCTTCCGGGAGGGCCAGCTGGTCCGCGCAGTCGTGCAGGCTGATCGCGCGCACCGGGACGTCGAGCCCGCGGGGTGCCACGAGTACCGACACGGCGGTCGGTCCCACCGCGTCCACGAGCGTGCCGAGGGTCACCGCCTCGTCCGCCGTCTTTGTCCGATCGGCCAAGGTCATTGAGTCAGCTTAGGCGCTTTCCCTCAGATCAGAACCGCCCGAAACGTGGACCATCGTGCCCTCGGCGCTGAAGCCGCCAAGCCCGCACCCCTCCTCGACCGGAGCTCCCGTGACGAACACCATTGCCCTCCAGGCCAACCGGCAAGACCTTCTGGGCCTCTTCCCGCCCGGCACCGGGCTCACCGACGACGGCGAACTGGTCACCGCGGGCGTGCGCCTCAGCGACATCGCCGAGGCGCACGGCACACCCACGCTCGTCGTGAACGAGACCGCGCTGCGCGCCCAGGCGCGCGCCTACCTGCAGGGGCTGCGCTCGCGCTGGCCACTGGCCGATGTCGCGTTCGCCTCCAAGGCATTCCCCTCCACCGCGATCTGCCGGATCGCCGCCGAAGAGGGCCTGTCGATCGACGTCGCCGGCGGCGGTGAACTGGCCGCCGCACTGGCGGCTCAGGCGGACCCGGCACGGATCGTCCTGCACGGCAACGCCAAGACCGACGAAGAGATCGAGATGGCCGTCCGCGCCGGCGTCGGCACGGTCGTCATCGACAACTTCGACGACATCGACCGGCTCGAACGGATCGTGACCGAGGAGCAGGGCGTCCTGGTCCGGGTCATCCCCGGAGTGCACCCCGGCACCCACGACGCGGTGGCCACCGGCCAGGACGACTCCAAGTTCGGCCTGCCGCTCGCACAGGCGCGCAAGGCCATCGCCCGGATGCGCGGCAGCGACCGGCTGCGCCTGGACGGCGTGCACATGCACGTGGGCTCGCAGGTCCTGCACACCGATCCGTTCGCACGGGCGGTGGAGGCCATCGCCGCACTCGGCGAGTTCGCCGTCTACGACCTGGGCGGCGGCCTCGGCGTGCGCTACACCTACAAGGAGCAGCCGCCCTCCCTCGACGAGTACCTCGACACCCTGACCGACGCGGCACGCCGCCACCTTCCCGCCGACGCCAAGCTCCTGATCGAACCGGGACGCTCCCTGGTGGCCACCTCGGCGCTGAGCCTGTACCGGGTGGTCACGGTCAAGCGCGGGGTGAAGACCTTCGTGGCCGTCGACGGCGGCATGGCCGACAACCTCGAACCCATGGTCTACGGCCAGCGTTTCGAGGCCACCATCACTGACCGCGTGGGCGGCGGCGAGCTCTGCGACCTGGTCGGCCGACACTGCGAGTCCGGCGACCGGCTGATCGCGGGCGTCGCGCTGCGCGACCCCCGACCCGGAGACCTGGTGGCCGTCCCGGTGACCGGGGCCTACTCCTACTCCGTCTCCAGCAACTACAACGGCGCCCGCCGCCCCCCGGTGGTCCTGTGCCGCGACGGCGAGGCCCGCGTGGCCGTGCGCCGAGAGACCTACGACGACCTCCTGCGCAGGGACGTCCGCTGGTGGTGACCCCAACAGAACCCACACGAGCCCCCACGGCACACCCACCACCCACAGCACACGGGCAGGAGCACACATGACACTGGCATCCACCTCGACCACGGGCACCACCGGGTCGAGAGTTCTGCAACGCGACGTCGGCTTCTGGGGACTGATGTTCGTCTCCCTGGGCTCGATCATCGGCTCCGGCTGGCTGCTGGGCGCGCTGACCGCCGCGAGCATCGCCGGCCCCGCCTCGATCGTCTCCTGGGTCCTCGCGGCAGGAATGCTGCTCCTGCTCGCGCTGGTCCACGCCGAACTCGGCGCCGCCTACCCGATGGCGGGCGGCACGGCCCGCTACCCGCACTTCGCCTTCGGACCGCTCGCCGGCTTCACCGCGGGCTGGATGTCCTGGCTGCAGGCCGTCACGATCGCCCCCATCGAGGTCGAGGCGACCCTCTCCTACACCGCCCACCTCAGCTGGGTCAGCCGTAATGTGACGATCCTTCACTCCGACGGAACACTCACCACGTCGGGCATCGGCATCGCCAGCGTCTTCATGCTGCTGTTCACCCTGGTCAACATCGCGGGCGTCAGCCTGCTGGCCGACTCCAACACGGTCGCCATGCTGTGGAAGACCCTCGTCCCGCTCCTGACCGTGGTCGTCCTGCTGCTCTTGACCTTCCACGCCGGCAACTTCACCGCCGGCGGAGGCTTCGCCCCGTACGGCGCGCACGGCGTCTTCGCGGCCCTGCCCGCAGGAGTGGTCTTCGCCCTGCAAGGCTTCGAACAGGCCATCCAGATGGCGGGTGAGGCCCGCAACCCGCAGAAGGACATCTCCCGGGCCGTCATCGTCTCGACCGTGATCGGCACCATCATCTACCTCGCCCTCGAGGTCGCCTTCATCGGAGCCCTGGACCCGGGCCAACTCCTCCACGGCTGGGCCAGCCCGATCGGCGCCGGCGGTTTTGGCCCCTACGCCCAACTCGCCAGCGCGGCAGGCGCCGGATGGCTGGCCGTGACGCTCTACATCGACGCCGTGATCTCCCCGAGCGCCACCGGACTCGTCTACCTCGGAACCTCCTCCCGCATCTCCTACGCAATGGCCACCGACAAGGCACTGCCCAGGTCCCTCGGCCGGGTCAGCCTGCGCGGCGTGCCCTTGGTATCCGTCATCCTCGCCCTCGTGGTCGGCGAACTCGCCATCCTTCCGTTCCCGAGCTGGCAGTCGCTGGTGAGCCTGGTGAGCTCCGCCACCGTGATGATGTACGGATACGCACCCGTCGCCCTGCACGCCCTCCGGCTGCGGAACCCGGACCGCCCACGCCCCTATCAACTGCCCGCCTGGCGACTGCTCTGCCCGTCCGCCTTCGTCTGCGCGAACCTCATCATCTACTGGTCCGGCTTCCAGGCGGAGTGGAAGATCAACGCCAGTCTGCTCCTGGGACTCGCCGTGTTCGGCCTGACCCGGGCCCGGCTCCCCCGCCAGGAGCGCCCGGCACTCCGGTCGAGGTCCGCCCTGTGGGTATGGCCCTGGCTCACCGGGCTGACGCTCCTCGGCGCCATCGGCCGCTACGGCGGCACCAACCTGCTCCCCGACTGGTGGGACATGGTCGCCGTGACCGCCTTCAGCCTGGCCGTCTACTACGCAGCCCTGCGCCTGGTCCTCCCCGCCGAGGAGGTCGCCGCAGCGGTCACCGCCGACGACAGCCCGCGGGCGTAACACTTGTCCGCCCCAGGGGCCGGGCGGCGATCACAGGATCGCATCCGCTGCACGGAGCGCCCGAGCACCCGAGCACCCGAGCACCCGAGCACCCGCAACAACTCCGCGACCGGCACGCCACATTTCAAGTAACGGGCGATGCCGTTGCGCCCGAAGCCGCGCCAGGGATGGTGCGAGGTACGCGTGCGGGCCCCCAACCGATAGGGGGCCCGCAAGGTCTCCAGCTCAGCCTGCCGTTCACGCCCGGCGGAGTGCGGCGCGGCCCGCGAAGCGCGCCGAGTCGCCCAACTCCTCTTCGATCCGGATCAGTTGGTTGTACTTCGCCGTGCGGTCGGAGCGGGAGAGCGAACCGGTCTTGATCTGACCGCAGCCGGTCGCCACCGCCAGATCCGCGATGGTGGTGTCCTCCGTCTCGCCCGAGCGGTGCGACATGACCGCCGTCCAGCCCGCCTGGTGGGCCGTCGCCACCGCGGCCAGCGCCTCCGTCAGGGTGCCGATCTGATTGACCTTGACCAGCACCGAGTTGCCGACGCCGGTGCGGATGCCCTCGCGCAGCAGCGCCTCGTTGGTGCAGAACACGTCGTCGCCGGTGAGCTGACAGCGGTCGCCGACGCGTGCGGTCAGCTCGCGCCAGCCGTCCAGGTCGTTCTCCGCCATCGGGTCCTCGATGGAGACGACCGGGTAGGCGTCGATGAGCTCGGCCAGGTAGTCGGCGTGCTCGGATGGGGTGCGGCGCACCCCCTCGCCAGCGTAGTCGTACACGCCGTCGCGGAAGAACTCCGACGACGCCGGGTCCATGACCAGGCCGATGTCCGTGCCGGGGCGGTAACCGGTGCGCTCGATGGCGGTCATCACGAAGTCGAGCGCCTCCTCGGCGGTACGCAGCGCGGGCGCGAAACCACCCTCGTCACCGACGCCGGTGGAGTGCCCGGCGGCCAGCAGATCGCGGCGCAGCGTGTGGAAGACCTCGCTGCCCATGCGGACGGCTTCCGCGAAGGAGTCCGCGCCCACGGGCACGATCATGAACTCCTGGAAATCCAGCGGATTGTCGGCGTGGGCGCCGCCGTTGACGATGTTCATCATCGGCAGCGGCAGCAGGTGGGCGTCGGCGCCGCCGAGGTAGCGGTAGAGGGGCCGGCGATGGGCCGCAGCGGCCGCCTTGGCAGCGGCGAGGGAGACGCCGAGGATCGCGTTGGCGCCGAGCCGGGACTTCGTGGCGGTGCCGTCGAGGGCGACCAGCGCGGCGTCGAGACCCGCCTGTTCCGCCGCGTCCCGGTCGCGCACGGACGCCGCGATCTCCCCGTTGACGTGGGCCACCGCGCGGTCGACGCCCTTGCCGTGCCACCGCGCGGAGTCTCCGTCACGCAGTTCTACGGCTTCCCGGGCACCGGTGGAGGCGCCGGAGGGGACCGCCGCGCGCCCCAGCGACCCGTCCACGAGGACGACGTCGACCTCGACCGTGGGGTTGCCCCGGCTGTCGATAATCCGGCGGGCGGTGACGGTCTCGATGGTGGTGTCGACGGTTCCGACTGCCTCTGCGGACATGGGAGTTCCTTCCCGTTGTCGTGTGCCGTGGCCCGGCTGCGACAGCGCTGGCGCTGAGCCCGACAGCGCAAACACTACAGCAATGCTGCTCAGTTTTGCTGTACAGCATTGCTGTTCAGCACTGCTGCGCAGGTCAGGTGCACAGCTTTGCTGTCCAACCGGCTAAACTGCCCTATGCCCACCCCGGAAGCCGCCGCCATCGCCGCCGAACTGCGCACCGCGATGGGCAAGCTCACCCGACGCGTCAAACACGAGGACCGCATCCCGCTGGGCCAGGCCGCCGTGCTCGGTGCACTCGACCGCAACGGCGCCATGACCACCAGCGACCTCGCCGCCGATCAGCGCGTACGCCCCCAGTCGATGGCTCGGGCGGTGGGGCTGCTCATGGAGCAGAACCTGATCACGCGCCGGGCGCACCCCACGGACGGCCGCAAGTCACTGGTCGAGCTGTCGGACGCGGGCCGGACCGCGCTCGAAGCAGAGCGCGGCCGCAGGGCCGGCTGGCTCGCGCAGGCCATCGAGGCCGAACTCACGGATGAGGAGCGGGCGTTGCTGGCACGGAGCGCCGCCCTGCTGGAGCGTCTCGCCGCGCGCTAAAAGCCGATGCTCACCCGTAGAGCTGGTGGCAGTCGTCGGCCAGCTGCGGCGGCAGTCCGGCCTGGTCACACATCGCCCCCTGACCGGTCACGACGGGGCCCACCGGGTGCGGCCGGTGGTGACGGCGGGTGCGCGGATGCTCTGCCACGCCGACCGGCGTCGACGAATGCGGGGGCGTCGACACCGCTGCCGCAGCGGTCACGGCCGTGCTCGGCGTCGTCGGGTCGGGCCGATGGGACAGGACGCCCGGCGCGGCCCCGGGCGGCATCACCGGGCTTGACCTGGTCCCCGTCGACAACACCGACCGGGAGGTCCACCGTCCCGACGCCCCGGTCGGTCGGTCCGGGGTCGCGGCACTGCAGGCAGCCGTCGACGCGAGCGCGACAACGACGACTGCACCGGACCAGAGGCGCATCGGGGTCCTCCTCAGCGACGGGCGGGGTCCTGCTCAACGAGCATGACCGGCCCGAGTTGCTCTGCGAGCGCGGAGGAGTGGCCACACCTCCCCGGCCTCGGGTGAGGGATGCTTCACGCAAGCGTGACGGGGAGACATGGACACGCCATAGCGCGGCAAACGTCGACTCCTAGCCTGGTCACCACACCGCCGCGCTGACCGATCGTCAGCTTACGGTGGCCACGCTCCACTTACGTCCCAGGAGGACACAGCCGTGACGCATCGCCTCAGGACCCTGGTCGGCCTGCTCGCCGCACCGCTCCCGATCCTCGCTCTCGCCGCCACGCCCGCCATCGCCGCGAACACGCCCGTCGGCACCGCCGCGGTGCGCGGCGACGTACTGCCGGCGGTGAGCCACTCCCTGCGCACCGGCGCGATCGCGGCCGACCGCCGAATAGCCGTCCAGGTCAGCCTCGCACCCCGGGACCAGGCAGGGCTCGCCGCCTTCCTGAACCAGGTGTCCGACCCCAGGTCCGCCCAGTACAAGCACTACCTGACCGTCCACCAGTTCGCAGCCAGGTTCGGCGCCACCGCCCCGACCGTCGCGAAGGTCACCGCCTACCTGACCGCGCAGGGGCTGAAGGTCTCCGCGCCCACCGCCAACCACCTCACCCTCCAGGCGACCGGAACCGCCGCGCAGATCGAGAAGGCCTTCGGCACCCGGCTGGCCACCTTCCACGAGGCCCGCACCGGACGCGACTTCTTCGCCAACACCACCGCGCCGCAGCTCCCCGCCGCGATCGCCTCGGCGGTCACCGACATCTCGGGCCTGAACGACTACGCGAGGTTCGACTCCTACGCCGAACCGGCGTCCACGCCCCGGGCGCAGTCCCGCGCGGTCACCGGTCTCACCCCGGCCAAGGCCCGCAGCGCCTACAACCTCACCTCCGCCATCGGCGCAGGCTACAACGGCACCGGCTCGACCGTGGCGCTGCTGGAGTTCTCCGCCTTCAAGCAGGCCGACATCACCAAGTACGACAGCAACTTCGCACTCAAGCCCACCACACCGACCGTGGTGAACGTCAGCGGCGGCACCACCGACCTGTCCGGCGAGGTCGAGGACGAACTCGACATCGAGGTCGTTCAGGCCATCGCCCCCGGTAGCACGATCAAGGTCTACGAAGCTCCCAACAGCGACGCCGGCGAGGTCGCGGTCTACGCACAGCTCGTCAGTGACGACGTCCCGATCATCTCCACCAGTTGGGGCATCGACGAGGCCGACGAGACGCCCAGCAACCTCACCGCCGTCCACGCCGACCTCCAGGAGGCCGCCGCCCAGGGCCAGTCCGTCTACGCGGCCTCCGGTGACAACGGCTCCGACGACGCCGGGAACGGCGGCACCTCCGTCGACTTCCCGGCCAGCGACCCGTCCGTCACCGGAACCGGCGGAACCACCCTCAAGCTCAACTCCAGCGGCTCCTGGTCCGCGGAGACCGCATGGTCGGGCAGCGGCGGAGGCGTCTCCTCCGAGTTCGCCACACCCGGCTACCAGACGCCCGTCAACAGCGGCAGCCACCGCACGGTCCCGGACGTCGCCGCCGACGCCGACCCGAACAGCGGCTGGGCCGTGTACAGCCAGGGAAGCTGGGGCGAGGTCGGCGGCACCAGCGCGGCAGCCCCCAACTGGGCCGCCTTCACCGCCGTCTACGACAACGAGGCGAAGGTCAAGGGCAAGCCCGCCTTCGGGTTCGCCAACCCCACCATCTACACCCTGGCCCAGTCCACGAACTACGGCTCCGCCTTCCACGACATCACCACCGGCAGCAACGGCGCCTACAGCGCTCACGCGGGCTACGACCAGGTCACCGGCTGGGGCTCCTACAACGGCGCCGGGTTCCTCAGCGCCGAGCTCGGCTGAGGCACCGTCAACAACACGCCACGACAATGACCATGACGGCCCGGGGTCAACCGGGCCGTCATGCGTGGCTCAGCAGCTCAACGGCTGGACGAGCACGTCGTCGGCGGCGAAGCCCGGTGTGAGGTTGCCCGCCTGGACCCGGAGGCGGATCTGGGCCGGTGCCCCGGCTCCGGAGGTGAGGTGGGCGGTGGCGAGTTCGGTGGTGTCGACGTAGACGTCGTACGTGCCCGCGGCGGGGTGGAGGACCAGGGAGACGGGCAGCCAGACGCCGCTGGGGTAGGCGAAGGTGGAGTCGGTCCAGGTGCCGTTGTCGGTGTAGGCGGCGTTGCCGTCGGCGGCGAGGCTGAACTGGGCGACAGGGTTGCCGTTGGCGTCGAGGACGTGCAGGCCGAGCGGCGCGTCGGTCTGTCCCGCCCACAGCCGGGCGTCGACGCGAAGATCGCCGCTCGGGGAGGTGAAGGAGCGGGTGACCGTGGTGTCCGTGCTCTGGCCGGTGAGGAGCAGGGAACTGCCGTACTCCCCCGCCGCGGGGTCGGCGCCGACGAGGGCACCCGCAGCGGGGCCGGTGACCGTCCAACCGGTGGGCGCCGCCCCGGCCGTGTCGGTGTTGAAGGTGTCCGCGACGGGTGGCGTGCAGACGGCTCCGCCCTGGTAGGCGCCGATGTCGAGAGCTCCGCTTGTCGGCACCGGGTCGCCGAAGTAGTCGAGTCCGCTGTTGCCGCCGACCTGGACCCCGGCTGACAGTGCGGCCGACCCGGTGGACAGCTGGTAGCCGTAGGCGTCGGCCAGCTCACGGCTGTTGAACAGGGGCGCGCCGGTGACGGAGTTGGTCGCCCCGGAGGGGACGGGGACGTCGTAGAAGAGGTTGTGGTCGATGACCCAGGCGGGGTCGTTGAGGGTCCAGCCGACGGTTCCGGTGCTGCCGTGCCGGACGACCGCGTTGTCGGTGAACTTCACGTCCAGGATGGCGCTGGTGGACTCGGTGACGATCTGCTGGCTGATGCCGTTGGCGAGGTAGAGGGTGTTGCCGTAGATCTGACCGTTCTTCAGGGCGCCGTCGCAGACCTGGAAACCGCGGGCGGAGTCGTTGACGGAGATGTTGTCGCGGATGACGAAGTCGCTGGTCGGGGTGTTGTAGGGGCAGAGCAGGAAGAAGCCGCCCTGGTTGTCGTGGGAGAGGTTGTACTGGAAGACGACGCCGTCGGTGGAGTGGTCCACGTCGTAGGCCATGCCGTCGGAGGTGCTGTTCCCGCCGGAGGTGTCGTTGTACTGGAAGGTGGCGTCGACGCTGTTGGCCGTCCACATACCGGCGTTGGGTGAGCCGGAGCGTTCGTTGAAGCCGCTCAGGGTGTTGTGGTCGACGAGGGTGTTCTGGCCGGTCATGGGTGCGATGCCGTCGCCGCCGATGTCCCACAGCAGGTTGCCGCTTACGACGAGGTCCGTGAACGGGGTCCAGGCCGCCGTGCACAGCGTGCTCCAGAAGGCCGCGAGGCGGGAGCTCTGGCACCAGTTGGACCAGGTGTAGATGCCTTCGCGGTCCACGGTGTGGATGCGGTTGTCGAGGATCTGCAGTCCGGCGAACGCGGTGGGCGTCGTGCTGCCCTGGGCCTCCACGACGATGCCGCCCGAGGCACCTGCGTACTTGCCGGTGCCGTTGCCGGTGGTGGTCTTCGCGGGCAGGGCGCCGCGCACGTCGTGGATGTCGAGGTCCTGCAGGACGATCCCGGGCAGGATGCCGGCGTCGGCGGCGTAGACGTAGACGCCGCGGCGGGCGGTGGTGTTGTCTCCGGGCGCGGACAGGGACAGGTCGCGGACCTGGACGTAGGACTCGTCGGCGAGCAGCACGGCCTGGGCGGCGCCGTCGGCGTCGATCGCGGGCAGCGCTCCGCTGCCGTAGGCGTCGATCAGGATCGGAGCGGCGGCGGTGCCGGAGCCGTGCGGGGTGAGGCTGCCGGAGCAGGTGGTGCCGCGCGCGAGGAGGACGGAGTCGCCCGGCTGGAGCGTCAGCGCGTCCACATCGGCCAGGGCGTTGAAGGGAGCGGCCTGGGTGCCGGTGCCGTCGACGGTGGCAGAACAGTCGACGTAGTAGGCGGTTCCGGTGGTGGCTGCGGCCGATGCGGCTGCGGCAGGTAGGGCAGGGGCCAGGGGCAACAGGGAGATGACGGCGGCGAGCGCGGGCAGCGCCCACGGCCTCCGCTTGCGGCGGGGCGTGCGGGTCGGCGACAACACGGGTCCTCCTTCATGGCGGGTGGTGCTCCTTTCGGCCCTCAGCGCAACAGCGCTTCGGGAAGCATCGCGGTCATGCCGCCGTCCACGGCGAGACAGGCGCCGTTGACGAAGGACGACTCGGGTGAGGCGAGGAAGCCCACGGCGCGGGCGATCTCGGCGACGTCGGCGAAGCGGCCGAGCGGTGAGGCGCGCAGCATGGCCGCCGCCGTCTCCGGGTCGTCCCAGACATGCCGGTTGCGCTCGACCGGGACGAAGCCGGGCGCGACGGCGTTGCAGCGGACCCCGCGCGGCCCGAACTCCACCGCCGCGGCCCGCGTGAGCGCCAGCAGCCCGGCCTTGGCCGCGGCGTAGGCGGAGAAACCGGGTACCGCGCCGAAGGCGTGTGGCGACGCGATGTGGACGATCGCTCCGCCCTGTTCACGCGTCTGGCGCGCGAAGGCGGTGTCGAAGCGCCGGGCGGCGGTCAGCACGACGTGCAGCATTCGGTCCCACTCGGCCTCCGGCTGCTCGTCCAGAGGCGCGGGAGCACCGCCGAAGGCGGACTGGACGAGGATGTCCGCTCCCCCGCCGAGCCGCCGGGCTGCGGCGAAGGCGGCGTCGAGCGCGGCGGGGTCGGTGACGTCGCCCCGCACGACCGCAAGCGCGTTCGCCGTCTGCGTGGCCGCCGCGTCCGGCTCGGCGAGGTCCACGGCGACCACGGCGGCGCCCCGGGCGAGGAGCTCGGTGACGACCGCCGCACCGATGCCCCGGGCGCCGCCAGTGACGACGGCGGTCCGCCCGTGCAGGTCACGGGGCCTGGCGATGACGTCGGGCGGGGCAGTGCTGCCGGACGGGGCAGTGCTCTGCGTAGCGGTCATCCGAGGGCTCCGTCCAGTCGGGGCAGCGGCACCACTCGCCAGTGGCGGGCGACGAGGCCGAGGCCGAGGCCACTGCCGTGAGGGGGTGTCAGCCAGGGTCCGTGGGGTGGTTCTGCGGACGTCACGACCGCGTCGCGCCAGGGGGTCTCACCGAAGGCGAACTCGGTCTCGGTGTCCGGCCCGAGGGCGGCGGCCAGATGCAGGCCGGCGGCGGTGCCGACGGGTCCGGCGGGGTTGTGCAGGGAGACGCGCACCCCGGCTTGCGCTGCCTCCTCGGCCAGGCGGCGCGCGGCGGCGTAGCCGCCGCTGTGCTTGACGTCGGGCAGCAACCAGTCGAGGTGCCCGCTGCGCAGGGCGGTGCGGACCTGCGCCGGTTCGGTGGCGAACTCGCCGCCCGCCAGCGGAGCGATGCAGGCTGCGTGGACCGCCGCGAGTCCGGCCGCGTCGTCCAGGGGGACGGCGTCCTCCAGCCAGCGCAGGTCGAGCGCGCTCAGTTCGCGAGCTGCGGCCAGCACCTCCTCGACGCCGAGCAGCAGGTGCGCGTCGACCATCAGGGCGGTCCCGGGACGCAGCGCGCGCCGGGTGGCGCGAGCACGGGCGAGCCCCTCGCGCAGCCGGTGCGCGGGGGGCAGTCCGTCGAAGGGTGCGCACTTGACGGCCCGGTAGCCGGCCGCCTCGGCTGCGGCGGCGACCTCGGCGAACTCCTCGGGGGTGCGCGTGCGGAGGGCGCGGTTGATGTTGGCGTAGCGGTGCACCGGACGCGCCGCGGCAGCGCCGAGGGCCTGCCACAGTGGCACGTCCGCCTGACGGGCGCGCAGGTCCGTCAGCGCCTGTTCCAATGCGCCGTGCACGGTGTGGCGGGCGAGCGGCGGGGTGGACGTGTCCGCGCGCAGCCGCGCCAGGACCTCCTGCGGCGGGAGACCGGCACGCAGTAGCGCGGCGGCCAGGGCCCAGGCCCGGCGGGCGCCGGGACCGGCGTCCGAGGACTCGCCAAGTCCGGTGCGGCCCCCGGTGTCGGCGAGCGCGGCCACCCACCAGGTGGTGCGTGCGGAGACCCGCGTCTGGTGCAGTTCGAGGCGAAGCGGCCCGCTCACGCGTGCGTCACCAGCTTCTCCGCTCCTTGCTCGAAGCCATGCCCGAAGCCTTGCTCGAAGCCGAGCGGGTCGCTGAAGTAGGCGTCGAGGAACGGCGCCGCGCTGGACAGCACGAGGGCGTGCGGGCCCAGAGCTGAGGGGACGAGCCGCGCTGCCGCCTCGGCTCCGAGCTGGCTGCGCCGCACCAGTTCGCGTCGGACGTCCGGCAGGTACTCGGGCGTCTGCAGCGGTCCTCCGGCCAGGACCACCAGTTCCGGGTTGACCAGGTCGAGCACGAGGGCGGCGGCCCGGCCGACGTGCCGGGCGCGGCGCCGCAGGAGCGTGCCCGCGGCCCGGTCTCCCTGCTGGGCGCGACGCACCAGGTCCTCGAAGGCGTCGTGTTCGCTCGCGGCACCGGAGGCGCGGGCGAGCGCCAGCACCGCCTCGTCGGTGGCGACGGCGTGCAGGCAGTCGTACCTGCCGCAGCCGCAGCGCACTCCGCGCGCGCCTGCCACCGGCAGGTGGGTGAGCGTTCCGGCCGCCGAGCGCGGACCGCCGTGGATGCTCCGGTCCAGCACCAGAGCGCTGCCGATGACGTTGCCGATGAACAGCTCCACCATGCTGCGCGCGTTCGTCGCCGCGCCGTACCAGGACTCGGCCAGGGCCATCGCCCGCACAGTCCCCTCCAAGCGCAGCGGCCGGCCCAGGGCGGTGGCGAGCAGGCTGCGGAGCGGGACGTCGTACCAGCCGAGCGGCTGGTGTTCGACGACGATGCCGTGTTCGGTGTCCACCCAGCCGCCGATGCCGACGCCGACACCGAGTATCCGGCGGCCCCGGCCCAGCTCCTCGACCAGCTCGGCCACGGCGTCGGCCGCCTGGGTGACCAACTCGCCCGGCTGGAAGGAGTGGTGAGGGTGCGCCGCCTGGCCGAGCACGACGCCGCGCGGATCCACCAGCCCCACCGTGGTACGCAGCAGACCGATGTGGATGCCGACGACGGCACTGCGCGCCGGGGGGAGGTCCAGCGGGATGCGGGGTCGCCCGGTCTCCTCCGGGCCGCGCACGCCGGGCAGTTCGTGCAGCAGCCCGGCCGAGGTCAGTCGGGCGGTCAGCCTGGTGACGGTCCCGGCGGAAAGGCCGGTGAGCTCGGCGATCCTGGCACGCGGCTGGGGACCGTGCGCCAGCACCGTCCGCATGATCGCGGCGACGTTGCGGCGGCCGACGTCTGCGGGCTGTGCCACCGTGGAGGTCCACGAGGTGGGATCGGCCGTCCCGGACCGCTCGATCATGGTTTCTTCCCTGCCGTTCTCGGGTCGTGGTCGCGGACTCTCAGGGTCGTCAGGATCCCAGGGTCGCCCGGGCCGCTGCGGCCTGGGCGGCGGCCCCCGCCGCCTCCGCCTCGTCGGCCGCCTGCTCCAAGCCCGTTCCGGTCGTGGCGAAGAAGGGGAAGGCCAGCAGCACGGCAGCGCAGACGAGGTAGGCGAGCGAGAACAGCGCCACCGCGTGCAGGCTCCAGGCGCTGATGACCGTCGGGCCGAAGCCCGCGGTGACGGCGATGGCGAGCCTGCCCGCCGCCTGGGTGAAGCCGGTGCCGACCCCGCGCAACGCGGTCGGGAAGAGCTCCGCGGACCAGATCCATGCCAGCGTGCCCGGCCCGATCCAGGTGAAGAAGGTGAAGGCGAGCCAGCTCACGAAGACCACGGTCCGGTTTCCGGTGCCTCCCCAGGCGAGGACCTGGGTCACGGCGAGGGCGGCCAGCGCGGTGGCCACGCCGAACCAGCGGCGGTCGACCCGGTCGACCAGGAACGCACCGAGCCCGACCGCGCCGAGACCGACCAGGAAGCCGTAGAGCGTGAACTGCATGGCCTGACTCGCGTCCAGGCCCGCGGCGGTCAGGAAGAGCGGACCGGCGATGGTGCTGACCCCGCCGCCGAGGCCGTTCGCCGCGAAGAACAGCGCGAAGGCGAGCGTGCGGGTGCGGTACTTGGCGCCGAACAGACCTCGGTAGCCGCGCAGCCCAGCGGCGGAGTCGGGACGGGCGGGGCGCTCCAGGCCGAGTCGGGCGAAGACGGCGTCCGCCTCAACGTGCCGGCCCTGGGCCTGAAGCCAGCGCGGCGACTCGGGGAGCAACTGCCGACCGGCCAGCACCAGCAGGGCGGGTATGGCCGCCAGACCGAAGAGCCAGCGCCAGGCGTCCGGGTTCCCCTTCAGCGCGATGGCGACGAGCGCCGAGGTGATCGCACCGAGCAGCCACATCGCGTTCGGCAGCGAACCCGCGAGCCGTCCGCGCCGCCGCGCGGGCGCGACCTCGGCGAGGAAGGACGAGCTGGTCGGGATGTCCATGCCGACGCCGACGCCGATCAGGAAGCGCGCGGCGACCAGCTCCGGCACGTTGGTGACGAAAGCCGAGGCCAGGGCGAAGACCACGAAGAGCAGGAGATTGATCACGAAGATGGCGCGGCGGCCGAAACGGTCCGTCAGATCACCGAAGACGAGTGCGCCGAGGGCCGCGCCGACGAAGCTGGCCGCGCCGAGCACCCCCTTGTCGACGGGCGTCAGGCCGAAGGCCGGGCTCAGGAAGATCAGAGCGGTGCTCATCACCAGCAGGTCGTAGCCGTCGACGAACTCGCCGAAGGCGACCAGCGGCGGCGCGAGTCTACGCACGGTCCGGGCGGAGACCCGGGAGGTGGGAACGGCGGCGGAGGACATGACGGCTCCAGGCAGGCGGAGTGGAGGTGCTTAGTTTCACCCCGAAAGTTAGAGGCCGTGGACGGCGCGGAACAAGACTGGCGACGCGTCAGAACCGTTTCGGGGCCAGGTTTCACGGGGCGCAACACAGCCGCAAAGCCCCCGCAAGGCCGCCGCAGGAAACGGGCGTCGCAGGCCCGGTCACCGGTACCGTGCCCGCACCCCCGGCATCCCGACACCCTCCCCAGGAGCCCCCGTGACCGCAGTCCATCAGGCCCGCGCCGTCCTCGAAACCCGCGCCGTGGTGGGCGAGAGCCCGCTGTGGGACGCCCGAGAGGGTGTCCTGTGGTGGACCGACATCCCCCGTGGGGAGCTGCACCGCTACCACCCGCAGAGCGGGCGCGACACGCTTCGCGCCGCGTTCCCCGCTCCGCTCAGCGCCGTCGCCCTGCGCGCCCACGGCGGACTGTTGTTGGCGCTCGGCGACACCGTCGCCGCCTTCCGCTCCGACGCGGGCGACACCGGCGACACCAGTACCACCGGTGCCACCGAGCCGGAACCCCTCGCCCGGTTCGCTCTGCCCTCAGCCGACCACCGCCTCAACGATGGCCGTTGCGATGCCCAGGGCCGCTTCTGGATCGGCAGCATGTCCACCACGGGCGAGTCCGGCACCAGTGCCTTGCACCGCATCGAAGGCGCGGGCGGCGCCGCGCACGTGACGACCGTGCTCACAGGTGTCAGCATCTCCAACGGACTTGACTGGTCGCCGGACGGGACCGTGGCCTACTACGCCGACTCACCCACCCGCGAGGTCGCCGTTTTCGACTGCACCGGCCCCGGTCTGCACCGCACCGGCACCCTGGCACGGTTCACCGACCGCGTTCCGGACGGGCTGACGGTCGACGCCGAGGGCGGCGTCTGGGTCGCGCTCTTCGGTGGCCACGCCGTCCACCGCTACCTGCCCGACGGGACACTCGACGCGATCGTCGCGGTCCCCGCCGCCAAGGTCACCAGCTGCGCCTTCGGCGGCGCGGACCTGCGCACCCTCTACATCACCACCGCCAGCCGAGGCCTGAGCGAAGCCGAGTTGGGCGACCAGCCGATGGCCGGCTCGCTGTTCGCCTGCGAGCCGGGCATCGTGGGCGTCCCCCCGCACCCCTACGCCGGATGACCCGTACAGGAACGACCCGTACAGGAACAACCCATGCAGGAACGACCCATGCAGCAACAGGGAGCGAAAGACATCCGAGCCGCACAGGGCACCGCCGGAGGCTTACGCGAAGCCCGCCGTGGCGTGTGGGGCGTAGGCTTCCTCCAGGAAGTCCGCCTCAGCGTCGTCCAGCTCCAAGTCCACCGCAGCGATGGCATCCTGAAGGTGCGTCAGCTTGGTCGCCCCGACGATCGGCGCGGAGACCACGGGATTGCGCAGGACCCAGGCCAGTGCGACCTGTGCCGCGGAGACCCCGCGCTTGCCCGCAACCTCGTGGACCCGCTCGACGATCGTCCGGTCGCTCTCCAGGTACAGGCTCTTGCCGAACTCGTCGGTCTCGGAGCGCGCGGTCGAGGCGTCCCAGGAGCGGGTCAGCCGCCCCCGGGCCAGCGGGCTCCACGGGATCGAGCCCACGCCCTGGTCCGCGCAGAGCGGCAGCATCTCTCGCTCCTCCTCCCGGTAGAGCAGGTTGTAGTGGTTCTGCATGGAGACGAACCGCGTCCAGCCGTTCCGCTCGGCGGTGAACTGGGCCTTGGCGAACTGCCAGGCGTACATGGAGGAGGCCCCGACGTAGCGGGCTTTCCCCGCCTTCACCACATCGTGCAGCGCCTCCATGGTCTCCTCGATGGGCGTGCGGTAGTCCCACCGGTGGATCTGGTAGAGGTCGACGTAGTCCGTCCCGAGCCTGCGCAGGCTGTTGTCGATCTCAGCGAGGATCGCGCGCCGTGACAGCCCGGCGCCGTTCGGGCCGGGGCGCATCCGGCCGTGCACCTTGGTGGCGATCACGACCTCCTCGCGCGGGACGAAGTCCGTAAGGGCCCGCCCGACGATCTCCTCACTGGAGCCGTCCGAGTAGACGTTGGCCGTGTCGAAGAAGTTGATCCCGGCGTCCAGAGCGGCGCGGATGATCCCCCGGCTGGGTTCCTCCGCAAGGGTCCACGCGTGGTTGCCGCGGTTCGCCTCGCCGAAGCTCATGCAGCCGACGCAGATCGACGAGACCTCCAAGCCGGTGGTCCCAAGTCGGTTGTAGCGCATGGTCGTCCTCTCTCGTACGAGGTCGGCACCGAACAAGCCGACCCGGCTCAGGTGCACGCTACCCGCTGTCCACGCCGACCGACCGGACCCTGCGAGCGCGGCTCGACAGCAGGGCGAAGAGAAAGTTCGTGCAAGGGGATTGACGCTGCCTCAATTAGTTTGAATGCTACTTGAACTAATTAGACCGTAGTCGTCACCGACGCCGACGGTGGTCGCCGCCTCCCGAAGAGCAGATCAGGAGCACCGGATGTCCGTACCCCTACGCCGAAGGCGCGTGCTCAGCCTCGCCGCGCCGCTTGCCACCACCCTGATCGCGTCCGCCCTCCTCGGCGGTACGTCCACGCCCGCTGTCGCGGCGTCCCACCGCACGGACGCGGTGGTGGACGGTGATGCGCGGTTCGAAGTGCTGACACCGACGCTGATACGCCTGGAGTACGCAGGGGACGGGAAGTTCCAGGACGCCGACACCTTCAACGTCGTCAACCGCGACCTCCGCACGCCGCCGTTCCGGACCTGGACCACGGGCGGCTACCGGTACATCGCCACGGCGCAGGAGACGCTCGCGTACAAGGAGGGCAGCGGCCCCTTCACGCCGGCCAACACCTCCGTCCAGCTCATGGACGGAGCGAAGAAGGTCGTCGCACATCCGCAGTTCGGGCAGGTGATGCCCGCTTGCGCGATCGGCGCGCTGTGCGAGGCGGAGAACGGTCAACTGGCCGGCGGCGCCGCGGAGGCGAACGATCACACCGGCTATACCGGGACCGGATTCATCGACGGCTACGAGGGTGCCGGAGCCTCCGACACCTACCAGATCACCGGCCTGCCGTCCGCAGGCGACTACACCCTGACCATCCGCTACGCGAACAGCACCGGCGACGACGGGAAGACGACCACCCGCACCCTGTCGGCCCAGGTCGGCGGGACGACGCAGGCGCGCTTCAGCCTTCCGGTGACCAGCAGTTGGGACAGCTGGGCGACCGCGCAGGTGACGCTGCACCTGGCCAAGGGGAACAACACCGTCACCGTCGCCGAAGCGGCGGACGACTCCGGCGAGGTGAACATCGACAGCCTCGCGGTCACCCAGCCCGGCGCGCCGTATCCGAAGCCCGGTCCGGTCCAGCCCTCTCCGGTGCTCGGCGGCTACCGCCGCGGGCTCGACGGCCAGTACGGTCCCGCTCCGCTGTCCCCGGGGGTGCTGTCCACCAACGGGTGGTACCTGCTCGACGACTCGACCACGGCGCTCTTCGACCCCGCGCACAACACCGTCTCCCCGCGCCCGTCCCACGGCGGCAAGCCGTACCAGGACGGCTACTTCTTCGGATACGGCCTCGACTACCAGCAGGCGCTGCGCGACCTGCGCGCGGTCACCGGCCCGGACGTGATGCTTCCCGAGTCGGCGTTCGGCGTGTGGTACTCCCGCTACTACCCCTACACCACCTCCGACTACGAAACGACGCTGCTTCCTCAGTTCCGGGCCAACCAGACGCCGATCGACAACCTCGTCGTGGACACCGACTGGAAAGCGCCGAACCAGTGGGACGGCTGGAACTGGAACACGGCCCTGTTCTCCGACCCCCAGTCCTTCCTCGACTGGGCCCACGGCCAAGGGCTGACGGTGGCGATGAACGTCCACCCCAGCATCAGCACGGCCGACCCGCAGTACGCCGAGGCGCAGGCGATCGCCAAGAACAAGCTCCAGTGCTCGGACGGCACCTGCACCTTCGACTGGTCCGACCCGGACCAGCTCAAGGCGTACTTCGCCCTGCACCAGCCGTTCGAGAAGCAGGGCGTGGACGAGTGGTGGCTGGACTGGTGCTGCGACAGCAGCACGGCCTCGATGCCCGGCATCACCCCGGACTCCTGGATCAACGACCAGTACACCGCTGACGGCAACGCGCGTGGCCAGCGCGGCTACGCCTTCTCCAGGCTCGGCAGCTCGTACACGGCGTCGGGGTACTCGGGGTCGGTGGCGCTGCCGAGCGGCCCGTGGGCCGACCACCGCTACACACTGCAGTTCACCGGCGACACCGGCGCGACGTGGGACATGCTCGCGTTCGAGGCCGAGTTCACCGCTGACGAAGGCGCGGCCATCGGCCAGCCGTACGTCTCCGACGACATCGGCAGCTTCTACACCCAGCACGACCCGGACGACCTGTACGCGCGCTGGGTCCAGCTCGGAGCGTTCCAGCCCGTGCTCCGCCTGCACTCCAACCACGGTGACCGACTGCCGTGGAACTACGGGCCCGCGGCCCAGGCCTCGGCGGAGAAGTTCCTGCGGCTGCGGGAGGCGCTCGTCCCCTATACCTACTCGCTCGCCGAGCAGTCCGTGCAGACCGGCCTTCCCATGGTGCGGGCGATGTACCTCGACTACCCGGGCGAGCCGGACGCCTACCAGCACCCGGACCAGTACCTGTACGGCGACGACGTGCTCGTCGCGCCCGTGACCACACCCGACGACAGCACCGGCCACGCCACCACGACCGTCTGGTTCCCGCCCGGCTCGTCCTGGACCGACTACTTCACCGGCCAGACCTACGCCGGCGGCACCACACAGAACGTCACCACGGGCCTGGACACCATGCCGGTCTTCCTCAAGGCCGGAGCGGTCATGCCGCAGCGGACCGACTACGTCGACGACAACGCGCAGAAGCCCCTCGACCAGGTGACGCTCAGCATCGCGGCGGGCGGCGACGGCTCGTTCAGCCTCTACGAGGACGCCGGACAGGGACACGGCTACCAACACGGCCAGTCCGCCACCACCGAGATCACCACGCGCGCGGAGGGATCCGCGACCACCGTCACCATCGCCCCACGCCACGGCAGTTACCCCGGCGTGGTGACCCACCGCAGCTACACCCTGCGGATCTCCGACAGCACCCGACCCACCACGGTCACCGCCGCCGGTCTGCCCCTGACCACCTGGACGTACGACCCGACCAGCCGCACACTCACCGTCCACCTGCCCACAACCGACACCACCACCGGCACCGACGTCGTGATCGCCTGAGGCACTTCGGCAGGGAGGTGCGGAGACGATCCACGCAGGGGGGTTGACGGGACATCAATTAGTTTGAATCCTACTAGAACTAATTGCACGGGTAGTCGTGAGCCATCAGTGAAGGGCATCAGATGAGAGCAAGCAGAGTCACTCGTCAGTGGTTTCGATCCGCGGCCGTCCTGGGCCTGTCCGGCGCCTGCGTCGTTCTCGGGCTGCAGGGCGGCCCGGCCGTGGCCGCCGGCACCCGGTCACCGTCCAGCGGGGCGCCGGTCACGATCGGCGGCAGATGCCTGGACGCCACCGCGACGGGGAACAGCACTGCCGTCCAGTTGCAGAGCTGCAACGGCTCGGCGGAGCAGGCGTGGACCTGGAACGGCGACGGGACGGTCAGCGTTCTCGGCAAGTGCCTCCGGACAAGCGGCGGTTCGGCGGCCACCGGCACGCCGGTGGAGCTCGCTTCCTGCGACGCCGGGACACCGGGACAGCACTTCGCCCACCTCCCGGACGGAACCATCTACAGCTCCCCCTCGGGCAAGTGCCTCGCGGTGCAGGGAACCGTGGCGAACGGCGCGGGTGTCGGCCTCGCTTCCTGCGACCCCGCGCAGGCGGACCAGGAGTGGACCGCCCCCGGCGCCCGCCCGGCCCCGTACGTGCTGTCCTCCGGTCAGGCGGTGAACTTCGACAACCCGGACGACACGCCTGCTGACGTCTACACGGACAGCAACGGCCAGTTCTACTACCAGTCCTCGCACTCGCTGTACGGTCCGACGGACAGTCGGCAGTGGGACTTCTCCACGGGGTCGAACTTCGACACCGCCAAGACCGCCGCCATCAGCAACGCGGTGAACCCGAAGAACCCCAAAGACAGCAACGCCGACACCACCTGGCGCTGCAACAACAGCCCGACCGGCGTGAGCGCCACCCCCGCACCCGCCCCGTCCGGCTACGCCGAGCGCAACTACTGCGACCTCCTCGGAGTCTGGGTCGACCCCGACTCGGGCGACTGGTACGGGCTGGTGCACAACGAGTTCACCCCCAACCCCTTCGGCGACGGACTCCACTACGACGCCGTCGACTACGCCGTCTCCCACGACCAGGGCCACACCTGGGCCATCGAGGGACACGCGATCACCTCCCCCTACAGCACCGCGCGCGACGACACCACGCAGTTCCCGGGAGCGAGTTACTACTACGGCGACGGCGACCAGCGCCTCTTCGTCGACTACGCCTCCGGGTACTTCTACGTCTTCTACGCGACCCGGGTGCTGGACAAGTCGGGCGGCGGCACGGTCTGGCTGCAGCACGTCGCCCGCGCGCCCATAGCCGACAAGATGGCCGGCTCCTCGTGGCGCAAGTGGTACGACGGCTCCTGGTCGCAGCCGGGCACGGGCGGAAAGGAGAGCGACATCATCCCCGCCGACGGCTCGGGCTCTGGCTACGTCTCCGGCGCGAACGCCTACCAGCCCTCCGCCACCGGGACCGTGGCGAACCAGGTCGCCGCGGGCAGCATGCCCGACAACTCCCAACTCGCCGTCATGAACGTCGCCTGGGACGCCTACCTCGGCAAGTACATCGGCACCCCGCAGAACAACGTCGCGCAGGCCGACGGCACCCTCACGCCGCTGCACTTCTACGAGACGGACAACCTGGCCACCGAGAAGTGGACCGACATGGGTCTGCTGCCCGGGGACCCCAACGCCGCCTGGTACCGATGGATGCTGGACCCGGCGAGCCTCACCCAGTCCACGGTCGTCGGCCGGACCTTCCGCTCCTACTGCGCCTACTACTGCTCCACCTACACAAGTGAGTACAGCGACATCACCGTCGACCCCGCCTCGACCGCCCAACTCCCGGCCGCCCCGGTGGTGGCGGGCCTGACCTACCGCATCACCGCGGACGACGGCCAGAGCCTGGCGCGCGACGGCGGACGCGTCACCAGCACGAGCACGTCCGGCACCGGATCCGCCCTGGACTGGACCTTCCGCCCGACCGGCGACGGCTTCTACACCATCGTGGACACCGCCACCGGCCGCGCACTCGGCGTCAACGGCGGCAACGCGGGCCGAGCCTGGGACTCGGGCGTGACCGAGCAGGCACCCAGCACGGCGACAGACGCCCGCCAGCAGTGGTCGATCCAGACCGTCACCGACGCGTCCGGCCGGGCCTCCGGCGGCTACCGGCTGGTCAGCCGCTACAGCGGCCTCGCACTCAGCCTCACCGACCAGACCGGCCACGAGGCGGCCACCGCTCCCCAGCGTTCGTGGAACAACCCCGGCAGCGCCGAGGACACCCGACCGGTCGACGCCCAGCTGATCAGCTTCACGCGTACCGGCGGCTCCCCCGCCGACACCGTCACGGTCGTCTCCCCGGGCAACCGGACGACCCCGCAGAACGCCGCCGTCCCCCCGCTGCGGATCACCGCCTCCGACTCGGCCCGGGGTCAGACGCTGACCTACACCGCGACCGGCCTGCCCGCCGGCCTCGCGATCGATCCGGCGACCGGAGTGATCAGCGGGACGCCGCACACGAACGGCTCATCCGTCGTCACGGTCACCGTGACCGACGCCCGCGGGGCCGACCAGAGCACCACGTTCACCTGGAACGTCGCGGGAGTCGACCTCGCTCTCGGGCGGCCCACCACCGCGTCGTCGGTCCAGCCCGGCACCAGCGACACCCCGGACCTCGCCACCGACGGCAACCCGACGACCCGGTGGGCCAGCGACTTCAGCGATCCGCAGTGGCTGCAGGTCGACCTCGGGGCCGTCCACAGCATCAACGAGGTCAAGCTGGACTGGGAGGACGCCTACGCATCGGCGTTCACCATCCAGACCTCCGACGACGGCACGAACTGGACCACCATCTACACCACCACCAGCGGCAGCGGGGGCAACCAGGATCTCACCGGCCTGACCGGAAGCGGGCGCTACATCCGCATGTACGGAACACAGCGCGCGACCGGCTACGGCTACTCGCTCTGGGAGTTCCAGGTCTACGGAACCTGAACCCGCCCCGCGCCCTTCCGACCCCCACCCCACTCCGATCCCGATCCCGATCGTCGCCTCACCCCATTGCGATGGGAGACCCCCACATGCACCGTCCGAACCGACCGTCACCGACACTCCGTCAGAACACCGGACGCCGGGCCCGACTCGCCCTGCTGGCCTGCGCAGCGGCAGCGGCGTTCGCCTTCGCGGACGCGGGTCCCGCGTCAGCGGCCGTCACCCCCGGCGGCATGGTCTCCGACAACTGGTCCTTCACCGGGGCGCCCGCGGGCGGCCTGACCAAGCTGGCCTTCCCGATCACCGTGAACAGCCAGCCCGACGCCGCCGGCTACTACTGGGCCCAGCAGTTCTACCTGAAGAACAACCAGGGCGGCTACGTCGGCCTCCAGCCCCGAACCGGCGGCGGAGCGGCCCTGTTCAGCATCTTCGGCAGCGGCACCTCCTCCACCAGCCCGAACTGCCACTCCGGCGCCGACGGCGGCAGCGGCACCAGTTGCCTGATCAGCTACCCCTACACCGTCGGCCACGAGTACGAGCTCGAAGCGACCGTCACCGGCACGAACACGTACACCGGCTACGTCGTCGACGACTCGACGGATGTGTGGACCACCATCGGCAGCTGGACCGTCTCCGGCGGCGGCAACTTCCAGTCCTCCGGCGTCGGCTTCCAGGAGTACTACGACTCCGTCTCCTCCTGCAGCGCCATCCCCTACGGCCAGGCGCACTTCTGGCGGCCGTTCACCAACAGCGGCCAGGGCACCGGCACCATCACCAGCGGAGGCACCTACGGCACCTGCGCGACCGAGGGCAGCTACACACTCGACGGCAGCGGCGGCATCACCATGACCGGGCAGTAGCGGCCGGACGGGCGGCAGCCGGAAGCCGATCCGCGCGACGGGCGGAGACCGGCTGCCGCAACACGGGCCATCGCAGCGGAGAGCCGACGCGAAAGCACCGGCCGACGGCCCCAGTCAGTGGCGATGACTGCGCTTCGGCAATGGCAGAGCGACAACGAAGGTCATCGCCGACCACGTGCCCCAGGGGCCTTGAACAGCAGCGGAAGCGCCGCGTCGAGGTCGACTCCGGAGCCCGACCGAGCGCTCGCGGCCACTCGCACCGCGTCGATGGCGATCGCTGCGGAGTTCGGGCTGTCCTCGACCTCCAGGCGGACCTCCATGGAGAACGGCATGCCGAGGTAACCGGATCCCTCGATTCTGATGTAGCCGACCTTGCGGTCCCCGAGCTGTGCGATGTGGTCGCTCGGACCCAGCGACATCGCGGTTTCCGACGAGACCAACTCGCGCAGCGCGGTGGATTTCGTCAGGCGCTTCGCCGCGGAACGGCCGGTGTCCCGGAGGTTGAGAAAGTCCGTGTTCCCGCCGATGTTCAGCTGGTAAGTGGAATTCACCGTGACGCCCTGCCGGCGCAGCACACCCAGTAGCGCCTGGTGGACCGTGGTCGATCCGATATGGCTCTTCATGTCGTCGCCCAGCAGGATCGCGCTCCGGCCTCGGAACCGCTCCTGCCAAGAGCTGGACCGGCCCAGCGTGGCCGGCGTGCAGTTGACCAGGGAGCAGCCCGCCTCCGCCGCGGCCTCCGCGTAGAGCTCCGCCGCGCCCTGCGCGCCGGTGGGGAGATAGATGACGAGAATCTCGACGGCGCACTCCCGCAGCTCGGCCACGACGTCCTTCACCGTCACCCGGCGGGCCAGGTCGTGGACCTGGACGATGTCGGCCAGCGGGCCCGTGACCCCGTCCGCCAGCGGGCCGGCGCTGACAGTGGTCGACTTGACGGGCACCTCGACGTAGCAGGTCGTGCAGTTCGGCTCGACGAAGATCGCCTTCTCCAGCGGCAGTCCGATCTTTCTCGCGTCGACGTCGAACGCAGCGGTGACATGAATGTCGCGCACCGGAACGGATTCGAGGCCGGGAACCAGATCGGTGTGAGCGATTGTGCCGGCCGACACGCCGTGCAACGCCTGAACCAGGGCGGAGCTGCAGTTCCCGACGCCGACTATGCCGATGTTTGGCATGCGTACATTCCTTCCCCCGAAGGCAATTTGACGGTACATCAGTAGATCTGAGCGGTGCGGGCCGCGCAAGACTCCACGCAGTTCATTCAGCCGCCAGGAGGTGCATCACGAAGTTGGCCACCGTGGTCGGCGAGATCGCCGTAATGGCCGACGCGTCCGCCCAGATCGGGTCAGTGAGTCGATCACGATCCGCATCACGATCGCACGCGGCGAGCATCCGGGAGAACCACGTGGTGATCGCGTGATGCCTCGGTGATCCGGTGGACCACTTCGCGTACGAGTGGCGACCGTAGATGCTGACGACATCCGGGCCACGGCCGTCCCCCGCAGTCGAGAGCGCCGCCAGGTGCGTCAAGCCGGTGTCGTTTCCGATCACGATTCGGGCGGACGCGAACAGATCGACGCAGTCCACGGCGTCGAGACCGCCTCGCAACTCGATCGGCAGTCCGTCGAGGTCGCCGCCTGGGAGCTGAACGTCCGGAGCGGTGACCACGGTGAAATGCAGGGCCGGACCGATGCGGTCGAGGAGGAGCCGCGCCACCGACGCATACTGCGCGATCCCGTAGTCCTTCCGCTCGGGCATGCTCGAGGTCATCACGAATACGACGTGTCCGTCGTCGCGCTGGGCGCTCGGTGCCATGAAGCGGGGCAACGGATCAGCGTCGCACGGGAGCCGACGGGCCAGACGCCCTTCCATGTCGAGGTAGTAGCGCATCGGCATGGCCGTGTGCACCTCCACGAGGCCGTCGTCGCGCAGGTCGAGAAGGGCTTGACTGCCCTCGGGCCTGGGGGCGACCTCTACCGGGTTCGCCCCCTGCCGTTCAAAGACGTGTGCGCCCTCCCGGAACGTCGGTACGACCGGAAGAGAGCACCGCTCGATGAGCTCGGGACGCGGACCGAAGTAACGAACCTCGCACGACCGGTCGGCGTCGACATCCAACAGTGCCCGGACCGCGCCGAGTCCGAGGAGCATGTCCCCGAGCCACTTCTGCTTCAGGTTGACGCGCCACCCCTGCGAGACGGACAGGTCGCCGTGGCACGCCGGCGGCGCTTCACCGCACGCGCGCCGGTATTCGAGCATCCGCCCGATCGGCGCGCGCTCACGAGTGACGAGGAATCGGCCGGCCCGGTGGATTCCGGTTCCGTCGAGCTGCCAGGGATCCCGCAGATCTATGTCGTCTTGCACGGTCCGTCCTGCTCCTTCGGAGAGTTGAGGTGATCACGGGTGTCCGACGCGGGCACCTGCCCCGCCCGCTCAACCGCCGCCGGAGGTGTAGTGCCGGAGCTGACCGAACCAGAACCGGTAGGCCGCCAGGAACAGCAGCAGGCCGACGGCAGGCGCGGCCACCGCAAGCCAAGGCGGTATCCACAGTTCACCGGTGCGGTCCAGCAGCACGGTGGTCGGGAAGTAGCTGGCGAACGCGAGCGGGAAGGCACACGTCATGCCCCACCGGGCGACCGGGCCGAAGATCTTGATCGGGTAGTTCCCGATGGTGTTGAACGCGTTGTCAACGGCGAGCTTCAGCGAGAGCGTGGACAACATCCGGAACGCCAGCGCGGAGCTGGCGAGTTGGAACGACAGCTCCACCAGGGCGCCGCCCGCGAGCGCGAACGGCAGCAGCAGGACCAGCAGCGGCGACCAGCGCACCGGCGCCAGGACCAACCCGGCGGTCAGCGTCGCCACGCCGCCGACCAGGTCCGCAACCGTGGTGATGGACGGCCGGGTCGTGATGACCTGCACCAGCGGGTTGACCGGGCGGGTGAGGAAGCAGTCGAATTCGGCCCGCTGCACCAGCCGGTCCATGTACATCAGGGGCGAGCAGGGCATCGTCCACAGCGCGTGCGAGGTCAGCCGCATCCCGTACAACAGCACGATCTCCGGCAGCGTCCAGCCGCCGATGGTGGCGAACCGGGACATGACGGTTCCGATGAACGCCAGTCCCATGCCCTGCAACGCCAGCCCGCCGAGCACGCCGAGCACGAAGTTCGCCCGGTACTGCAAGGTGGTGCGCAGCCCGGCGCGGGCCAGCACGGCCCAGATACGCAGCCCGCGCGGCACGCCACTACCCACCCTGCACCACCACCCGATGTACGGCCCGGGACCAGACCAACCGGGTCGCCAGCCACAGCACCACCACCCAGCCGGCCTCCAGCGCGACACCGGACAGCGCCCCGGTACCGGTCAGCGTGCCCAGGTAGATCGCGGTCGGCGTGTAGGTCACGGCTTGGAACGGCAGGACCTGACTGACCAGCCGCAGCGTGCCGGGCATGAACCACAGCGGCACCAACGCGCCGGACAGGAACTGGGACACCATCCGGTAGATGAGGAAGATTCCGCCGATCTCCGTTGACCAGAATGTGGACAGGCCCAACAACAACGACACTAAGGTCGTGATCCCGTACGCCAGCACCAGGCCGACAAGGTAACCGACGGCACTGGCGGTTGAGGCCGGCGGCGCCATTCCGGCCAGCAACACCGCGAACGGCAGCGCCAGCACCGCGAACGGCAGCATCGCGCCCGTGCGCCCGATCTGCCTGGCGATGATCTGACCGAGGAAGCCGACCGGGCGGGCCAGGTCGGTCGCGACCAGACCGTCTCGCACCCGGTCCGGGATCAGCGAGAACTGCCACGGGTTGAACAGCCATGACTGCACGTTGGCCAGCGTCACGTAGGCCAGCATCAGCGACAGCGGCGCACCGGCGACCTCGGTGTGATGTCCGTACACGGTGGACCACACCACGCGCAGCACGAATATCTGGGTCAGCAGCCCGATCAGCTGGTTCAGGTAGTCAGCCCGGTAGGCCAACACGGTGCGTGCCTGCATCCGCGCCAGCCCTCGGTAGCCGGCCGGCGAGGCCATCAGGCGCTCCGATCCGCATAGATGCGCGCCACCACACCCTCCAGATCGGGCTCCACGATGGACAGGTCGGTCACCCGGTGCTGCGCCAACACCCTGGTGATCAGCTCGGTCGCGGGGAGCTTGTCCGGGTCGAACCTCAGCGTCACCGAACCGTCGGTGGTGGCGATCTGCTCCGCGCCCGGTACCTGCATCCGGTGTGCGGCGCCGGGCCCGGCGCCGTCGGCGAGCTGAACGACCAGGTCCCGGTAGGGCGCGTGACGGGACTTCAGATGTGCCACGTCCCCGTCGTAGAGCAACCGGCCGTGGTCGATGAGCACGATCCGGTTGCACAGCAATTCCACGTCATCGAGGTCGTGCGTGGTCAGGATGACCGTGGTGCCGGCGGTGCGGTTCAGGTCGGCGACGAACTCTCGGATCCGTTTCTTGGCGACCACGTCCAGGCCGATGGTCGGTTCGTCCAGGTACAGGATCCGCGGCTCGTACAGCATGGCCGCGACGAGGTCGCCGCGCATCCGCTGACCGAGCGACAACTGCCGCACCGGCGTGTCCACGAACTCGTCCAGGCCGAGTAACTCGGAGAAGCGTTCCAGGTTCTGCCGGTACCGGCGTTCGGGTACCTCATAGATGGTGCCGATCAGGCGCAACGAGTCGATCAGCGGCAGGTCCCACCACAGTCCGGTGCGTTGCCCGAACACCACACCGATCTGCCGGGCGTTGCGCTCCCGCTCTCGCCACGGCACGACGCCGCCGACCTCCACCACACCCGAGGTTGGTACCAGGATGCCGGTGAGCATTTTGATGGTGGTGGATTTGCCGGCGCCGTTAGGCCCCAGGTACCCGACCAGTTCACCGGGCTCGATCGTGAAGTCGATCTCGTCAACGGCCCGGGTCACCGTGCGCTCCCGGCTGAACAGGGTGCGCACCGCCCCGAATCGGCCTGGCACGCGGGTTGTTCGAGAGAACTCCTTAACCAACCTCTCGACCCGAATTATCGGCACGTGCCCGACCATGGCACATCGTGCCATCCGGTAGCAAGACTGTTGCCAGCAAGACGATCAGAGAACGCACGTAATACCGGAGCGCTCGGGGGGACTGTGGAAGGACGAACAGATGGGACGTCGACCGGTCAATTCAGGCCGATACCCTCGTCGCGGGCTCTGTTGATCCAGTTCGACGCACACGACCGGAATCCGGCGGCTTCTCCCGACGGGGACAATGTGATCGCGCAGACCGCTCGCCGCCTGTTCCACCACCATGAGGAGCAATGGACGGCGGAGGACGAGTCCAGGTTGTGCGCCACCGACGACACAAAGCTCGCCGGGATCAAACGGACGATCGACCGGATGAACCTCGAGCGCAGTCACTTCATCGATGTGATCGACGCCTGGGTTGGTGATCACGTACCCCAGGAGCCCGCTGCGGCACTGCACACCGAGACGCTGGGATCGGTGGTCGATCGCATCTGCATCGCACGGGTCAGGGCGGACAAACTGAGTGGTCTGGCCGGGCAGGCGGCACGGGCCGTAGCGGCGCGTCGGCAGCTGGGCGAACTCGCTGATGCTTACGACCAGTTGGTGGCCGAGGTGATCGCGGGCGCACGCCGCTTACCGGCTTGGCGGACGATGAAATCCTACGGCGAGTGAGCGCGTGATCCCCCGGCAGACCCAGGACTACCAGGTCCACGACGCAGCACTCGGGCTGCTGGAGCGCGGCCAGGTGACCGTGCGCGACATGCTGGCACGGCAGCCCTGGCCCGCCGACGGCCCCGACTACCTGGCTACGACGTGCACACCGTGCACCTCCTCCAACCCGGCCCCACGCCGTCCGGCGGCGCCGGGAACGCGACGAGCCCCCTGGACGCGACCTCATGACGACCGCGGTCGTGATCGGCGGCGGGCCCAACGGGCTCGCCGCCGCGGCCCTGTTAGCCAAGGCCGGATTGCGGGTCACCCCGCTCGAAGCCGCCGCGGAGACCGGCGGCGGAACCCGCAGCGGCGAAGCCATCCTGCCCGGCCTGCTGCACGACCACTGCTCGGCCATCCACCCCATGGCCGTCACCTCACCCGCGCTGCGCGCACTGGACCTCGAACGCCACGGCCTGCGCTGGCTACTGCCCGAGGTCGACTGCGTCCATCCGCTGGACGACGGCACGGCCGGCGTCCTGCTGCGCTCCGTCGCCGCGACCGCGCGCGGCCTCGGCACCGACGGCAGCCGCTACCGAGCGCTGCTCGAACCGTCCGTGCGCCGCTGGGACGCCCTCGCCGCAGACGTCATGGGCCCACTGCTGCGCATCCCCCGCCACCCGCTGCTGCTCGCCCGCTTCGGGCTGCCGACCCTCGCACCGGCCGAGGCCCTGGCGCGCCTCTTCCGGACCCCGCAGGCGCAAGCCCTGTGGGCCGGCGTCGCGGCCCACGCGTTCCGCCCACTGTCCGACCCGCTCAGTTCGGCGATCGGGCTCGGCATCCTCACCGCCGGCCACGCCGCCGGCTGGGCCGTCGCCGAAGGCGGATCCGGTGCCATCGCCCGCAGCCTGGAGCACGTGCTGCGCGCCCACGGCGGCGTGATCCACACCGGCGTGCGGGTGACCGACCACACACAGATCCCGCCCGCTGACGTGACCCTCCTGGATCTCGACCCCGGTCAGGTCGCAGCCCTCTACGGAGACCGGCTTCCGGCGCGGGTGCGGGCCGCCTACCGGCGGTTCCGCCGTGGCCCTGGCGCCTACAAGGTCGACCTGGCGGTCGAGGGCGGCGTGCCCTGGACGAACCGGCTAGCCCGCCGGGCCGGCACCGTGCACCTGGGCGGCACGCTCGCCGAAGTCGCCCACGCGGAACGCGAGGTGGCCACCGGACGGATGCCCGAGCGCCCCTTCGTCCTCGTCGGCCAGCAGTACCTCGCAGACCGCTCGCGGTCAGTCGGAGAGGTCCACCCGGTGTGGACGTACGCCCACGTCCCGCACGGGTACGACGGGGACGCCACCGAGGCGGTGCTCGGGCAGTTGGAGCGGTTCGCCCCGGGCGTACGGGACCGGATTCTTGGCATGCGCGTCACCCGGCCCGCCGATTTCGCGTCCGCCAACCCCAACTTCGCCGGCGGCGACATCCTCACCGGCGCCAAGACACCCCTACGGCTCCTACTCGGCCCCCGCCCGGCACTCGACCCGTACGCCACCGGCATACCCGGCGTCTTCCTCTGCTCGGCCGCCACCCCGCCCGGCCCCGGCGCCCACGGCATGTGCGGCGCCGGCGCAGCAGCCTCCGCCCTGCGCCACCTCGGCTTCCACGGCGGCAGGAAGGGCCAGGACCCGGTGGTGCCGACAACTCACCCGCGCGGGCGCGGTGTCTTCGAGGCTGCCAAGAGGGCCTTCTGGTAGTGACGTTCCAGCAAGCCGCGGATCTTTTCCTGTCCCACACACGGTCCGGCGCAGGGGCGCCTGCCCTGCACCGTTGGAGGCAAATCGACAAGGGCGCATATGGGTTGCGTCAAGCGCGCGGATTCTGCGTGCATCCCATGGCTTCAACGCGTAACGTCCAAACGTTGGCATGTTTCGGGCAAGTTAACCGGTTGCCCGCTATCGGCCGTCGACCTGGGGGTTCGTCATGACGCCTGTACCTCTGTGCACATCACCGTCCACGCTCGCCGGTCCGCCGCCCGAGCCGACGGCCGTCGAGGCCGAGCAGCTGGTGCGGCAGCTCGCGGCCGAGGACCACCTGTCGCCCGGTGCCGCGGAGCAGCGCATCCGGGAGATCAAGGACGAGGTGGCGACCACGGGTACCTATCGGCAGAGCGCGGAGGAGCTCGCGCTCGGCGCACGGATCGCCTGGAGGAACAACCCGCAGTGCGTCGGCAAGTTCTACTGGAAGGCGCTGGAGACCAGGGACTGTCGCGGGGTCGGCGCCGGTGGCGCCGATGAGGCCGCGCTGTTCGAGGCTCTGGTGGAGCATCTGCGTTTGGCCTGGAACGGCGGCAAGGTCCGGCTGCTGTTGAGCGTCTTCGCTCCCAGCAGCCCCGACCGGCCCGGGCCCCGGGTCTGGAACGGCCAGCTCATCCGCTACGCCGGCTACCGGCAGCACGACGGCTCCGTGGTCGGAGACCCCGAGACGACCGAGCTCACCGAGGCGGTGCTGCGACTGGGCTGGCGCGGGAAGGGCACCGAGTACGACGTGCTGCCGCTGGTCGTCCAACGGCCGGGACACGAGCCGCGGTGGTTCGACCTGCCCTCGGACGCGGTTCCCGAGGTGCGCATCAGTCACCCCGACTATCCGTGGTTCGAGCGGCTGGGCCTGCGCTGGCACGCCTTCCCGACGATCTCCAACCAGGTACTGGAACTCGGCGGTCTGCACTACACGCTGGCGCCGTTCAGCGCCTGGTACACCTGCACCGAGATCGGCGCCCGCAACCTCTCCGACACCAACCGCTACGACAAACTGCCCTTGGTCGCCCAGGGGATGGGCCTGGACACCGGCCGCGACCGCACCCTGTGGCGCGATCGGGCGCTGCTGGAGCTGACCGCGGCCGTCCTGCACTCCTACGACCGCGCCGGAGTGTCGATCATCGACCACCACTTCGCCACCAAGCAGTTCGTGCGGCACGAGGAACGCGAGCACAAGAGCGGCCGCACCTGTCCGGCCGACTGGTCCGCGATCGTGCCCGCCACCAGCGGCTCGACCACCCCGGTGTGGCAGCGCCGCTACGAGCCGACCCGGGTGCGCCCCAACTTCTCCCCCAGCCCGACTCCCTGGCACTGCGGCGACACTCAGGGGTGAGCGCGCGGATGCCGCTCTCCTTGTTCGCGGTGCCGTTCGGAGCGGCGCTCAACCTGGGCGGCAGCGGCGTCTACGCGGTGCGGACGCTCCGCGGATCGGTCCGGCCCAACGCCGTGACCTGGCTGCTGTGGGCGGTGGCACCGGGCGTGGCGTTCGCGGCCCAGATCGCCCGCCACGCCGGCCTCGCCGCCGTCACCACACTCAGCGTGGGGCTCGGCCCCCTGATCGTCTTCCTGTGCGCGCTCAGCCGCCCGGGGTTCCGCGCGGTGCACCCCAGCCGCGCCGAACTGTGCTGCGCTGCGCTGTCCGTGGCTGCGCTGGTCGGTTGGTGGATCAGCGCGGACCCGGCGGCCGCGCTCGCCCTGAGCATCCTGGCCGACGGCTGCGCAGCGGTCCCCACGATCGTGAAGTGCCACCGCCAGCCGGCCAGCGAGGACCGGACCGTCTACGCGCTCATGGGCGTCAGTGCAGCACTGACCCTGGCCACGCTGCCCGCGTGGACGTTCCCGGCTGCGGGCTTCTCCTGCTACCTGCTCACGCTCTGCGGCACCCTGCTGATCCTGCTGCGCCGCCGGGACCGGCCGGGACCGGCGACCGAGGTCGCGCTGCCGCCCTGACCGAACGTCAGGCACGGGAGGCACGTGAGGCCGGGCTGTCGGCGCCGCCGTTCACGCATGTACGTCGCGAGCCGCGAGAGTGCCCAACGAGCCCTCCGCGCGGACGAGTTGCCAGTCGCGCGGGCGTGACCGCCCCTCCGGACCCGCGTCGCGGGTCCGGAGCCTGTCCCCGACGCGGTTCCACTCGGGACCCAGGTCGGCCCCGACGCGATGCGGCAAGGTGGAGCGGACGATCTCCCACCGGCCCGCACGCACCCGCCCGACCGACACCTCGCAGTCCAGCAGAGCCGCCGCCTGCGCGCGGCGATCGCAGCCGCGCACCTGGTCGACGAGCGGGACCAGCTGCGTCGGGAACGGTGCTGACCGGTCCCTGGCGTAGCAGAACCACGAGCCGGCGCGGACAAGCAGCCCTGTACACCCGTCCTGCGGATCCTCAAGCAGGGCTGCCGCCGGGTGAACGGGTGGGCTTCCGATGCGTTCCCAGTTCTCCAGGTAGGCCTCGTGCAGGCCCTCCTCCACCAGGACGCCCTCCTCCCAGCGCAGGGTGCCGGTGTCCGGGAGCGGAGCCGCGGGGTGCAGGTCGATCAGGCGCACCCAGCTGAACGCTTCGCCATGCTGGTGCAGCGTGCCGGCGAAGGCCTTCTGGCCGCACAGGGCAAGCAGTTGGGGGCGGTCCAGGTCCGCCAGCCGCGACGTTCCGATGGTCGGTTCGAGTCCGGCGGGCCGGCGCAGATCGCCGAAGAGGGACGGGCCCTGCACCCAGGTGACGCTGCTGGCACGGTCCGTCGAGCCGTCTGCCTCGCGCACGAATGTACGGCGCCAGACTCCGCCCAGATCCGCGAGCGCGACATCGGCCCTGACCATCTGTCCTCCTCATCCGGCGCAAAGCCGATCCGATCGCGCCCTCGCTGGGCGCCATCACCCGATCATCCTGCGGCGTTGCAACCGCTCCGGCGAGCACCCCGGCGCAGGCGGACGTCCCCGCGCACGGACGGGAGCGCGGGATCGCCGTCACCTGCGAAGTGGCTACAGCGTGACTGACAGGTCCCCCTGTCCGTCCGGTCCTGACGGGCTCGTGACGTGATTCCGGACCATCGTTACGCGCCCTTGACGCTAGCGCGGCCTGCCCCAGGGCTGACCAACCGTCAGGACCGCCGAGCAGGACGGGCGGAAGAGCCGGCACCATGGCCGTCTTCACGCTGGCCGCGCCGCCGGAAGTCGTTGGGGCACTGGACGCGGGCGGAGCGCTGGTCGCAGGTGGAGCGCTGGCACATCATCCAGGGAGCCAACCCGCCACCGTGCACTGCTATTTGACTGCGATGTAGTGCTCGGCGCACAGCCCCGCGGCCAGCGATGGGAGGCGCTGGACGGTGAGCAGGTGGCGGAGCTGACCGGCCGTGGTTGCCGCGTCGCCGATGCGGGACCGAAGAACCCATTCCTCCAGCAGCTGTAGACCACGTCCCAGACGCCGGGGTTGCGGTGCAGGTACTCGACTGCGTCGGCGTGGACGAACGTGAGGTTGCCCTGGTCGGCGAAGCGCTCCTTGGCGCGGCGTAGTTGCGGCGCGGAGCTGTCGAGCGCGGTGACGTGGGCGTGGTGGTCGCGTGCGAGGTGGGCGGCGGCCTGGCTGGCACCGCATCCGAGATCCGGGACTGTCATGAAGTTTGTGGGTTTGGCCTGGTGTGACCCGATGGGCATGGACCGGGGTCCGTGCTGGGAAGGATCACGATGGGCACCACGAAC
>NZ_JBGCCR010000016.1:0-168873 GCF_041262485.1 Streptacidiphilus sp. BW17 | reverse complement strand
CGTGCACAGCGTCCTCGCTGAAAATTTGTTCTCAAAAGTAACTGGCGTTGACTTTTGGCACGCTGTTGAGTTCTCAAGGAACGGACGCTTCCTTCAGCCCCGTTTCACCGGGCCCTCCGGGCGCTTCCTTCGTTTTCTACTCTATCAGAACGTTTCGGCCTTCGCTTTTCGCTCCGGCCCGTTCCGACGAGTGAAACTCTAGCTGGTTTCTCCGGCGTTAACCAAATCCACCAGCCGGTCCCGAAAAATGGCAGCACGAAAATGAATTCGTACGATCATCGGCTTCAGGGGGTTCGCTGTCTCCAGGCCCACGCGATGCACGCTGTGGACGAGACAACTCGGAGAACACTACAGGGCCCGGAACGCAGATGCAAGTCCACGTTCCGGACCCTGGAGGCCGAAGATCCCCCGAAGGGGGGTCGCCCGATCAGGCGTTGGTCGGGAAGCCCAGGTTGATGCCGCCGTGGCTCGGGTCGAGCCAGCGCTGGGTCACGGCCTTGCTGCGGGTGAAGAAGTTGATGCCGTCCGGGCCGTAGGCGTGCAGGTCGCCGAAGAGCGAGGCCTTCCAGCCGCCGAAGGAGTAGTAGGCGACCGGCACCGGGATCGGCACATTGATGCCGATCATGCCGACCTCGACCTCGTTCTGGAAGCGCCGGGCCGCGCCGCCGTCGTTGGTGAAGATGGCCGTGCCGTTGCCGTACGGGCTGTTGTTGATCAGCTGCAGGCCGTCCTCGTAGGAGTCGACCCGCACGACCGACAGCACCGGGCCGAAGATCTCGTCGTTGTAGACGGACATGCCGGGCTTGACGTGGTCGAACAGCGTCGGGCCCAGCCAGAAGCCGTCGACGGTGTCCTCGCCGTTGATGTCCTCGCCGTTGATCGGGTGCTTGCGGCCGTCGACGACCAGCTCGGCGCCGTCGGCCACGCCGGACTCCAGGTAGGAGGTGACCTTGTCCCGGTGGACGCCGGTGACCAGCGGGCCCATGTCGGAGTCGCCGTTGCAGCCGGGGCCGACCTTGAGGGTGGCCATCCGGGACTTGATCTTCTCGATCAGCTCGTCCGCGATCGGCTCGACCGCGACCAGGACGGAGATCGCCATGCAGCGCTCACCCGCCGCGCCGAAGCCGGCGTTGATCGCGGCGTCGGCGGCCAGGTCCAGATCCGAGTCCGGCAGGACCAGCATGTGGTTCTTGGCGCCGCCCAGCGCCTGGACGCGCTTGCCGTAGCGCGTGCCGTTCTCATAGACGTAGCGGGCGATCGGCGTGGAGCCGACGAACGAGACCGACTTGATGTCGGGGTGCTCCAGCAGGCGGTCGACCGCGACCTTGTCGCCGTGGACGACGTTGAAGACACCGTCGGGCAGACCGGCCTCCTTCCACAGCTCCGCGAGGAACTGCGCGGCGGACGGGTCCTTCTCCGAGGGCTTGAGGATGACGGTGTTGCCCGCGGCGATGGCGATGGGGAAGAACCACATCGGCACCATGGCAGGGAAGTTGAACGGCGAGATGATCGCGACCGGGCCGAGCGGCTGGCGGATCGAGTAGACGTCGATGCCGGTGGAGACCTGCTCGCTGAAGCCGCCCTTGAGCAGGTGGGAGATGCCGCAGGCCAGCTCCACGACCTCCTGGCCGCGCGCGATCTCGCCGAGCGCGTCCGAGTGCACCTTGCCGTGCTCGGAGACGATGATCGAGGCGAGCTCGTCCTTGCGCTCGTTGAGCAGCTCGCGGAACTTGAACAGCACGGTGGTGCGCTTGGCGAGCGAGGCCTGACGCCATTCGGAGAACGCCGAGACGGCAGCACTGACCGCCGCGTCCACCTCGGCGATGGTGGCGAAGTCGACCTGGCCGGTGACCCTGCCGGTCGCGGGGTCGTAGATGTCACCGCGGCGCGGGGCAGCGCCGGCCGTGGCCACGGCCTCGCCGCCGATCCAGTGGGTGATGTGCTTGCTCAACGTCTGCCTCCGAGTTCAGGCGGGGCACACAGAAGGCACACAGAAGACTTGCTCCGTGCGGTGTCGGTCCCGCTCTCTCTCCATTCTGTTTTCCCCTTCTCGGGCCCTCAATCGGCACGTTGTCGGACAATCCCCGGACTGCCTTACACCCCGTCGCCGCCGTTCCCCCGATCGGCCTCACCGACGACCAGCAGCGCCGCCGCCTCGTGCATGGCGAGCTCCAGCAGCACCGGATCGTTGAGCAGGCCGCTGCCGTCCGGGGGCACCAGCCAGCGCAGGCCTCGGCCAGCTCGGGAGGGGTGCGGGACGGCGAGCCAGGTGCCGGGCCCTGCGCTGCGCACGCCCGTGCCGACCCAGCGGGCGGCGGTGCCCGGCGGGACGAAGAATCCGAACCGGTAGTCGCCGAAGTCGACGAGCACCGGTCCGGGATCGCTGTCCAGGCGGAGCAGCACGTCGACGGTCAGCCGCCCGAGTTCGCCGGGCACGATCAGTACGTCCCAGAACCGCCCGGCCGGGAGCAGCGCGATGCCGAGGGCGCTGCGTTCCCACTCCCAGCGGGTTGCCTCCGGATCCGGTGCGGCGGCGGCCAACCATTCGACCGCGCCTCTGGCTTCGAGACTTCCCATCACCCTCGCCCTCCACGTCCGCCGGCTGGCACCCGGACGTGGCTGTCCCGGTGCCACCTTGAGAGAGCGGGTCGTGGTCCGGCTCTTACAGCGGTTTCGCACAATCGTTGAGGGCGACCGGCTCACAGGGACGAGAAGGCGCGTAAGAGCGCGAAAGCGGCGCACACCCGCTATAAGGTGTGCGCCGCCATGGACATGCCTATCGAAAGTCAGAAACGGACTCAGCTGTCGAAGTCCTCGAAGTTCGTCAGCTGTCGAACCCCAGACCGACCGCGTCCATCGTCTTCAGCCACAGGTTCCGCTTGCCCTCGTTGTGGTCGGCGCGGTCGAGCGACCAGCGGGTCATCTCGATGCCGAGCCACTTCACCGGTTCGGGCGGGAACGGAAGCGGCTTGCTCTTGACCATCTCCAGCTCGGTGCGCTCGGTCCGCTCACCGGCGAGCAGGTCGAGCATCACCTCCGCGCCGAACCGGGTCGCGCCGACGCCCAGGCCGGTGTAGCCGAGCGCGTAGGAGACTCGGCCCTTGTGCGCGGTCCCGAAGAAGGCCGAGAACCGGCTGCAGGTGTCGATCGCGCCGCCCCAGGCGTGGCTGAACCTCAGGCCCTCCAACTGCGGGAAGGCGGTGAAGAAGTGACCGGCCAGCTTGCGGTAGGTCTCGGGGCGGTGGTCGTACTCGTCCCGCACCTTGCTGCCGTAGTGGTAGACCGCGTCGTAGCCGCCCCAGAGGATGCGGTTGTCGGCGGAGATCCGGAAGTAGTGGAACTGGTTGTTGGAGTCGCCCAGGCCCTGACGGTTCTTCCAGCCGATCGCGTCGAGCTGCTCGGCCGAGAGCGGCTCGGTCATCAACGCGTAGTCGTAGACCGGCGCGAGGAACGTGCGCAGTCGCTTGACCAGGTTCGGGAAGATGTTGGTGCCCAGTGCCACGTGCCGGGCGAAGACGCGGCCGTAAGGGGTGCGGGCGGCCATGCCCGCGCCCTGCGGGGCGAGGTCGGTGGCCGGGGTGTGCTCGAAGATCCGCACGCCGAGATCGGTGCAGGCCTTCTTCAACCCCCAGGCCAGCTTGGCCGGGTGGACCATGGCCACGTCGTCGCGGTGCCAGACGCCGGCCAGGAAGGTCGGCGAGTTCACCTCCGCGCGGACCGCGTCCGCGTCGAGGAACTCGGCCTCGACGCCGTACTCGCGCATCTGCTCCACGCCCTCGCGCAGCTCCTCGACCTGGTGCGGCTCGGTGGCCACGTCCAGTTCGCCGGTGCGCTCGAAGTCGCAGTCGATGCCGTAGCGCTTGACGGCCGCCTCGATGGCGTCGAGGTTCTCGCCGCCCAGGCGCTCCAGCGTGCGGAGTTCGTTCGGCCAGCGCTCCAGGCCGTTGAAGAAGCCGTGGGTGAGGCTGGCCGCGCAGAAGCCGCCGTTGCGGCCGGAGGCGGCCCAGCCGATCTCCTTGCCCTCCACCAGGACCACGTCCAGGGAGGGGTCGCGCTCCTTGGCGATCAGCGCGGTCCAGAGGCCGGTGTAGCCACCGCCGACAACCAGCAGGTCGCAGTGGGTGTCGCCGACCAGGGCCGGCAGGTGCTCGGGCTTCGCGGGGTCCGCGAGCCAGAAGGGGGTGTACTGGACGTCGGCGAGCGAATGGGCCGGATCCATGTTCTCACTGCTTTCTTTGCCCCGGCGGCTTTGCTGCCACCGGGACGTAGCGGGTTGGAGAGTTCCGAACTGACTACCGGTCACCGAAGATGGTGCGGTGCCAGTCCTTGCGCGCGAGCGCGGTGATGTCCTGCATCACGTGCTTGACCTGCGTGTACTCGTCGAGCGAGTACTGCGACATGTCCTTGCCGTAGCCAGAGGCCTTGTAACCGCCGTGGGGCATCTCGCTGATGATGGGGATGTGGTCGTTGACCCACACGCACCCGGCCTGGATCTCGCGGGTGGCGCGCAGGGCCCGGTAGGTGTCGCGGGTCCACGCAGAGGCGGCCAGCCCGTAGGGGGTGTCGTTGGCGAGCCGCAGACCCTCCTCGTCGCTGTCGAAGGGCAGCACGACCAGGACCGGGCCGAAGATCTCCTGCTGGACCACCTCGGCGTCCTGGCCGACGCCGGTGATCAGCGTCGGGCGGTAGTACGCGCCGAGGGTGAGGTCGGTGCCGTCGTGGCCCTTCTCGGGGGTGAAGCCACCGGCGACGATGTTCGCGCCGTAGCCACGGGCGCGGTCGACGAACCCGGCGACCGAGTCGCGCTGGCGCAGCGAGACGAGCGGGCCGAGGTCGGTCTGCGGGTTGAACGGGTCGCCGAGGCGGACCGCCTCGAAGAGCTCGGCCACGCCCGCGACGAAGTCGTCGAAGAGCGCGCGCTGCACGTAGGCGCGGGTGGCGGCGGTGCAGTCCTGGCCGGTGTTGATCAGCGAGGCGGCGACCGCGCCGTGGACGGCGGCTTCCAGGTCGGCGTCGTCGAAGACCACGAAGGGGGCCTTGCCGCCGAGCTCCAGGTGGGTGCGCTTGACGGTCTGCATCGCGATCTCGCCGACCCGCTTGCCGACGCCGGTCGAGCCGGTGAAGGAGACCATCGAGACGTCGGCGTGGCCGATCAGGCGCTCGCCCGCGCTGCGGCCCTTGCCGGTGATCACGTTGACCACGCCCTCGGGGATGCCCGCGTCGCTGCAGGCCTGGGCGAACATCAGTGAGGTGAGCGGCGTCAGCTCGGCCGGCTTGAGCACGATGGTGTTGCCCGCGGCGATGGCCGGGAGGACCTTCCAGGCGGCCATCTGCAGCGGGTAGTTCCACGGCGCGATGGAGCCGACGACGCCGATCGCCTCGCGGCGGATCGAGGAGGTGTGCAGGCCGGACCACTCGCCGGAGGCCTTGCCCTCCAGGTTGCGGGCGGCGCCGGCGAAGAAGGCCGTGTTGTCGATCGTGCCCGGCACGTCGAACTCGGTGGTGAGCTTGATCGGCTTGCCGGACTGCGCGGACTCGACCCCGGCGAAGTCGTCGGCGCGCTCCGTCAGGATCGCGGCGAGCCTGGTCAGCGCCTCGCTGCGGGAGCCCGGCGTAGCACCGGACCACTCGGGGAAGGCGCGCTTGGCGGCGGCGACAGCCTCGTCGACGTCGGCGTCCGAGGCGAGGTCGACCCGCTGCACCAGGCCGCCGTCGGCGGGGCTGGTGACCTCGAAGGTCGTCTCCGAGGTGCCCCGGCGCAGGGCTCCGTCGATGTACTGGGCTCCGGCGTCGAAGCGATCGCCGACGATGGTCCGGTCCATGGGTATCTCTCCTCGGGAGCATGCAGGGGCGGCGTGCCCATCCTGCGACGATGCCCCGTTCGCAAGGGGCCGGGCAAGCGACAGTGTGCAAGGCGGATCGCCTCCGGAATGACATGATGACAAGCCCGTGGGCGAAAGCCTGGCAATGACACCTCGTTGCCGGAATCCTGTCCTCGCCTGACACTATGAAGGCGTCCCCGCCACCCTTTTCCCGCCGCCTGCCCGCCGACCCTTCCAGGGTCGCCCAGGCTCTCCACCTCGAAGGATGCGCATGTTCCCCACCGTCGCCCGGGTCCTGGAACTGGACGTGGTCAGCCGCGGTCTGCCCGAGGTCGTGGCCGGGCGGGAGCATCTGGAACGCCCGGTGCGCTGGGTGCACGTCAGCGAGCTCGCCGACGTGGCCGGGGTGCTGCAGGGCGGCGAGCTGATCCTGACCACCGGCATCGCGCTGCCCGAGGACCGCGAGGGTCTGGCCCGCTACGTCCGCGAGCTCGCCGACATCGGCGCGGCGGGTCTGGTCGTCGAGTTCGGGCGCCGCTACTTCGACAACCTGCCGCGCGCCCTGGTCCACGCCGCCGAGCAGCGCGGCCTGCCGCTGATCGTGCTCCGGCGCGAACTGCGCTTCGTCGCGGTCACCGAGGCGGTCCACGCGCTGGTCGTCAACGCGCAGTTGGAGGAGCTGCGGGCGTCCGAGGAGATCCACCAGACCTTCAACGAGCTTGCGGTGGAAGGCGCGGAGCCCGTCGAGGTGGTCCGCGAGGTGGCCCGGATGGCGGGTGAGCCGGTGGTGCTGGAGAACCTCTCGCACCAGGTCCTCACCTACGACACCGCCGGGCAGAGCGCCCAAGTGGTGCTCGCCGGCTGGGAGTCGCGCTCACGCGGGGTCCGCACGAACGGGCGCACCGGCCACGACCCGCGAACGGGCTGGCTGGTCACCTCGGTCGGCGCGCGCGGCCACGACTGGGGCCGGTTGGTGCTGATCGGCTCCCCCGGCTCGGCGGCGGAGGACGCGGTTCCGGAGGCGGCTTCGCACCGGCACACCATGCTGCTGGAGCGCGCGGCGGCGACGCTGGCCCTGAACCGGCTGATGGTCCGCGACCGGGAGACCCTGGAGCGGCAGACCCACCGCACGCTCCTCTCCGGCATCCTGACGCACGCGCTCACCGTCTCCGACGTGGCGCTGCGCGCCTCCGCGCTGGGCGTCCAGCTGGAAGGCCGACGGCTGGTGGGCGTGGTGCTGCGGCAACGACGCGGGCCGCTGGCCGCCGCGCTGGAGGCGCAGGCACGGCTGCGCGACTTCACCGAGACGGCCGCTGCGGCCGTCCGCGAGCGCCGCCTTGTGGCGTTGGTCGGCGCGCTGGACGACGAGGCGGTCGGCCTGCTGGTCTCGCTCGGCTCCAAGGACGACGAGCACACCGCGCTGGAAGGCTTCGCGGGCTCGCTGCGCCGCCTGGTCAAGGAGCAGGAGGACGGCGCCGAGCCGGTGATCGCCGTCGGCTCCTCGGTGGGCTCGGTCCGCGACGCCCGCCGCACCCTGGTCGAGGCGACCCAGGTCGCCGACGCCGCCCTGCACGACTCCCCCGGCACCTCGGGCGCCCGCTCCGCCTCCTACTACCGCCTCCCGGACGTCCGCCTCCGCGGCCTGCTCCACCTGCTCCGCGACGACGCCCGCCTGCAGACCTACGTGGAACGCGAGTTGGGCCCGCTGCTGGCCTACGACGCGGAGCACAACAGCCAGTTGATCGCGATGCTCCGCATCTACCTCGAACAGGGCCGCAACAAGTCCGCCGCCGCGGACGCCGCCCACCTCTCCCGGCCCTCGTTCTACGACCGGCTGCACAAGGTCGAGAAGGTCCTCGGCGTCGACCTCGACCAGGTCGAGTCCTGCCTCTCCCTCCACGTCGCGCTGCTGGCACTCGACGCGGTCCGACGATGACGCGTGAGGGGGCGCGGGGCCCAAGCCCCGCACCCCCTCACGGAGCGTCAGATGATCAGCCCTCGATGGACGTCATCACGTGCTTGATGCGGGTGTAGTCCTCGAAGCCGTAGGCGGAGAGGTCCTTGCCGTAGCCGGACTTCTTGAAGCCGCCGTGGGGCATCTCGGCGACCAGCGGGATGTGGGTGTTGATCCACACCGCGCCGAAGTCCAGGCGCTTGGACATGCGCATCGCGCGGGCGTGGTCCTTGGTCCACACCGAGGACGCGAGCGCGAACTCGACGCCGTTGGCGTTGCGGACGGCCTCGGCCTCGTCGGAGAACTTCTGCACGGTGATGACCGGGCCGAAGACCTCGTTCTGGATGATCTCGTCGTCCTGCTTGAGGCCGGAGACGACGGTCGGGGCGTAGAAGTAGCCCTTGTCGCCGACGCGGTGGCCACCGGCCTCGACCCTGGCGTGGGCCGGGAGGCGGTCGATGAAGCCGGTCACCTGGGCCAGCTGGTTGGCGTTGTTCAGCGGGCCGTAGAGCACGTCCTCGTCGTCCGGCTGCCCGGTCTTCGTCTCAGCGGCGGCCTTGGCCAGCTGGGCCACGAACTCGTCGTGGATCGACTCGTGCACCAGCACGCGGGTCGCGGCGGTGCAGTCCTGGCCGGCGTTGAAGTAGCCCGCGACGGAGATGCCCTCGACGGCGGCCGGGATGTCGGCGTCCTCGAAGACCACGACCGGGGCCTTGCCGCCCAGCTCCAGGTGGACCCGCTTGACGTCCTTGGCCGCGGAGGCGGCGACCTGGATGCCGGCGCGGACCGAACCGGTGATGGAGGCCATCGCCGGGGTCTCGTGCTCGACCATCGCGCGGCCGGTCTCGCGGTCACCGCAGATGACGTTGAAGACACCCGCGGGGAGGATCTCGCCGATGATCTCGGCGAGCAGCACGGTGGAGGCCGGGGTGGTGTCGGACGGCTTCAGCACGACGGTGTTGCCCGCGGCGATCGCCGGGGCGAACTTCCACACGGCCATCATCATCGGGTAGTTCCACGGCGCGACCTGGGCGCAGACGCCGACCGGCTCACGGCGGATGATCGAGGTCATCCCCTCCATGTACTCGCCGGCCGACTTGCCCTCCAACATCCGCGCGGCACCCGCGAAGAAGCGGATCTGGTCCACCATCGGGGGAATCTCCTCCGAGGCGGTCAGCGCGAGCGGCTTACCGGTGTTCTTGGACTCGACGGCGATGAGCTCCTCGGCCCGCGCCTCGATCGCGTCGGCGATCTTCAGCAGGGCGAGCTGGCGCTGCGAAGGGGTCGTGTCGCGCCAGGCCTCGAACGCCGTGGCCGCGGCGGCCATCGCCGCGTCGACGTCGGCCTGGGCCGACAGCGGGGCGGTGGCGTAGACCTCACCCGTCGTCGGGTCGATGACCTCGGTGGTACGGCCGTCGGCCGCATCCGTGAACGCGCCGTTGATGTAGTTGCGCAGCTTCAGAAGCTCGCTCACTTCGGACTCTCCTCGACTTCTGACGGGGGCGACATCGTCCTTGGCATCGCCGTGCGGCCAAGAGTAGCTCTGTGCTGCGGTTATCGACAGGCCTGGGCGATGACAACGATGGATTCGGTATCGATTTCAAGCTTTCGCGACGGAATCACTTGCGAACGCGCGATCGATCAGGCAAGGTGAGCGTTGTGGCCAACCGTGACCGGAACGGCAGCGTTCCACTCGACTCCGTCTCCAAGGCGATCATCGAACAGCTGCAGGAGGACGGCCGCCGCGCGTACGCGACCATCGGCAAGGCCGTCGGCCTGTCGGAGGCGGCCGTGCGGCAGCGCGTCCAGAAGCTGCTCGACCAGGGTGTCATGCAGATCGTCGCGGTGACGGATCCGCTGACTGTCGGTTTCTCCCGCCAGGCGATGCTCGGCATCACCGTGGAGGGTGACATCGAGCCCGTCGCCGACGCGTTGGCCGCCATGGACGAGGTGGACTACGTCGTGGTCACCGCAGGCTCGTTCGACCTGATGGCCGAACTGATCTGCGAGGACGACGAACACCTCCTCGACCTCATCAACAAGCGCATCCGCTCGCTTCCCGGCGTGCGGAGAACCGAGAGCTTCGTTTACCTGAAACTCCGGAAACAGACCTACACCTGGGGTACCCGATGAGCGCCGACCCGGTCGCCAAGGACCTGTCCAAGTCCGCCTACGACCACCTGTGGATGCACTTCACCCGCATGTCGTCGTACGAGAACAACCCTGTGCCGACCATCGTGCGCGGCGAGGGCGAGTACATCTTCGACTCCAACGGTCGCAAGTACCTCGACGGCCTCGCCGGCCTGTTCGTGGTCCAGGCCGGTCACGGCCGCAAGGAGCTGGCCGAGGTCGCCCGGAAGCAGGCCGAGCAGCTGGCCTTCTTCCCGATCTGGAGCTACGCCCACCCGGCCGCCATCGAGCTGGCCGAGCGTCTGGCGAACTACGCCCCCGGTGACCTGAACAAGGTCTTCTTCACCACCGGTGGTGGCGAGGCCGTCGAGACGGCGTGGAAGCTGGCCAAGCAGTACTTCAAGCTCACCGGTGAGCCCACCAAGTACAAGGTGATCTCCCGCGCGGTGGCCTACCACGGCACCCCGCAGGGCGCCCTGTCGATCACCGGTCTGCCGGCCCTGAAGGCCCCCTTCGAACCGCTGGTCCCGGGCACCCACAAGGTCCCCAACACCAACATCTACCGCGCCCCGCTCTTCGGCGACGACCCGGTGGCCTACGGCCGCTGGTGTGCCGACCAGATCGAGCAGGAGATCCTGTTCGAGGGCCCGGAGACCGTCGCCGCCGTCTTCCTCGAGCCGGTCCAGAACGCCGGTGGCTGCTTCCCGCCGCCGCCCGGATACTTCCAGCGCGTGCGCGAGATCTGCGACCAGTACAACGTGCTGCTGGTCTCGGACGAGACGATCTGCGCCTTCGGCCGTCTCGGCACCATGTTCGCCTGTGACAAGTTCGACTACATCCCCGACATCATCACCTGCGCCAAGGGCATGACCTCGGGCTACTCCCCCATCGGTGCGGCGATCATCTCCGACCGTCTGGCGGAGCCGTTCTACAAGCAGGACAACACCTTCCTGCACGGCTACACCTTCGGTGGCCACCCGGTCTCCTCCGCGGTGGCGCTGGCCAACCTCGACCTGTTCGAGCGCGAGGGCCTGAACAAGCACGTCCTGGAGAACGAGAACGCGTTCCTCACGACGCTGCAGAAGCTGCACGACCTGCCGATCGTCGGCGACGTCCGCGGCAACGGCTTCTTCTACGGCATCGAGCTGGTGACCGACAAGGCCACCAAGGCCTCGTTCACCGACGAGCAGTGCGAGCGCGTGCTCTACGGCTTCCTGTCGAAGGCGCTCTTCGACGCCGGCCTGTACTGCCGCGCCGACGACCGTGGCGACCCGGTCATCCAGCTCTCGCCGCCGCTGACCGCGGACCAGTCGACCTTCGACGAGATCGAGCAGATCCTCCGCGGCGTGCTCACCGAGGCGTGGACCAAGCTGTAGGCCTTCCCGCTGTCGGCCTTCGCGCTGCAGGCCCTTGCGCCGTAAGCCTTTCGGCCCAGCAGTGTGGGACTTCCTGTGACACCCTCCGCCCAGGGCGGCTCCGACCACTCCGGTCGGAGCCGCCCTGCGGCGTTTGCCCGACGTGCGGGCGCTCGATCGAGTGATCATCGCGACACGACGTCAGAAACGCCACGCAACCGGCGTCGGCCTGTCTCGTTCTAGTCTGTGAGCCACCAACTCGCAGCGGAGGAAGACGTGAGCGTCGCCCCACCGGACAACGACGTGCTGTGGGCACGGGCGCTGGTCAAGTCGCACCACGGCACGCCCGCCCTGCGCAGCGTCTCCCTCGGCGTGCGCGAGGCCGAGGTGCTGGCCGTGGCCGGCCCGCGCGGCAGCGGCAAGTCCACGCTGCTCGACTGCCTGAGCGGGATGCAGCCGGTCGACGAGGGTGAGATCTGGTTCAACAGCTCCCCCGTGCACACCCTGGGCCGCGCCGGACGCGAGCGGCTGCGCCGGGAGCGCTTCGGCTGGGTCGGTCCCGAGCCGCAGCTGGTCCCCGAGCTGAACGCGCGGGAGAACGTCGCCCTGCCCATGCTGCTGGCCGGGCAGCCCCGCAAGGTCGCGGCCACCGCCGCGAGCGAGTGGCTGGAGCGCCTCGACGTCGCCGACTGCGCCAAGCGCCGCCCCGCCGAACTGCTGCAGGACCAGCGCCAGCGGATCGCGGTGGCCCGCGCCCTCGCTCCCGCGCCCGCCGTGGTCTTCGCCGACGAGCCGACCGCACCGCTGCACCGCGAGTCACAGGACCAGGTGCTGCGGATACTGCTTGCCGCGTCGCGGTCGCACAAGATCACCCTTATTCTGGCCACACACGACGCGAGCGTGGCCAGGTACGCCAACCGGGTGGCGGTGATGGCCGACGGACGGCTCGCCCAACCTGTCGACGCCCGGGACGCCGTCGCGCTGAGCGAGCTGGAAGAGGACGCCCGCACGTGTTCTACCTCCGTGTAGCGCGCGGCTATCGCGCGCTCGACCTGCTGCGCTGGTTCCTCACCAGCGTGGCCTCGGCCGTCGTCGCCGCGCTGCTGCTGCGTGCACTCGGACGCGCGCTCTCGGAGAGCGCACCGACCCCCGCCGGTCCGGCGCTGGACCGGCTGCTGTGGTGCCTGCCGCCGCTGGCGGGCGTCGCGTATCTGGCCGCCGCCTGGGCGCGGGCCCTCCCTTTGCAGCAGCCCGAGCGCGTCGCCGGGCTGGTCGCGGCGGGCGTCGGCCCGGTGCGGCTGCGCTTGCTGCTGGCCGGGGAGATGGCGTTGGCCTGCGCCTTCGGTGCACTGCTCGCGCTGGGCGGCTTCCTGCTGCTGCGCGGCAACGTGGTGCAGCTGATGCCCGAGGGCAGGCTCAACGCCGCACTGGGCGTGGACGGCAGCCTGCCGATCGCGGGAACGCTGACGCTGCTGGCGCTCATCCCGCTGCTCGGCGGGGTGGCCGCGGCCGCTGCGGTGCGGCCGTCGGACGTGGTTCCGGTCGACGGCTCCGACCAGCCGCAGCGGCGGCCGACACCACGGCACATCGCCCTGGCAGCCGGTCTTCCGGCACTGGGGACGCTCATCGTGGTGACCGCCGTGCGGGTGAACGCCGCCCAGGCAGCAGCGATCGGCTGGGTGATCGCGGTGGTCGGCATCGCGATCGCCGTCCCGGTCCTCCTCTACGGCGCGGGCCAGGCTCTGGCCTGGCACCGGCCGCGGGCCCCGCGGCTGCTGGCGGGCCGCGGACTGCAGGCGCAGGCGTGGCGTCTGGGCACCCCGCTCGCCGTGCTCGCGGTCGCGGGCTCGGTCGGCACGGCCGCGGCGGTGCACTACACGTCCGGCGGCCACAAGGCGGTCGGGCCGCTGCCGGCGATCGAGGCCGGCCTGGTCGCCCTCTGCGTCCTCGGCGCGCTGCTGACCCGTCTCGCCGAGCTCGCGGGTGCCCACCGCGCCGCCTACCTGCCACTCCGCCGCATGGGCGCGCCGACCTCGACGCTGCAGGCGTCGGTCGCGCTGCGGACCGCCGCGGCCAGCGTGGTGGTCCTGGCAGCGGGCGCGGGCGCGGGTGTGCTCGCGGCAGCTGCGCTGGGTGCCTGAACCCTGCCGCCGGGCAACTGACGCCGCATCATCCGCACGCGAGAGGCCCCCGGGAGCGTGGATGCTCCGGGCTGCCTTCTCGCGTGCGGTCCGAGGTCAGCCTGCGGCGGCCAGCTGGCCGCAGGCGCCGTCAATCTCCTGGCCGCGGGTGTCGCGGACGGTGACGGGGACACCGTGGGACTGGAGGCGACGCACGAACTCGCGCTCGTCCTCGGGCCGGGAGGCGGTCCACTTGCTGCCCGGGGTCGGGTTCAGCGGGATCAGGTTGACGTGGACGTTGTGGTTCTTCAACAGCCGGCCCAGCAGGTCCGCACGCCAGGCCTGGTCGTTGATGTCCTTGATCAGCGCGTACTCGATGGAGACCCGACGCCCGGACTTCGCCGCGTAGTCCCATGCCGCGTCCAGGACGTCGCCGACCTTCCAGCGCGTGTTGACCGGCACCAGCTCGTCACGGAGCTCGTCGTCCGGCGCGTGCAGGGAGACGGCGAGGCGCACGCTCAGGTTCTCCTCCGCCATCCGGTTGATCGCGGGGACCAGGCCGACCGTGGAGACGGTGATGCCGCGCTGCGACAGACCGAAGCCGGAAGGAGCCGGGTCGCAGAGGCGGTGGATCGCGGCGATGACCCGCTTGTAGTTGGCCAGCGGCTCGCCCATGCCCATGAAGACCACGTTGGAGAGCCGGACCGCGCGCGCCTCGCCGTCCTCGCCGTCCTTCACGCCGCCGAAGTCGCCCGCCTTGATCGCGCGCATGCCCGCGGCGATCTGCTCGACGATCTCGGCGGTCGACAGGTTGCGGGTGAGACCCGCCTGACCGGTCGCGCAGAAGGGGCAGTTCATGCCACAGCCGGCCTGCGAGCTGATGCACATGGTCACCCGGTCCGGGTAGCGCATCAGCACCGACTCGACCAGCACGCCGTCGAAGAGCTTCCAGAGCGTCTTGCGGGTGGTGTCGTCGTCGCAGGAGACGTGCCGCACCTCGGTCATCAGCTCCGGCAGCAGCGCCTCAGCCAGCTTCTCGCGGGACGCGGCGGGGATGTCGGTCCACTCCTCCGGGCGCCCGGAAAGACGGCCGAAGTACTGGCGCGACAACTGGTCGGCGCGGAAGGGCTTCTCGCCCAACGCGACGATCGCCTCCTTCCGCTCGGCGGCGGAGAGGTCGGCAAGGTGACGCGGGGGCTTGGCACCGCGGGGCGCGACGAAGGTGAGTTCACCGGGGAGTGGCTTAGGCATGATTTCCCCAGTGTCTCAGGTCGGAGACGGTCTCCGGAAATGTCCCAGTCGGAAATGCCGCAGGCCCTGCCCGGGAGGGGCGGGGCCTGCGCAGGGGAACGGGTGGGGCTCAGCCCGCGCCGACGAAGCCGACCAGGACCAGCCAGACGACCGGTGCCGTCGGCAGCAGCGAGTCGAGCCGGTCCATGATGCCGCCGTGGCCGGGCAGCAGCGTGCCCATGTCCTTGATGCCGAGATCGCGCTTGATCATCGACTCGCCCAGGTCGCCCAGGGTGGCGCTGACCGCGACGCACGCGCCGAGGACGAGGCCCTGCCACCAGGTGCCGTGGGTGATGAAGAACTGCATGCCCACCGCACCGGCGGCCATGCAGAGCAGGACGCCGCCGACCAGGCCCTCACGGGTCTTGCCGGGGCTGATCCTCGGGGCGAGCTTGTGGCGGCCGAAGCGGGAGCCGGCCGCGTAGGCGCCGGTGTCGCTGCAGATGGTCAGCACCAGGAAGAGCGCCACGCGCTGCGGCCCGTCGTCCGCCGCGAGCATCAGCATCACGAAGGTGGCCAGGAACGGCACGTAGAAGGCGGTGAAGATGCCCGCCGTCACGTCCCGCAGGTAGTTCTCCGGCGGCTCGGTCATCCGCCAGACCAGCACCGCGAGGCTGGTCAGCGCGAGCGCCACCACCGCCGCCTCGGGCCCGCCGAGGTACGCGGCGACCTCCATCGCGGCGCCGCCGACCAGCAACGGGATCAAGGGCACGCGGATGCCCTTGGCCTCCGTGAGCCGGGTGGTCAGCTCCCACATGCCGACACTGGCCGCGGCGACCACCACACCGACGAAGAGCCACTTGACCACGAACAGCGAGGCCACGATGACCACGCCAAGGCCGAGACCGACCCCGATCGCGGCACGCAGGTCGCGACCGGCCTTGCCGGCAGGCTTCGGCTGCGCGGGCTCCGCCGGGCCACCGGGCCGACCGGGCTGCTGACCCGGCTGGCCGGGCTGGCCGGGCTGGCCGGGCTGGCCGGGCTGGCCGGGCTGGCCGGGCTGGCCGGGCTGGCCGGGCTGGCCGGGCTGGCCGGGCTGGCCGGGCTTACCGTGCGGCCCCGGAGACCCCTGCGGTCCTTGAGGTCCCTGCTGCGCGTACTGGCCGGACTGGTTGTACTGCCCGCCCGGGTTGCCCTGGTTGGCCTGGCTGCCCTGGTCGTACTGCCCGTACTGGCCGTACGCGTCGTACTGCCCGTACTGGCCGTGGCCGGGCGGCGTCGGCTGCCCGGTCGGCCCCGAGGGCTGCCCGGTGGACGCGGCGAGCGGCTGCTCGGGCACGGGGGGCATGTACTGAGTGTGCGCCATGCCGTCATCGCTGTGCGAAACGAAGGGCTGCTGCTGGTGGGCCGGGTGACCGGCCGGACCGACCTGCGGGTGCAGGTCGGTCAGCGGCGGGTCGGTCACCGGCGGCAGCCACGTGGTCGCCTGGTCGTCGCCGAGCGGCGTCGATCCCTCCGACGGCGTTCCGTGGCCCTGTGCGTGGGCCCCGGCACTCGTGTCTCCAAGAGTGGGCCCCCAGAAGGAGTCGTCGTTCATCAGACTTCGAGCAGCTCGGCTTCCTTGTGCTTGAGCAGCTCGTCCACCTGGGCGACGTACCGCCCGGTGACGTCGTCGAGCTCCTTCTCGGCGCGGCGGACCTCGTCCTCGCCCGCCTCGCCGTCCTTGACCAGCTTGTCGAGCGTGTCCTTGGCCTTACGGCGGACGGCGCGGATGGAGATCTTGGCGTCCTCGGCCTTGTTACGGGCCACCTTGATGTACTCCTTGCGCCGCTCCTCGGTGAGCTGCGGGAAGTTCACGCGGATGATCGACCCGTCGTTGCTCGGGTTGACGCCGAGGTCCGAGTTGCGGATCGCCTCCTCGATGACGCGCAGCGAGCTCTTGTCGAACGGCGAGACGACCGCCATCCGCGGCTCCGGCACCGAGAAGGACGCCAGCTGGTTGATCGGGGTCATCGTGCCGTAGTACTCCGCCACGATCTTGGCGAACATCGCGGGGTGCGCACGGCCGGTGCGGATCGCGGCGAAGTCGTCCTTGGCAACCGTGACGGTCTTCTCCATCTTCTCCTCGGCCTCGAGGAGGGTCTCTTCGATCACAATCTGCTCCTGTCCGGGCGGCCCGGTCTCGAACCTGCTGGTCGTGCTGTTCGGATGGTGCTGCGCGTTGCTGGTAGTGCTACTGCTCCGGCCGGGACGTGTCCATCCCCTGCGGCAGTCCGCCCCTGCGGGCGTCTCAGGCCGACGGAGCGTCGCTGCTGATCAGTGTGCCGATCTTCTCACTGCGGACGGCGCGGGCGATATTGCCCTCCTTCAGCAGTTCGAAGACCCGGATCGGCAGATTGTTGTCCTTGCACAGGGTGATCGCGGTCAGGTCGGCGACCTTGAGGTCCCTGGCGATCACCTCGGAGTATTCCAGGGAGTCGAACTTGACGGCGTCCGGGTTGGTCCGCGGGTCGGAGTCGTAGACACCGTCGACGCCGTTCTTGCCCATCAGCAGGACCGAGGCGTGGATCTCCAGCGCCCGCTGGACGGCGGTGGTGTCGGTGGAGAAGTAGGGCATGCCCATACCGGCGCCGAAGATCACGACGCGGCCCTTCTCCAGGTGCCGCACGGCGCGCAGCGGCAGGTAGGGCTCGGCGACCTGGCCCATGGTGATCGCCGTCTGGACCCGGGTCTCCACGCCTTCCTTGTTGAGGAAGTCCTGGAGCGCCAGGCTGTTCATCACGGTGCCGAGCATGCCCATGTAGTCGGACCGGGCCCGGTCCATACCACGCAGCTGCAGCTCGGCGCCGCGGAAGAAGTTGCCGCCGCCGATGACGACGGCCACCTCGGTGCCGCCTCGGACCACGGTCGCGATCTCGCGCGCGATGGCGTGGACCACGTCGGGGTCGACGCCCAGGCCGCCTCCGCCGGCGAACGCCTCGCCGGAAAGCTTGAGCAGCACGCGGCGTCGCGTACCCCCCTCGTCAGCGGACTTCTGCATCGGACCCTCCTTGAAGCACAGGTACACAAGAAGAGGCCACTGCCGCGGGCACCGGTTCGGTTACCTGCACGGCAGTGGCCTCCTCGTCGTTCTCACGACTCACATCGTAGGGGCTGGCCGGGGCCTGCCCCGTCGCTCGATCGCAGGGATCAGGCGCCGACGCGGAAGCGGGCGAAGCGGACCAGCTTGACGCCGGCCTCGTCCAGGATCTTCTGGACGGTCTTCTTGTTGTCCTTGGCGTAGGCCTGGTCCAGGACCGCGTTCTCCTTGACGAAGCCGGTCACGCGACCCTCGACGATCTTCGGCAGGGCGGCCTCGGGCTTGCCCTCCTCGCGAGCGGTGGCCTCGGCGATGCGGCGCTCGTTGTCGAGCACCTCGGCCGGGATGTCCTCACGGGACAGGTAGGTCGGGCCGAAGGCGGCGATGTGCTGCGCGACGCCCTTGGCCACCTCCTCGTTCTCGCCGTCCAGCTCGACCAGGACACCGATGGCCGGCGGCAGGTCCGGGTCGGTGCGGTGCATGTAGACGTTGACGTAGGCGCCACCGGTGAACTGGGCGAAGCGGCGGAAGACGATCTTCTCGCCCAGGCTGGCGTTGGCCTCGTCCACGAACTGCTGGACGGTCTTGCCGGGCTCGATCTCGGCAGCCAGGGCGGCGTCGATGTCGGCCGGGGAGGTCTTGGCGACGAAGGCGGCCAGCTCGTTGGCGACGGCCACGAACTTGCCACCCTTGGCGACGAAGTCGGTCTCGCAGTTCAGCTCGACCAGGACGCCGGAGGTGCCCTCGATCAGGGAGACGACGGCGCCGTTGGAGGCGTCGCGGCCCTCACGCTTGGCAACGCCCTTCTGGCCCTTGATGCGGAGCAGCTCGACGGCCTTGTCGACGTCGCCCTCGGCCTCCTCGAGCGCCTTCTTGCAGTCCATCATCCCGGCGCCGGTGAGCTCACGGAGCTTCTTGACGTCCGCGGCGGTGAAGTTCGCCATGGTTCCTGAATCTCTTCTCGCGTGTCGCGTTGTCTGGGAAGTGAGCGAAGCTCGCGATCAGCTGCCTTGTGGGCAGCGTCGCGATCGTTCGACACACGGGAGGGGTACGTCGGCGCTCGCCGCCGTACCCCTCCCGATCAGGCGTTTCAGGCCTGCTCGGCCTCGGCGGCGGGCGCCTCGGTCGCAGCAGTCTCAGCCTCGGCGGCGGGCGCCTCGGTGACGGCGGCCTCAGCGGCGGGGGCCTCGGCCTCGGCGGCGGGCGCCTCGGTCGCAGCAGCCTCGGCGGCGGGGGTCTCGGCCTCGGCGGCCTTCTTCTCGGCACCGGCGAGCTGCTCGAGCTCCCACTCGGCCAGCGGCTCGGCCGCACCGGCGTCGGCCGGCTTGACGTCGCCCTTGGCAGCGCCGGAGCGGGCCATCAGGCCCTCGGCGACGGCGTCGGCAACCACGCGGGTCAGCAGGGTGACCGAACGGATGGCGTCGTCGTTGCCCGGGATCTTGTAGTCGACCTCGTCGGGGTCGCAGTTGGTGTCGAGGATCGCGACGACCGGGATGTGCAGCTTGCGAGCCTCGCCGACGGCGATGTGCTCCTTCTTGGTGTCGACGATCCACACGGCGGACGGCACGCGCTGCATGTCGCGGATACCGCCGAGGGTCTTCTCCAGCTTCTCGTACTCGCGCTGGAGGACGAGGAGCTCCTTCTTGGTGAGCCCGGAGCCGGGCACATCCGTGAAGTCCATCTCGCCGAGCTCCTTGAGGCGCTGCAGACGCTTGTAGACGGTGGAGAAGTTGGTCAGCATGCCACCGAGCCAGCGCTGGTTGACGTAGGGCATGCCCACGCGCGCGGCCTGCTCGGCGATGGCCTCCTGGGCCTGCTTCTTGGTGCCGACGAAGAGGACGGAACCGCCGTGGGCGACCGTCTCCTTGACGAACTCGTAGGCGCGGTCGATGTAGTTCAGCGACTGCAGCAGGTCGATGATGTAGATGCCGTTGCGCTCCGTGAAGATGAAGCGCTTCATCTTCGGGTTCCAACGACGGGTCTGGTGACCGAAGTGGACGCCGCTCTCCAGCAGCTCCCGCATCGTGACGACGGCCATGGCCGTACTCCTTGAAATTGCTCGGTTGTCCGCCAAGGCCGGTGGCCGAGGCGCCTGACGCCCTGGTTCGTGCCGGTTCCTGGGGCTCCTGCGCGGCTTCCCGCAAGGAGGTTGTCCGAGGACCGAGCGGCACTGCGCCGGAGGACCGGCGCTGGGCGTGCGAAGTCGACCCGGCACGCCGGGTCGCGAATGAAGTGTACGGGAAGGTCCGGACGCGGAGCGACTCGCGGCCAGGCCTGGGCTCACTCGTCCGGGTGGCGGAGTTTTCCACAGCGGGCGGTTGTCCACAGGACGCCTGCCGCGGGTGGGCGTTGTCGGGCCCGGAGAGCAGAGTTCGGGCATGGCGCACAGCACTCGCACCGGTGGTCCCTGCACCTCCGTCGTTCCGCAGTCGCAGTCGTGTTCGCGGGGGCGGCGGTTGCTGCTGGTCCTCGGGCTGGTGCTCTGGGTCGCGATGGCTGCGCTCGGGACGCCGGGGAACGCTCATGACCAGGGCAGCGGCCGGCGGGGCTGGGCTGCGGGCGGGCAGTTGGTGCGGCCGTTGCCGACGGGCGGCACGTTGTCGGACGTGCTGCGCCGCTTCGATCCGCCGCCGGTGCGGTGGGCGGCGGGGCATCGTGGGGTCGACCTGGCCGCGGCGCCGGGCACGCCGGTGCGCTCGGTGCGGCCGGGGGTGGTCTCGTTCGTCGGCGTGATCGCCGGCAAGCCGGTCGTCGCGGTCGAGCTCTCGGGCACCGGCTCACCGCCGCTGCGGACCACCTTCGAACCGGTGACGGCAACGGTCACCGTTGGGCAGTCCGTGGGCGCCGGTCAGGAGCTGGGCACGGTCGCGGACCACGGCGGTCACTGCTCGGGCAGCTGCCTGCACTGGGGATTGCTGCGCGGCCACCACTATCTCGACCCGCTCGCGCTGGTGTCCGTCGGTCAGGCCCGACTGCTGCCGCTGACCCCGTCCAGCACCAGGGCCACGGCTGCGTCGATCACCACGTCCGGCTTCTCGACGGCGTCGCCGAGCTCCAGACGCTTGGCGGCGGCCTCGACGGTCCCCTGGAGCAGCGACGCGGCGAGTGCGGGGCTCGGATGGCCGAGCTCGGTCAGCGCGACGACGATCGGGCCGACCAGCTGTCCGTGCGCGGCACGGATCCGTTCGCGGGCGGCGTCGTCCAACTCCATGGCGGAGATCGCAGCGATCGCGCGGTGCCGCGGGTCTCCGGCCAGGGTGAGCTGGGCGCGGACGTACGCTTCCACGCGCGCCGCCGGGGTCGGCTGACCCGCCACGGCCTCGGCCACTTCGACGGCCCATGCCGGGAAGTCGACCGCGCAGAGCTCCTCGACGACGCCCGCGCGGGACTTGAAGTACTCGTAGACCGAGGACCGCGCCAGGCCGGTCCTGGCAGCGAGGTTGGGGAAGGTCAGCGCCTCCATGCCGCCCTCCGCCAGCAGTTCGCGGGCGGCGGCGAGCAGGGCGTCACGCTGCAGCCGACGGTGTTCCACGAGGGTGGCAGCTCGAATCTTCGGCACGGGGCAAGGGTAGCCAAGGACTCTGTGAACCGGTTCTGCCGCACCTCCGGGCGCTGGGCCCGCGAGCATCCGGTTCAGCGGGCGTCGGAGAGCTTGGCGCGGAGCTGGAGCACGGCCTTGGTGTGGATCTGGGAGACCCGGCTCTCGGTGACCCCGAGGACCTGGCCGATCTCCGCGAGGGTCAGCCCCTCGTAGTAGTACAGGCTGACCACGGTTTTCTCCCGCTCCGGCAGCGTGTTGATCGCGCCGGCCAGCAGCCGCCGCACCTCGCGGCTCTCGGCGACCTCCTCGGGGTCGTCGGCCGCGGTGTCGACCAGCGTGTCGACAAGGCTGCCGCGGGCGTCGCCGCCCTCGCCCGAGCCGTGCAGGAGCTCGTCCAGGGCGACCACGTTGGCCAGCGACAGCTGGCTGAAGATGCCGTGGAGCTCCTCGACCTGGATGCCCATGGCCGCCGCCACCTCGGAGTCCCCCGGCGTGCGCCGCAGGCTGACCTCGAGGGTGGCGTAGGCCCGCTCGACCGCACGGGCCTTCTGCCGGATCGAGCGCGGGATCCAGTCCAGCGCCCGCAGTTCGTCGATGATCGCGCCGCGGATCCGGCTGATCGCATAGGTCTCGAACTTGATGGCCCGGTCCGGGTCGAACTTCTCGATCGCGTCGATCAGCCCGAAGACGCCGGAGGAGACGAAGTCCGCCTGCTCGACATTGGCCGGCAGGCCGACGCCGACGCGTCCGGCGACGTACTTGACCAGCGGCGAGTAGTGCAGGATCAGCTGCTCCCGCAGGCGCGGGTCGCTCGACTGCTTGTAGGCATGCCAGAGCTCGTCCACCGTGCGCACCCGCGCGTTGCGCGGGCCGGGGATGCTGCGGGGCTCCCCTGTGGGGGAGCTGGCGTAGCTGGGCATGCTTCGTCGTGAGCCGTTCTACCGATCCATTGGGCGATCCATTGGGCCATTCAACGGAACGGTTGTGAGCGTAGCGTCACCGGATGGTTTCCGAGCGCTATCAGGACCCCTTGCACGCCGGATTCAGTCTCCAGTGCGCCCCCAGACGTTCGACCATGCCGAGCGAGACCAACTCGTAGAGCCGCTGCAGCACCACGTCGGGGGCCAGCAGCGAGCGTTGGACCAGCGACTCCACGGTTGTTCCGCGCGACGAGGCGGGCAGTGATTCGAGCACGCGCAGTGTCTCGGGAGCCAGCGCGTCCCGCAGGCGTTCACGCCCCTCCGGAGTGGCGGCGAGGTCGGTGCCGATCTCGCCGATCTGTTCGACGATCTCGGCATGGTCGCTGACCAGGACCGCGCCCTCGCGGATCAGCGCGTGCGTCCCTGCGGAGAGCGAACTGGTGGCCGTACCCGGGACAGCCATCACATGCCGGGCCAACTCGCCCGCCCAGCGGGCCGTGTTGAGCGACCCGCTGCGTCGGGCGGCTTCGACCACGACCGTCCCGCGCGTCAATGCGGCGATCAGGCGGTTGCGTTGGAGGAACCTCGGCCGGTTCGGGTGCGCGCCGAGTGGCAACTCGCTGAGCAGCAGGCCGCTTTCACTGATACGGCGCAGCAACTGGTCGTTGGAGCGCGGGTAGGCCTGGTCGACGCCGCAGGCCAGCACCCCGATGGTCGGTCCCGACACGGCGAGCGCGCCCCTGTGGGCGGCGGCGTCCACGCCGTAGGCGGCTCCCGAAACGACCGTCCAGCCGCGCTCCGCCAGAGCGGCGGCGAGGTCGGCGGCCATCCGCTGCCCGTAGCCCGTGCAGGCACGGGCCCCGACCACGGCGACCGAGCGCACCGCCAGGACCCGCAACGCGGCGCTGCCGCGCGCCCACAGGGCGACCGGTCGCACCGGCCCGAGGTCGTCCAGCTGCGACGGCCAGGCAGCCTCGCCGGGGCAGATCAGCCGCGCTCCGATCAGCCGGCCGTGGGCCAACTCCCGTGCGCCGTCGGGCGGAGCGACGCCCACGGGCAACCCGCGGACCAGGCGGGCGAGCGCGCCCTGCGGCCCGAGCTCCTCGATCAACCGCCCGGCCCGCTCGTCCCCCGGCTCGACGATCCGCCCGAGCGCGGCCCGAGCGACGCGCCCCGGGCTGTCGGGGAGGTCGGACGTGTCGGTGACGGCAGCCTCGGGAGTGGCCTTGGAGGTGACCTCGGGGGTGGCCACGGCCAGGGGTTCGTCGAGGGGTTCGTCGAGCAGCGCAGGCTGATGAACGAGGGTCATGGAGGTTCCTTGGGCGGAGGTGCGGGACGGAGGGGGTGGGCACCGTGCCGAAGGCTCGCTTCTGGACGAACCCCGGCACGGTGCCGGTCTATGGGGGGTGACGAAGGGTCAGAAACGCGGCTCGGCCAGGGGCGCGTCGCGGATGTGCGCGCCACGGAGGGCGAGGGCGGTGCGGACGTGGTTGCGGTCGGGGCGGTCCGCGCCCGCGAGGTCGGCCGCCGTCCAGGCGACGCGGACCACGCGGTCCAGGCCGCGTGCGGTGAGGAAGCCGCGCTCCATCTCGCGCTCCGCGTCCTGGAGGGAGCCGGGGCCGAGCGGATAGCGGGTGCGGAGCTCGTGGCCGGGGACCTCGCCGTTGACCCGCCACGGGGTCTCGGCGTAGCGGGCCGCAGCCCGCTCGCGCGCGGCGAGGACGCGGGCGGCCACCACCGCCGTCGACTCCGCCGAGGACTCCTGCTGCAGCAACTGGACCCGGCTGACCGCGTCGACCTCGACCCGGAGGTCGACGCGGTCCAACAACGGCCCGCTGAGCCGGGCTTGGTAGCGGGTGACCATGGTGGGCGTGCACTCGCAGGCATCGCCGCGACGGGACCACCTGCCGCACGGACACGGGTTGGCCGCGAGCAGCAGCAGGAACCGTGCCGGGAGTCGGAGCGAGCCTGCGGACCGGGCGACGACGACCTCGCCCGACTCCAGCGGCTGGCGCAGCGCGTCGAGGACCCGGACCGAGAACTCCGGTGCCTCGTCCAGGAACAGCACGCCTCGGTGAGCCAGGGACGCCACCCCCGGCCGGGGCAGTCCGCTGCCGCCACCGACGATCGCGGGCATCGTCGTCGAGTGGTGCGGAGCGCAGTACGGGGCCTGCTGGACGAGCGGGCGGCCCACCGGGAGCAGGCCGGCGATCGAGTGGATCGCGGTGACCTCCAGCGCCTCGCGTCGGCCCAGCGGCGGGAGGATGCCGGGGAGCCGCTCGGCCAGCATCGTCTTGCCCGCGCCCGGCGGGCCCTTCAGGAAGAGGTGGTGCGCCCCGGCCGCGGCCAACTCCAGGGCGCGCCGCGCCTCGAACTGACCCGCGACGTCGGCGAGGTCCTTCTTCCAGCCGCCCACGTCGAACTGACGGACACCCAGACCCGGAAGCGAGAGACCCGCCAGCGCGGGATCGGGCCCCGTCGAGCCGAGCTGCTCGGGCGGCTCCTCCGGCTCCGGCTCCCCGCAGAGCAGAGCGATCAGCTGACGCAGGGAGCGCACCGGCAGCACCTCCACGCCGGGCACCAGCGCCGCCTCGGCCGCAGTCGCCTCGGCTACCGCGACGCGGTCGTATCCCGCGTCGACCGCCGCCAGCACGGCGGGCAGCACGCCGCGCACCGGGCGGGCCCGGCCGTCGAGACCGAGTTCACCGACGAGCAGCAGCCGCTCGATCGTCTCGGGCCGGAGCCGCTCCGCAGCCGCGAGCACCGCGCAGGCGATGGCGAGGTCGAAACCGGAACCGCTCTTGGGGACGGAGGCGGGCGAGAGACCCACGGTCAGCTTCTTGAGCGGCCACTTCTCGCCGCTGTTGACCACGGCCGCGCGCACCCGGTCGCGCGACTCGTTGACGGCCTTGTCGGGCAGCCCCACGATCGTGAACGCGGCCAGCCCCGGCTCCAGATCCGCCTGGACCTCGACCACCACGCCGTCCACGCCCAGCAGGGCCACCGCTCCGGTGCGGGCGAAGGCCATCTCAGCCCACCGCCCCACGCAGGTGCGTGATCCGGGCCGGACCACGTCGGCCGTGGACGACGCAGATCACGTCGACCCGGACGCCGCCCGGTGGCGGCGGGCCGGACCAGCACTCGGCGAGCCAGCGCTCCGCCAGCGCGAGCAGCCGCTCCGCCTTGACCTCGCCGACGGCCTCGGCCGGGCTCTGTGCGCCGTGCTCGCTGCGGGTCTTCACCTCGCAGACGGCGAGCGCCGGGCCGCCCGGCTGAGGGTCCAGGGCGACGATGTCGAGCTCGCCGGCGCGGCAGCGCCAGTTACGGGCCAGGACGTGCAGGCCCGCGGCTTCGAGATGGCGGGCGGCGGCCTGCTCGCCGTAGCGGCCGAGGGCCTGGGTGCGTGCGGTCATGTCGGTCACCTCCGCCGAGAAATCTCCCGGTTGCGGAGGTGCCGGGCCAGCGGGTCGTCGCCGACCTGTGGACAACCCCGGGCTGTGGAAAACGCCGCCACCCTGCCAGGTGAAACCGATGCGCGGCGGGGGACACGCGCCCGCGCGCCGACCGGCGCCTGCGCGGGCCCGACCGAGCCCGCGCCGCGCCTACCGACCTACCGGCCGAAGCCCGCGTCGTCCTGCGGCAGCTCCAGCTCGCTCTTGGCCAGCTCCTCGACGTTGACGTCCTTGAAGGTGAGCACCCTGACCTGGCGGACGAAGCGGGCCGGACGGTACATGTCCCACACCCAGGCGTCGGCCATGGTGACCTCGAAGAAGACCTCGCCCTGCAGCGAGTGCACCTTCAGCTCGTAGTCGTTCGTCAGGTAGAAGCGCCGCTCGGTCTCGATGACGAACTTGAACAGCCCGACGACATCTCGATACTCGCGGTAGAGCTTGAGCTCCATCTCGGTCTCGTACTTTTCGAGATCCTCGGCACTCATCCCCACGTTCCCCTCAGCTGTGCGTACGTCCAACCATTGTGGACCACAGGCGTGGCCCGGAGAGCCTGACCGGGCGGGGAGGCGGGCCCTCCCTCAGCACGCGCTGGAGCAGCTTCGCCAGCGCGTTCGGATAGACGGTCTCCTTGGTCGCCAGCAGCTCCGCCACGGTCCACCAGCGCAGTGCGTCGGTGGTGCGGCGTTCCAGCTCCGTCTGGCCGGAGGTGTCCGTGTCGACGGTGTCGGTCCTGGCCAGGTAGTACCACTCGTCCTGGGCGTACATCCGTCCGTCGAACTGGAACTCGGTGGCGCGGGTGGCCAGCAACGCGCCGAGCTGCGCATCGCGGATGCCGGTCTCCTCGGCGATCTCCCGGTGCGCGGCGTCGGCCAGCTCCTCGCCCTCCTCGACCCCGCCGCCCGGGGTGAACCACCACTCCCGTCCCCGCTCCTGCGGGTCGAAGCCGTGCAGCAGCAGGATCCGGTCCTGCGGATCGAGCAGCAGCACGCGCGCCGCGCGGCGACGCTTGGGTGGCATCCGGGAGTCGCTCCTCAGCGGTCGGTCAGGAGTACGGGGTCGGTCAGGTGTATCGGGTGGTGAGATGGGTGAGATGGGTGGTGAACCGGATCAGGGCGTTCCCGCGGAGGCCGCCGACGTCGACTCGCGCGGACCGCCGGTCGGTCCGGACACGCCGGGGCCGCCGGGCCTGCGGGAGCGGAAGCGGTTCGCCATGCCTGCGAAGCTACCCGCTGCGGCGGTGAGCAACACCAGCGCCGCACCGCCGAGCGTCGCCCAGGTCGCCGCGACCAGCGGCCCGTGCCGGCTCGCGTCCTGACCGGGGACGGCGTCGAAGGCGGTGGTGCGGTCGATCGCGTGGATCGAGCCGAAGGGCCAGGCCACGCCCTCGACCCGGGCGACCACGTCCGAGGTCGGGACGGTTCCGCCGAGCTGGTCGAGGTGGACTCGGGAGTCGGCGGAGATCGCGCGGTTGTCGCCCATCAGCCAGAGCCGACCGGCCGGGACGACGGCGCTGAACTGCTGCGGGACCTGGCCGACCGCCTGCCCGGCGGCCTGGTCCAGGTAGGGCTCGTCCAGCGGGACGCCGTTGACGGTGACCCGGCCCTTGGCGTCGCAGCACTTCACGGTGTCGCCACCGATCCCGATCACGCGCTTGACCAGGTCGGACGTGCCCCAGGACGGGTCGTTGAAGACCACGACGTCACCGCGCCCGATCGCCCCCGGCGTCCCGCCGGAGACCGTGTGGGCCAGGACCGTCTCGCCCGGCGAGATCGTCGGCTCCATGGAGTCGGTCGGTACGGAGTACGGCCGGTACTGCAGCGCGATCAGCGCGAAGCCGCCGATCATGGCGACCAGCCCGATGCCGATGCCGAGTGCCTGCACCACGCTGCCCGCCGTGAGCCTACGTCCTGCCATTGCCCGTTTGCTCCCCGTGCCGTTGTGCGCGCACACGGCGAGGGCCGTGGCATGTCCGAGCAGGTTACTCGGCGATGCCACGGCCCTCGCAAGAGAAGAACGTGGAGATTTCGCGGTGTACCGGCCGCTCCGGAGTGGTTCCGGGCGCTTTTGGGCGTTTCCGGGAAGTACCGGGTACTACCAGGGAGTACCCGGTAGTACCGGCTTCCGGCTACTTCCGGCTACTTCTGGCGCAGCTTCCGGCGTCGGTTGAGCAGCGTGATCGGCACCGCGCCGACCAGGCCGAGCAGGGCCGGCGACGAGCCCGCGGCCAGCGCCGCGGTCTGGGTGCCGATGCCGGGCTGGGAGAAGGTGTCCGGGATCGGCAGCGTCTTCCAGTGCGAGATCGGCCAGGCCACGACGATCGCGCGACCGACGACCTTGCTGTCCGGCACCGCGCCGCCCCCGGGCTCGTCCATGTGGTACCGGGAGTCGAGCGAGTCCTGGCGGTGGTCACCCATCACCCAGATCGAGTTGGCCGGGACCGTGAGCGGGCCGAAGCCCTTGTCACCGCAGGGCGTGCTGCCGGGGAAGAGGTAGGGCTCGCTCAGCGCCTTGCCGTTGACGTAGACCGGGCCGCTGCCGTGGCAGCTGATGGTGTCGCCGCCGACCGCGATGACACGCTTGATCAGGTCCTTCTCGTTGACCGAGGGCATCAGGCCGATGAACGACAGCGCGTCCTGGAGGCCGCGGACGATCGGGTTGCTGCTGGGCTGCTCGCCCGGCTCGCCGGCCAGCCAGTCGCTCGGGTCGTGGAATACGACGACCTGGCCACGCGACGGCTTGTCGCCGAAGTTGGGGGTCAGCTTGTCGACGAGGACGCGGTCGCCGATCTGCAGCGTGTCCTCCATCGAGCCGGAGGGGATGGAGAACGCCTGCACCAGGAAGGTCTTGATCAGCAGCGCCAGCACCAGCGCGACCACGATCAGGATCGGCAGCTCCTTCCAGAAGGAGCGAGGCTTCTTCACCTCCTTGGCAGCCTTGCGCGGGCCGCCCTTCGCGTCGTCGTCCGACCGCGGCGAACGACCGTTGTCGTCGCCCGCGCCACCACCGCCGGGGCCCGTCGGACCACCACTGCCGCCCGCGCCGCCGAATCCACCGTCGACGCCCCCGTCGGGCATCTCACTGTCGAGGATGTCGGAGGCACCCGGGCCGGCTCCGGGAACGCCCCGCCCCTGGGAGTCGGAAAAGGGTCGTCCGGGCCCGGGATAGGAGCCTCCGCTCACGCCCTCCGTGTTGCCCGTGGTGGCACCGCCCACCTGGTCGCCCATCTCCGCTTCCTCGCTGTTCCCTTGGGCGGCTTCCCCGCGTCCCTTGTCGTCCACGGACCCTACGGTACGGCCGTCGGAGTCCTCGGGCTCGCCGACACCAGAGTGGGCACCGATCACCAAGTCCCCCACGTCGCCTCCTCTGCTGAACGGACGGAACCCCGTCCACGCACATCTCTACCACCAGGCCCGTATGCGGCCCGTCAGCAGCAAGGAGGACGTGAGCGTCTCAAGGCAACTCTCGACGAACTCTCAACGCGCGTCTCGCTCCGGGTGTGGCCGCGACCACACCCATAACGAGCGGAAGTTCCCCGGGAACCGGCTCGGGTGGTCCCTGGGAAGAAACTTGACGAACACTTTGCTGGCCGCCCGACAGCGTCTGCCAGTGCGAGACCGGCCAGACGACCGCCACCGCCCTTCCCACCACGTCCTTCTCCGGCACGAATCCGCCGCCGGGCTCGGTCATGTGATAGCGGGAGTCCGCCGAGATGTCGCGGTGGTCACCCATCACCCACAACTCCCCTGGCGGCACGGTCACTTTGAAGGGGATCCGGGACGGCGGGTTGCCGGGGTAGAGGTACGGCTCGTCGATCGGCTTGCCGTTGACGGTGATCCGGCCGGTTCCGTCGCAGCAGACGACGGTGTCGCCGGGCACCCCGATCACACGCTTGATCAGGTCGCGGTCCGAGGGCAGCAGCCCGAGGAAGGTGAACGTGCTCTTGAGCGCGCCGACCACCGCACCGGACTGCGGCACCGGGTCGTTCTTCAGCCAGTCGCTCGGGTCGTTGAAGACGATGACGTCACCGCGCTGCGGCTCCCAGCCGAACCACGGCGAGAGCTTGTCGACGGCGACCCGGTCACCGATCGCGATGGTGTTCTGCATCGACCCGGACGGGATGGAGAAGACCTGCACCAGGAAGGTCTGCAGCAGCAGCGTGATCCCCAGGGCGACCACGATCACCAGCGGGATCTCGCGAGCCAGGGAACGACGGCGGCGCCGCTTGGCGCGCTTGGCGCTGCGGCGCCGCTCGGCGCGGCCCCGGTCGGCGCGAGCCCCCTCCGGGCCGCCTCCGAACCGGTCGGCGTCCGCCGTCACGTCGGTGCGCGACGACCTGCCCCTGCTGCCCACCGGCTCAGCCTCCCGCCGTACCGGCGCGGTGGCCGGCACTGTCCTTGTTCTGGCTACTCGTGCGGGCCGCACGGCTCTCACGGCTCTCGCTGATCTCACGGTCGAGGGTGACGAAGACCGACGACCGGGCCAGCGAACGCCAGTGGCCGACCGGAAGGATCACCCACTCGACCCGTCCGATCACCTTGTCGACCGGGACGAAGCCGCCGCCCGGGTCGCCCATGTGGTCGCGGGAGTCGGCGGAGACGGCGCGGTTGTCGCCCAGCACGAACAAGGTGCCCGGCGGCACCTTGACCACGAAGGGGAACGCGGAGGGCTTGGCCCCCGGGTAGAGGTAGGAACTCTCGTCGAGCGGAATCCCGTCGACGGTGACCCGGCCCTTGGCGTCGCAGCACTTCACCGTGTCGCCGCCGATGCCGATCACGCGCTTGACGAAGTCGTTGCCCGAACCGTCGCCGGTGTCCTGGGAATAGGTGTCGATGAACGAGCCGCGCCCGTCGAAGACGATCACGTCGCCGCGCTGCGGGCTGCCGCCGAGGGCGTAGGAGAGCTTGTTGACCAACACCCGGTCCCCGACGGCGAGGTTGTTCTCCATCGAGCCGGAGGGGATGGTGAAGGGCTGCGCGACAAAACGGTTCACCAGGACCAGGACCACCCCGCAGACGACGACCAGCAGGGCCAACTCCCTGGCCCAGTGCGGCCAGGTACGCAGTCGCAGCGGCGAGAAGGGCACGCCTTCGGCGTCTGCGCCGTCCTCGGCAGTGCCGTCCGTGGAAACGCCTGAGGACCGCGAGGACGTCGTCGCCCCCTCGTCATCGACGGAAGGCGGGACGCTGTCGCGGTCCTCGGGAAGCTGCTGCGTTTCCATTGCCGCGTCAGCCTAAGCCATCAGGCTGGGCGGCCATGGACAGGAGCTGCTGCGCAGCTGAGCCTGATGCTCAGCTCTCGCGCTTCTCCTTGATCTTCGCAGCCTTGCCGCGCAGGTCACGCAGGTAGTACAGCTTGGCGCGACGCACGGCACCGCGGGTCACGACCTCGATCTTCTCGACGATCGGGGTGTGCACCGGGAAGGTGCGCTCCACGCCGACGTTGAAGCTGACCTTGCGGACCGTGAAGGTCTCGCGCACGCCCGCGCCCTGGCGGCGGATGACGACGCCCTTGAACTGCTGGATACGGGAGCGGTTGCCCTCGATGACGCGAACGTGGACGTTCACGGTGTCGCCGGGGCGGAAGGTCGGGATGTCGGAGCGGACCGACGCAGCGTCGACCTCGCTGACCAGGTTGGTCATGATCTCTCCATCACAGGCGCCACAGGCCACCCGCGGAATCGTGTTTGATGATCCGCTGTGTGTCGCCCGGTTTCCGTCGTCTCCCCTGTGGCAGAGGCGGCGGTCCTGCACGGCCCCTCCGAGGAGGAGAACCGCGTTCGGCCGAGGACAGGCAGCAAGGGACTATTCTGCCATGCCCTCGGTGGCCTGGAGAAATCGGCCTTCGGCCTCGTCCCACCAGACCCCGAGCCCGGCCAGCGCCTTGAGGTCGTGCTTGTCCATCATCCCGCGCTCCCAACGGGCCACCAGGTCGGGCCGGTTGGCGAGGGTACGGGCGAAGGCCCGGTCGCGCCGCCAGCGCGCGATCTTGGCGTGGTTGCCGCTGAGCAGCACCTCGGGCACCTCGTGGCCGCGCCACTCGGCGGGCTTGGTGTAGACGGGCCCCTCCAGCAGGTCGGCCATCCTGCCGGGGGCGAAGGAGTCGTCCTGGTGCGACTCGGCGTTGCCCAGCACACCGGGCAGCAGCCGGGCCACGGCCTCGACGATCACCAGCACGGCGACCTCCCCACCGGCCAGCACGTAGTCGCCGATGGACACCTCGACCACCGGCATCCGCTCCGCCGCGTCCTCGATCACGCGCCGGTCGATGCCCTCGTAGCGGGCCGGCGCGAAGGCCAACCACGGCTCGGCCGCGAGCTGCCCAGCCAGCTCCTGGGTGAACGGACGCCCGCTCGGGGTCGGCACCACGAGGGTCGGCACGGCGCCCTCGCCCGGGCCGGAGGCGACAACCGCGTCCAGGGCCTCGGCCCAGGGCTGCGGCTTCATCACCATGCCGGGGCCGCCGCCGTACGGGGTGTCGTCCACGGTGCGGTGCACGTCGTGGGTGAACTCGCGCAGCTCGTGCAGGCGGACGTCCAACTGGCCGCGGGCGCGGGCCTTGCCGACCAGGGAGAGGTCGAGCGGGGCGAGGTACTCAGGGAAGATCGTGACGACGTCGATCCGCATCAGGCGTCGGCCTCGCGGGACTGCTCGTCGGACTGCTCGTCGGACTGCTCGCCGGACCGCTCATCGGCCTTCTCGCCGGTCTTCACGTCAGCTTCCGCTTCCGCATCGGTGTCGACGGCGTCCTCCGCCTCCGGGCGGGTGGTGGCGACGACCGCGTCGGCAGGGTCCAGCAGGCCCTTCGGCGGGGTGATCACGACCCGCTGCTGCTCGAGGTCGATCTCCGGGACGATCTCGCTGACGAACGGGACCAGCACTTCGGTGCCGTCCGGCCTGGCGATGTTCAGCAGGTCCTGGTAGGGCAGGTGGAGGACCTCGGTCAGCTCCCCGACCGGCGTGCCGTCGGCGAGGTAGACGTCCAGGCCGACCAGCTGGTGGTCGTAGTACTCGTCCGGGTCCTCCGGGCTGTCCTCCGGGTCGATCTCGGCGATCAGCAGGGTGCCGCGCAGCGCCTCGGCCGCGTTGCGGTCGTCGACCCCGGCGAAGCGCAGCAGCAGTCGGCCGCTGTGCACCTTGCCGGACGCGACGGTCAGCGGACCGGCGGAGCTCGGGTCCGTCATCAGCACCGCGCCGGGGCCGAGCCGGAGCTCGGGCTCGTCGGTGCGCACCTCCACCGAGACATCACCCTTGATGCCGTGGGCGCGGCCGATCCGGCCGACGATGAGCTGCACTGTTCCTGGTCTCCTTCAGGAGAGGTGAGATGAAGTGGGTCCGAAGGGGCATTCGGCAGACCCAAAGCAGAAGGGCCGACTGGGATCAAGGATCCCAGCCGGCCCCGAGAGGCGCCTTTCGGCGAACCCCAAGCGATTCAGCTCGAGCGCGTCAGCGCACGCTGTCCACGTCGACAAGGTCGACCCGGACACTGCGGCCGCCGAGCGCGGTCACCACGGTGCGCAGCGCACGCGCGGTCCGGCCGCCACGGCCGATGACCTTGCCGAGGTCCTCCGGGTGCACACGCACCTCGAGGATCCGACCCCGGCGCAGCTCGCGCGAGCGGACCTGGACGTCGTCCGGGTTCTCGACGATGCCCTTCACCAGGTGCTCAAGGGCCTCTTCCAGCATGATCACGCCTCGGCGGAAGCGTCGGACTCGGCCGCGGCGGCGTCCTCGTCCTTCTTCTCCGTCTTCTTGGACTTCGGAGTGATGGCCACACCAGTGGTCTCGCTCTCGAAGCCTGCAACGGCCTTGGCGAACAGGTGGGAGAAGTCCGTGATCTTCGGCTCCGCGACCTTCAGCGGCGCCGGGGCCTCGAGGCCCTTGAACTTCTGCCAGTCGCCGGTCAGCTTCAGGATGGCGAGCACGGCCTCGGTCGGCTGGGCGCCGACACCGAGCCAGTACTGGGCACGGTCGCTGTCGACCTCGATGATCGAGGGGTCGTAGGTCGGCTGGTAGATGCCGATCTCCTCGATCGCACGGCCGTCACGCTTGGTGCGGGCGTCGGCGACGACGATGCGGTAGTGCGGGGAGCGAATCTTGCCGAGACGCTTCAGCTTGATCTTGACTGCCACGGGAGTGGTTCTCCTGGTGTTGACGTGGGTGAGCAGCCACGCGTTCCACGTGGGGTTGCGGCTGCCAGGCTGCTCTACGGACACGTCAGCCGGAGGAGAGAGGGGTCCTGCTCGGCTGCCGAGTACTCAGCTGTCCATTCTGCCATATCGCCGGGGCGCCCCCGACCCCGTGGGCCGTCCACGAAGGGTCGGGCGCGTGCGCATCACAACGGCACAGTCGGCACGGGAGGCGACTGCGTGGGCCGTCGGTCGCGGGTCGGGCAGGACCCACGACGGGCGGATTGGCGCGGTTGGACGACGACGCGGCGAGCCTCAGCGGCGCGTGCGCGGCTCGGCGATCTGGAAGACCTCGCCGCAGTTGCCGCAGACGATCGGGGCCTGCGACAGCACGGACGGGACGACGCGGACGTTGCGCCCGCACCCGCAGACCGCCTTGACCCGGACGCCGCCACCGGACGAGCCGTGACGCGTGGCCGGACCACGGAAGGTGCGCGAACGGTCGAGCGTCCCGCTGGTCGCCGCGGCGTGGTCGCCGAGCGCCTGCTGCAGGCGATCAATCGTTTCCGCGTAACGATCACGGGTGTCCGGACGCATGGTCACCAGCGAGAAGCCGGAGCTCGGATGCGGGTCGGCGTTGTGGTCCAGACCGAGTTCGTCGGCGAGGGCCAGGAAGCGCCGGTTGTGGTAGCGCCCGGCCCGGGAGGTGTCCCGGATTCCGCGCGCGGCGGCGAGGCCGTGGGCGGCCTCGTGCAACAGCCGCTCGAAGCCCAGCTCGGTGCCGCATGCCGAGGACGACTCCCCGATCAGCGACTCCGGGGCTGCGAGGTTCGGCAGGTCGGAGTGGAAGCGCTGGATGTCGCTCCAGGCGACAGCCAGCTCGGCGGCGAGAACCAATGGTTGTGTCGTGCTCACGCAACGCAAACGAGGGAGGGTTCCGCGATGTTCCGCAGAATTCATGATTGTTGAAGGCTTTATTTTATCGTGACCTGCGCCACATCCCGCCGTCAACCACCACAAAGGTGTCACCCTCCCGTCATTTCCCCTTCAGGGGAGGAGAGTTGACGGAAATGGACGAACCGGTCCGGCGCTCCCCCAGCAGGGAGGCCGAACCGGCTCGACTACGTCATTCGACCGACCGTCATCTCAACGTTCGAGATGATCCGGACGGGTGAGGTGTGGCTCAGTAGGCGCGGGCCACGATCGCGATGTTGCCCGGCTGGTCGTCCGTGGTCGGGACGGAGCCGTCCTCGGCGACGATGCAACGGACCGAGACGCCCTGCTCGGCCAGCTTGGCCTCGCCCTCCGGGCCGAGCTCGGCCCAGGAGATCCGGCCCCAGCCGGTCGCGGCCGCCTCGACGGCCTCGTCCAGCGTGGTGACGTCGACCGTGCGGGACTCGCGGCGCTCGCGGGACTGGCGCAGCAGCAGCGCCTGGTCCTCCTCCAGGATCGTCGGCACCAGCGTCGCCAGTGCGTCGGCGGCCACGGCCTCCTTGCCGCCGGCGATGCGGCGGACCAGCATGGCGGTGCCGCTCTCCAGGTCGCGCGGGCCGACCTCGATGCGGACCGGAACGCCCTTGAGCTCCCAGTCCACCGCGCGGCGACCGAACGGGGTGTCGGTCCTGTCGTCGACGACCACGCGGACGCCGGCGGCCTCCAGCTCGGCGCCGATCTCGCGGACCTTGGCCAGCACGGCGTCGTCGCCCTTGATCGCCAGGACCACGGCCTGGACCGCGGCGAGGCGCGGCGGGACGCGCAGACCGTTGTCGTCGCCGTGCGACATGATCAGGCCGCCGACCATGCGGGTGGAGACGCCCCAGGAGGTCTGCCAGACGTGCTCGCGCTCGCCCTCACCCTTGAGGTAGGTCGTGTTGAAGGCCTTGGCGAAGTTCTGGCCGAGCTCGTGGCTGGTGCCCATCTGCAGGGCCTTGCCGTCGCCCATCATGGCTTCGAGGGTGAGGGTGTTGATCGCTCCGGCGAAGCGCTCCTTGGCCGTCTTGCGGCCGAGGACCACGTCGATGCCGAGGACGTTGGTCATGAAGTCGCCGTAGACGTCCGTGTGGATCATCGAGGCGTACGCGTGCGCGTCCTCGTAGGTGGCGTGGGCCGTGTGGCCCTCCTGCCAGAGGAACTCGGTGGTGCGCAGGAAGACACGGGGGCGCAGCTCCCAGCGGACCACGTTGGCCCACTGGTTGATGAGCAGCGGCAGGTCGCGGTGGCTCTGGACCCACTTCGAGAAGTACTCGTTGATGATCGTCTCGGAGGTCGGCCGGACGACGATCGGCTCCTCCAGGTCCTTGCCGCCACCGTGGGTCACCACGGCGAGCTCGGGGGCGAAGCCCTCGACGTGCTCGGCCTCGCGGGTCAGGTAGGACTGCGGGATGAAGAGCGGGAAGTAGGCGTTCTGCGCGCCAGCCTTCTTGATCCGCGCGTCCATCTCCTGCTGCATCCGCTCCCACAGGCCGTAGCCGTACGGTCGGATGACCATGGTGCCGCGCACCGGACCGTTGTCGGCCAGCTCGGCCTTGTTGATCAGATCCTGGTACCAGCGCGGGAAGTCGTCCGCCTGGGGGGTGAGAACGGGAGCCTTTGCCATGGGGCGAATGGTACGGGTCGTTCCGGGGTCGGCTCCAATCCGTTCCACTCCGCGACGAGTCGCCGAGTCCGCGCCGAGCTCGGCTTCTTCGGAAGAGCCCGCCCGGCCTATGGACGCCGGGCGGCTCCCGCGCTTGATTGGAGGCAGGCCCCGGGCGGCGACGCCGGAGCCCTCCCCCGGGCGCGACCGAAGGTGAGGAGCCGTCAGTATGGCCTTGGCTCAGGTGACTCCGCAGGTGACTCCGTTGACGGGCTCGTCGGGCGCGCGGGCCCGCCGGAGGGCGCGCGACTGGGCGGAGATCCAGGAACGCATGCTGGTCCCCCTCTACCAGGCGGTCTACGACCGACTGGAGGTCTGCGCGGCGACGTCCGTGCTCGGTCTCGGCTGCCGCTCCGGTCTGGCCCTGCTGCTGGCCGCCGCGCGCGGCGCGGAGGTCGCGGGCCTGGAACCCGAGGCGGAGCTGCGGGCCCTCGCGCAAGGCCGTGAGCTACGGGTCCTCGCGGAGGTCTGGCGCGAGGTCGGTCCGGGCGCGGACGCGGACGGGAACGTGGGCCGGGACGGCAACGACGGCCCCTCCCGGCACTCGCTGGTCACCGCGTTCGAGCACCTCACCTGCACCGCCGATCCGCAGGCGCTGGTCCACGACGCCGCCCGGCTGACCCTGCGCGGCGGCCATGTCGCGCTGGCGACCTGGGGTCCGGAGGAGCGCTGCCAGAGCGCGCCCGTCCTCGACATCGCGCGCCGGCTCGCGGATCCGCTGCGGCGCGGCGGCTACGCCCCCTTCGCGCTGAGTGCGCCCGGCGCGGTGGAACACCTAGTCGCGCGGGCGGGCCTGCGTCCCGCCGGGGGCGGGCGCGTGTGCTGCCCGTACGCCTACCCCGACCTGGAGTCGGCGGTGCGCGGGCTGATGTCGACGGGCGTCTTCGAGCCGGCGGTGGAGTTCTCCGGCGAGCGGCTGGTGGAGAAGGAGCTCCGCGAGGCGCTCTTCCCGTGGATACGGGAGGACGACACGGTGCGGATGGAGAACGTCTTCCGCTACGTGATCGCGGAGCGGGTCGGGTAGGAGGGCCGGATTCGCTCCCACGGCTCGTTGCCCCACCCAGGGGCCGGGGAGCTGCGCGACGAGCCACGCGCCACGTGGCACACCGAACGAGCAGGACCATCCGCAGAGGGTGGCTGCTCGCGCCCGCCGTCCCTCTCAGCCGATCTGCTCCGCGTCCACCAACCGGCCGATGCCGGCGATGCGGTAGGCGTCCTCCTCGTCCAGCGTCTCGTGCTCCATACAACGCCTCCGCCAACGCGTCGAGCTTGTCGCGGTGTTCGACCAGCTTGCGGCAGGCCTCGTCGTAGCACTCGGAGACGATCCGGCGGGCCTCCTGGTCGACCGCGTCCAGCGTGCTCGGAGCGGCGGCCAGGCCGTAGGCGCCCTGCGAGTCGCCCGGGATCGCGGTCAGGCGGCCCACCCGGTCGCTCATGCCCCAGCGCCCGGCCATGTGCCGCGCGCCAGGTTGGTGACCTGCTCCAGGTCGCTCTCCGCGCCCGTCGTGATCACGCCGTAGACGACCTGCTCGGCCGCCATCCCGCCGAGCGCGCCGATGATCCGGCCGCGCAGGTACTCCTCGGCGACCGCGCGCGCCAGCAGCGTCTTGCCGGTACCGGGCGGACCCGCGAGCAGCACGCCGCGCGGCATCTTCGCACCGAGCTTGCGGTACGCGTCCGGGCGGCGCAGGAAGTCGACGACCTCGGTCAGCTCGCCCTTGACCTCGTCGATCCCGGCCACGTCGTCGAAGGTGGTCCGCCTGCCGTCCGGCGGCGTCTCGATCGGCTTGGGCGGGGCCTTCCTGGCCAGCCCACCCATCGCGCCGCCGGCGCTCATCCGGCGGGCGATGAAGACCCAGAGCAGGACCAGCAGCAGCATCGGCGCGAGGGAGAGCAGCAGGTTGGCGAGGAAGCTGCGCTCCTTGACCACCGGCTCGGCGTCGACCTTGACGTTCTGCGCGGTCAGCTCGGACCAGAGCTGGTCGCTGGCGAACGTGGGCCGCTGGGTGCTGAACTGCTGGTACGTCTTCCTGCCGTCCCCGGGCTGCGGTTGGGCGCTCTTGAGCTTGCCCTGGATGCTGTCGCCCTTGGCGTAGATCTCGGAGACCTGACCGGCGTTCAGCTGCTTGGTGAACTCGGTGTACGGGACGCTGATGCTGCCGCCGTTGCCGAAGAGGTTCAGCAGCGCGTCGATCAGGAGGAAGACGATCAGCGCGGTGAGCAGCATGCTGAACCAGTTGCGGCGCGAGGGCTTGTGCGGTGCGGGCGGAGGGGGCGGTGCCCCCTCCGAGCGCCAGAGCTTGTCGGGATCCTCGCGGGGCGGCACAGGGCTGGTCACCCTTAGGACAACACGGACAATCAGGACCTTGATCCAGCGCCCTCGCCGGGCCACTCCTCCACGGTCAACGCGTAGCGCTCGTGGTCCCGCCAGGCGTCCTGGAGGAAGAGCATGCGCGGCGAGTAGCCCTCCAGCCGGAACCCGAGCCGCTTGGCCATCCCGATGGACGGGCCGTTCTCCGGCTGCACGTTGATCTCCAGCCGGTGCAGGCCGAGACCGCCCTCGGTCTGGGGCGTGAAGCAGGTGTCGACCACCAGCCGCATGCCCTCGGTCATCCGACCGGTGCCGTTGTAGGGCAGGTACGAGTTGTAGCCGAGGGACGCGTTGCGGAACCGGCCACGCACGATGTTGGAGACGTTGCAGGTCCCGACGAGCCCGCGGTCCTCGACGTCGAAGATCAGAAACGTACGCAGCGCATCGCCCTGCCGCCGCACCATGTCCGGCAACGCGTCCGGCTCCACCGGATTCCACCGCCCGACATGCTCGGCGGACCGGTTCACCGCGTCGGCGTACACGACGGCGTCGGAGAGGCGGGGGTGACGGATCTCTACACGCATGCATGAACGCTAGCGCGTGCAAGCGGATCAGTTGGAGCTTTTAGGGGCGCGGGGAACTGCGCGACAAGCCACCCTGCGAGGTAGAAACCGTAACTTGGGGCGTGCGACGTCCCTGATCAGGTCGGTTACAGCAGGTCCTTGAACTCCTTGGGGAGTTCGAAGTCCGACGGGCCCTGGCCCGGGCCGAGGCCGAAGGCGCCGCCGGGCTGGGCGGCGGTGTCGTCCTTCTTCTGGGCGGCCTGCTGGGCCTCCTGCTGGCGCTTCAGCGGGTTGCCGCTCTGGCGCCGGCCCTTGGCCGCCTTCTGCTGCTTGGCCTTGCGGGCACCGCCGCCGCCCATACCCGGCATCCCCGGCATGCCCGGGATGCCCTTGCCGCCCGCCATCGCCGACATCATCTTGCGCGCCTCGAAGAAGCGCTCGATCAGGCTGCTGACCTCGGAGACGTGGACACCGGAGCCCTTGGCGATACGGGCCCGGCGCGAGCCGTTGACCAGCTTCGGGTCTTCGCGCTCCGCCGGGGTCATCGACTTGATGATCGCGCCGACGCGGGCGACGTCCTTGTCGTCGATGTTGTTGATCTGGTCGCGCATCTGCGCCATGCCCGGGAGCATGCCGAGCAGCTTGGTGATCGAGCCCATCTTGGAGACCTGCTCCAGCTGGGCCAGGAAGTCGCCGAGGCCGAACTCCTTGCCGCCCTTGCTGGCGAGCTTGGCGTGGACCTTGGCGGCCTCCTCCTGGGAGAAGGTCTTCTCGGCCTGCTCGATCAGCGAGAGGACGTCACCCATGCCGAGGATGCGCGAGGCCATCCGGTCCGGGTGGAACGCGTCGAAGTCGTCCAGCTTCTCGCCGTTGGAGGCGAACATGATCTGGCGGCCGGTGATGTGGGCCACCGAGAGGGCCGCGCCACCGCGCGCGTCGCCGTCCAGCTTGGACAGCACCACGCCGGTGAAGTCGACGCCGTCGAGGAAGGCCTGCGCGGTGGTGACCGCGTCCTGGCCGACCATGGCGTCGACGACGAAGAGGACCTCGTCCGGGTTGACCGCGGCGCGGATGTCCGCCGCCTGCTGCATCATCTCGGCGTCGATGCCGAGGCGACCGGCGGTGTCGACGATGACCACGTCGTACTGCTTGGTCTTCGCGTAGTCGATCGAGTCCTTGGCGACCTTGACCGGGTCGCCGACGCCGTTGCCCGGCTCGGGGGCGTAGATCGCGACGCCCGCGCGCTCGGCCATCACGCCGAGCTGGGTCACCGCGTTCGGGCGCTGGAGGTCACAGGCGACCAGCAGGGGGGTGTGCTTCTGGTCCTTGAGCCACTTGGCCAGCTTTCCGGCCAGGGTCGTCTTACCGGCGCCCTGGAGACCGGCGAGCATGATGACCGTCGGGCCGGTCTTGGCGTAGCGGAGGCGGCGGGTCTCGCCACCGAGGATGCCGATCAGCTCCTCGTTGACGATCTTGATGACCTGCTGGGCCGGGTTCAGCGCGGCGGAGACCTCCGCGCCGGTCGCGCGCTCCTTGATCCGGGCGATGAAGGCACGGACCGCCGGGAGGGCGACATCCGCCTCCAGCAGCGCGATCCGGATCTCGCGGGCGGTGGCGTCGATGTCCGCCTCGGACAGGCGGCCCTTGCCCCGAAGGTTCTTGAACGTCGCTGCGAGGCGGTCGGAAAGTGTGTCGAACACGTCGGTCGCGGGTCCTTGTGACTCGGGGGCGGGTAAGGCTGTCGACCCCCAGGGTATCCGGACGGCCGCGTGTCCTTGGAACGCACCCGGAAGCCACCCGTACGGAGGCACCCTGTGGACACCCCACGCGTGCCTGCGCCCCCGACCGCCCCACCGTCACCAGCATGGGCCTATGTCGCTGGTTGCCAAGCTGATCTACGCCCGCCGGAATCCGCTGCTGAGACGTCTGGTGCAGGAGGTGCTCGCCCTCTACGGGGTGGAGGTGCCCGCCGCCGTCGAGATCGGGCCGGGGCTGCTCGTCTTCCACCGGGGCTTCGGGCTGGTCCTGCACCCCTACACCACGCTGGGCGCGGACGTCGTGCTCTACAACAACGTCACCATCGGCCGCGCGGACCCGTGGGTGCCGCAGGAGCTGAGCCGGATGGAGCGGGTCGTCGTCGAGGACGGGGCCGTGCTCTGCACGGGCGCACGGGTGGTCTGCAAGGAGGGCGTGCTGACCGTGGGCCGGGGGACGATCGTCGGCGCCAACGCTGTGCTGACGCGGTCCACCGGCCCGAACGAGATCTGGGCCGGGGTGCCGGCCCGCCGGATCGGCTTCCGGGAACCCCTGCCCGGCCGCTCCGACGAGCCCGCACCGCATGCTCAGGCGACCAGCAACGGTCAGGCCACCAACGCGCGCTCCACCGACCGCGCCAGCTCCGTCGCCGCCGCGTCCGAGAGCGGTTGACCGGCCTGGTCGGTGAGGTAGAAGGCGTCGACTGCGTCCGCACCCAGGGTGGAGATCCGGGCCCGGTGGACGCGGACGCCGGTGCCCTCCAGTGCGACGCCGATCCGGTGCAGCAGGCCGGGGGCGTCGTGGGCACGGACCTCCAGCACGGTCGCCGACGCGCTGCTGCCCCGCGCCACGGTGACCCGGGGCGGCGGGGCGACGCTGCCGCGACGCCGGGGCGCGGCAGCGTCCCGCTCGGCGAGGCGACGGGTGACGTCCAGGCCGCCGTCGAGGGCGCGGCGGATGTCGGCGCGCAGCCGGGCCGCCTCGGGTACCTCGCCGAACTCGGCCGAGACCTTCCAGGTCAGCACCAGCACCACGCCCGCGCCGACCGGGTCGAGCTCACGGATCGCCGCCGCGCGGACGGTGAGGCGGTGCAGGGCCAGCACCCCGGCCACGGTCGGCAGCACGGACGGGCGGTCCGGCAGCGCCAGGGTGAGCTCGACGCCCATCGGTTCCGGCCCGTCGGCGCCCGAGACGATGCCCCGGTCTGCCGCGCTGTCGACGCCCCGGTCGACGCCTCGGTCGACGCGGCCCTCGGCCTCGGCGCGGACGGAGACGACCGGGCCTCCGGTGCGGGCGGCCTCGACGGCGAGGCGCTCCTCCTCGGTGGTCGGTTCCAGGCCGGTCTCCGGCGCGGGCGGCTCCCCGGCCAGGACCGCTGCGGCACGCTGCACCAGGTCGGCGACGAGCGTGGCACGCCAGGTGCTCCACGCCGCCGGACCGGTGGCCAGGGCGTCGGCCTCGGTGAGCGCGTGCAGCAGCTCCAACGTGCCCGCGCTGCGGACGACGGAGGTGATCGCCTCGATCGTGGCCGGGTCGTCCGGGTCGCGCCGGGTCGCGGTCTCGACGAGCAGGAGATGGTGGCGGACCAGGAGCGCCAGCGTCTCCACGTCCGCCTTGTCGAAGCCGAGACGGGCCGCGACATCGCGGGTGATCACCTCACCGGCCTCGGAGTGGTCGCCCGGCCAGCCCTTGCCGATGTCGTGCAGGAAGGCAGCGACCAGCAGCAGGTCGGGACGGGCGACGCGGCGGGTCATCGCGGCGGCCCGGACCGCCGTCTCGACCAGGTGGCGGTCCACGGTCCAGCGGTGGACGGCGTTGCGCTGCGGGCGGCAGCGGACCCGCTCCCAGTCCGGCAGCAGCCTGGCGACGAGGCCCTCCGCCTCCAGCGCCTCCCAGACCGGGATCGCGCTCTCCCCCGCGCCGAGCAGCGTGATCAGCTGCTCGCGCGCCTCGCGTGGCCACGGGACCGGCAGCGGCTTGGTCTCGGCGGCCAGGCGGCGCACCGTCGACGGCGCCAGCGGCAGGTCCGCCTGCGCCGCGGCGGCAGCGGCCCGCAGCGGCAGCACCGGATCCCGTCCCGGACGCGCGGGCGCGGCGAGCACCGCCTCGCCGTCCATCTCCACCACGCCCTCGGCCAGCGGACGACGCGGCACCGGGCCCCGTCCCGCTGCTGCGCCGCCCGCGCCGAAGCCACCGACCCCGCCTCCGCCGAAACCGAAGACGCGACGGCCGCGTCCGCTGCGGGACCGCAGCACCCGCTCCACCTCGCGCCAGCTGACGTCGGAGGCGTAGGCGACGACGCGGGCCGCCTCGTACACCTCGCGGAGCAGGATGTCCGCGTCGAGCAGGCCCAGTCGGGCGGCGACGGCGTCCTGTTCCTGCAGCGTGAGCCGGTCCGTGGCGCGGCCGGTGACCAGGTGCAACGCGTCACGGACGTCACGCAGCCGCCCGGCCGCCTCGCTCAGCCCGGCGCGCGGCGCGTCGGCGATCCAGGAGGCGGCGACGGCGCCCAGCGCGGTGACGTCCCGCAGCCCGCCGCGTGCCTCCTTCAGGTCGGGCTCCAGCAGAAAGGCCAACTCGCCCTGCCGTTCCGCACGTTCGCGGCAGAGCCGGTGCAGCTCGGGCAGCCGCTTGGGCGCGGTGGCACGCCAGTCGGCGAGGACGGTGGAGCGCAGTTGCGCGGTGAGCTCCGCGTCGCCCGCGATGTGTCGGGCATCGAGCAGGCCCAGCTGCGCCTTGAGGTCCTCGGCGGCGACCTTGCGGGCCTGGCCGAGGTCACGGACGGAGTGGTCGAGCGCCAGACCCAGGTCCCAGATCGGGTACCAGAGCTGTTCGGCGAGGGCGGCGACGGAACCGGGGCCGGTGCCACGCGTGCCGCCGTCGTGGAGCAGCAGCACGTCGAGGTCGCTGCGCGGGGAAAGTTCGCCGCGTCCGTAGCCGCCGACGGCGACCAGGGCGACGCCTTCGTACGACCGCTCCCCCAGCGCTTCCGCGAGCAGTCCGGAGAGCCAACGATCCGTCAGTTCCGACAGTGCGGCCCGGCGTTGGGCTCCGGTCAGGCCGTTCCCGTTCCCGTCCTCGCGCTCCTCCTCGCGCAGCAGCGCAAGCCGCTGGGCGGCGTATCCGGTCTCCTCGCCCTGCTGGTCCGTCACGTCGCTCCTCCGGTGTGCGGATACGGCGGAGCGGATCCGCGGCCCTCCTCGGCCCTCGGATCCGCTGCCGCCCCTGCTCTCCGTTACCTGCTACCCGCTGCTTACAGCGCGTCCGGGCCGCGTTCGCCGGTGCGGACCCGCACCGCCGTCTCGACCGGGATGCTCCAGACCTTGCCGTCGCCGATCCTGCCGGTGCGGGCGGCCTTGACGATGACCTCTATGACGCCGTCCGCGTCGTCGTCCTCCGTCAGCACCTCTATCCGCACCTTCGGGACCAGGTCGACGGTGTACTCCGCGCCCCGGTAGACCTCGGTGTGCCCGCGCTGGCGGCCGTAGCCGCTGGCCTCCGTGACGGTCAGGCCGTGGACGCCGAAGGCCTGCAGCGCCTCCTTGATGTCGTCCAGCCGGTGGGGCTTGACCACTGCGGTGATGAGCTTCATCTCAGGCATCGACCTTCTTCTCGGCGGGGCTCGCGGCGCCGTCGGGCGCGCCGACAGCGTCGTCAGCAGCACCGGCGTCGGCGGCGACAGTAGTGGACACCGAGGGCTTCGGCGCCAGCGCCTTGGACAGGGCCGCGCCGACCGCGCTGAAGTCGTAGGCGGACTCGGCGTGCTCGGCCTGGTCGATACCGGCCAGCTCGACGTCCTCGGAGACCCGGAAGCCGATGGTCTTGTCGATCGCCTTGCCGATCAGCCAGGCCAGCGTGAAGGAGTAGACCGCGACCACGCCCACGCCCATCGCCTGCTTGCCCAGCTGCGTGAATCCGCCGCCGTAGAAGAGACCCTTGGCCGGCGAACCGCCACCGCCGGTGGCCAGCAGGCCGATCAGCAGCGCACCGGCCGCGCCGCCGACCGCGTGGACGCCGACCACGTCGAGCGAGTCGTCGAAGCCGAACTTGTACTTGAGGCTGATGGTCCAGGCGCAGAGCGCACCGCAGGCCAGACCGAGGCCGATCGAGCCGAGCGGGCTGATGTAGGCACAGGCCGGGGTGATCGCGACCAGGCCGGTGACCGCACCGGACGCCGCACCCAGCGAGGTGAACGCGCCGTGCTTGATCTTCTCGTAGGTCAGCCAGCCGATCATGGCCGCGGCGGTGGCGATCTGGGTGTTGATGAAGGCGAGCCCGGCCAGACCGTTGGCGGCCAGCGCCGAACCGGCGTTGAAGCCGAACCAGCCGAACCAGAGCAGCCCGGAGCCGAGCATCACCAGCGGCAGGCTGTGCGGACGCATCGGGTCCTTCTTGAAGCCGATCCGCTTGCCCAGCACCAACGCCAGCGCGAGGCCCGCGACCCCCGCGTTGAGGTGAACCGCCGTGCCGCCCGCGAAGTCCAGGACGCCGTTGCGGTCACCCAGCCAGCCGCCCTTGCCGCCGTCGAACATGAAGACCCAGTGCGCGACCGGGAAGTAGACGATGGTCACCCAGAGCGCGACGAAGAGCGCCCAGGCGGAGAACTTGGCCCGGTCCGCGATCGCGCCGGAGACCAGCGCCGGTGTGATCACCGCGAACATCAGCTGGAATGCGGAGAAGGCGAACACCGGAATGGTTCCGGACAGAGAGTTCATCCCGATGTGGCGCATGCCGAGCATCGAGAGATTTCCGATCAGGCCGTGGAAGGCATCCGGCCCGAATGCGATCGAGTAGCCGTAGAGCACCCACAACACTGTGACGATGCCGAGCGCGATAAAGCTCATGACCAGCATGTTCAGGGTGCTCTTCACCCTGACCATGCCGCCGTAGAAGAAAGCGAGACCGGGCGTCATCAACATGACCAGTGCTGCGCTTATGAGTACGAAGGCGGTGTCGCCACCGCTGAAGCCGCTGGGCATCGGCGTCTCCTCGATATGTCGGGCCGTTCCGTCCCCGGGTATCCGTCCCGTGCCCCCGGGGCCGTCGGCTGATGTCGAGGAGATTGACGCAGGCCCGTTTCCGTCGATGCGTGCAGATGTTTCACGGGCGTGACGAAGCTGACGCCGGTGTTACGCACCGGTGAACCCCAGCTCACCGAAAACCGGCCGCGAGAACCGTCCGAATGACCTGGCGTGGGGGTGCCGAGTCGGGTGAAGGGGGACGGGCCTCACGGCCGGAGACTTTCCGGAGTTCGCGCTGATCAGGCGGAATTCCGCTGGGCCAGGGAGTCAGGGAGAGTCTGGTCGATCTGCTCGCGCAGCTCCCGCACCCGCTCGACGCCCTTGAACTCGCGGACGGCCGCCTCGGTCGTCTTGCGCAGGCGCGTGTTGACACGCTCGGAGCGGATCTGCGCGGCTATCTCCATGGCCTGCTCGGCAGAGTCCGCCGCGGCGTCCGGCTGCCGCTGGAGCAGGTGGACGCTGGCCATGCCGATCAGGTTGAGCGCGTACGAGCGCTTGTGGTCCGCGTCCTCCGCGAAGAGCTCGACAGCCTGCGAGATCTCGGGCTCGGCCTGCAGTGCGTACACCTGGCTGCGGCCGGTGTGGTAGCAGAGGTCGCGGTACGAGTGGCCGTTCTCGGCGTGGAGTTCGGCCTCGGAGAAGAAGTTCAGCCAGTCGGGCGCGACGTCCTTGGCACCGGCGTCGTCGAAGGCGTCCTCGGCGTGACGGGCGGCCCGGTAGCACTTGTTGGGCTCGCCGAGATTGGCGTAGGCGCGCGCCTCCATGGCGTGCATCAGCGCGAGTTGGCGCGAAGTCGCCGTGTCACGGGAGCCGTACTGGGCCAGGTGGATCAGTTCCAGGGCGTCGTTGGGCCGGTTGAGGTGGATCATCTGCCGGCACATGTCGGTCAGCACCAGCCCGCCGAAGGGCCGGTCACCGGCCTCCTTGGCGGCGTGCAGCGCGAGCACGTAGTACTTCTGGGCGCTCGGGTGCATGCCCACGTCGTAGGACATCCAGCCCGCGAGATGGGCGAGTTGGGCGGTGGTCTGGAAGAGGCGCTTGGTGGTCTGCGGGCTGTAGCTCTCCTGGAGCAGGTCGCAGACCTCGTGCAGCTGGCCGACGACGGCCTTGCGGCGCAGGCCGCCGCCGTTCTGGGCGTCCCACTGACGGAACATCACCACGGTGGACTCGAGCAGGTCCAGCTCGGGGGCGGAGAGGCGGCCGGTCACCGGGGCGCCCTCGCGGGCGGAGGTCAGCGCGGTGGTCGGCATGCCGTTGGCTGCGGGGCTCAGCCAGCGCTGCATCGGCTCGATCAGGGCGGAGCCCGCGGTCAGGGCGAGGGAGGTGCCGAGGAAGCCCCGGCGGTTGAGCATCAGGTCGCTGCGGGAGTACTCGGAGATCAACTGGACGGTCTGCTCGCCGTTCCAGGGCAAATCGATGCCCGACCCGGCGGTGAGCGGGGCGACCGCCTTGAGGCCGAGGTCCTCGATCGGGACCGGCGAACCGAAGCGATCGGAGAAGAGCTCGGAGAGGATCTTCGGGATCGGCTCACGCGGCTGTTCACCGTCCAGCCAACGGCGCACCCGCGAGGTGTCCGTGCTGATGTGCGCGGCGCCCATCTGCCGGGCCCTGCGGTTGACCTGTCTGGCCAACTCGCCCTTGGACCAGCCACTCCTGACGAACCACGCCGTCAGCTTCTCGTTGGGTTGCTTGTCGCCCACCGGAACGCCCCCATCCCGGGCTCTGTCTGGCCGTCAGATTCCGTGTCAGCGCGAAAGGTTGGCATCAATGCCACTGGCATACCCGCTGACGTGCTCATGTCTGCGAGAGTCCTCGACCCTGCAGCAGGAACGTAGCGCGATTTGCGCCGTCCGGGGGAGCGAGTGCACGAAAACGCCACCTTTCGCCACCCCTACGAGTGAACTTCCGGCGCTGGTCCCACGCTTCACTGGTGTTCAGGACCCCTGCAGCACAGCAGGGTTCCTGGATAGCACGGCCGGCCGCCACCCCCGCGGTCCAGTCCGAATTGTCCCGGCGTGCATCAGGCGCCGACGCGCCCCGGTTCCCGCTCCACGGACAGCGCGCCCCACCGGCAGGGCTCCGCCAGGAATCCGCCGCAGTTCCGCCGCAGTTCCGCCGGCTGCCGTAACCAAGGCATCCCCCGATCGGTTGGAGGTGAGTGGACTTGATGAGCACCGACACCCTCTTCAACGAACGCTTCGGCGACGTCCGGCTCCGGAGTCAGCGCCGTCGCGCCCGTGCCCACCAGGGCGAGGCCGCGGCGGAGTACGCCACGCGCTGGGGCTGGTCCGTCGCCTTCGACGGACCGTGGGTCCGCCTGCTCACCGGCCGCGGCTTCGACGTCCTCGACGTCCCGGAGTCCGCCGGACGCGAGTCCCTGGTCCGGCTCGAACGGATCGGCGTCCGCCCCGGTCCGGTGCTGGCCGCGGGCTCGCGCGCGCTCTTCCTGGTCAGCCCCGACACCGCCCGGCACCTGCCCGAGCTGCTCTACCGCACGGGCTGGGACGACGCCGAGCTCGACCTCGTCTGCCACGGCCCCGGCGGCTCCGTCCCCGCGCCGCCCTCCCCCGGCACACGCTGGCTGCGCCCGCCGACCCCGGAGAACGCCACCCGCCCGCCGCACGCCAAGCTGCTGCTCGGCACGCTCGCCTACGCCAGCCACCGCGGCGTGCCGGAGCTGGTCGGGCGACGCTGAGCTGACCTGACGATACGTCAGGTGGCTGTTCGCGAGCCCGCCGTGTGCGCGCCCGTGTGCTCGGCGAGGTAGACCTCCCAGCTGAGGTGGCCGACCGTGGTCCGCTCCCCCAGCGCGAGGTTGTCGCCGCCCCGGTAGGCACGGCCGACCTTGCCCGGCAGGTGGAGCGGGAGCAACGGCCGGCGCTTCCCCCGCGCGGCGAGGTAGCTGCGCGCCAGCTCCCCCATCGAGTAGACGGTCGGACCGGCCAGGTCCGGGACGAGTCCGGCGGGCTCGCCGAGCGCCAACTCGGCCAGACGGTCGGCGACATCACGCGGGTCGACCGGCTGCCACCGCATCCCGCCGGGCGCCGGGACCACCCGGCATCTTCGTCATCTTCTCCATCACCAGCAGCGTCAGGCTGTGGAACTGGGCCGGGCGCAGCACCGTGTACGGGATGCCCGAGTCGACGATCGCCCGCTCCGCCGCCAGCTTCATCCGGAACCAGGCGAGCGGGACGGTGTCCACACCGATCGCGGAGACGTGGACGAGGTGCCGGACGCCGGCCTTCCTCGCCGCCGCGACCAGGTTGCGGGCCACGGTCTCGTCCCCCTTGGCCGCGCCCGCGATGTGCACCACGGTCTCCACGCCCGCCAGCGCGGCGTCGAGGCCGTCGCCGGTCAGCAGGTCGCCGACCGCGAAGGCGATCCCCGGCTCGTCCGGGTGGGCATGACGCGAGACGATCCGCACGTCGCGCCCGGCGGCGCGCAGCTGCGGGACGACCAGGCTGCCCAGGGTTCCGGTGCCGCCGGTGACCAGGATGGGTGAGGTCATGTCGCTCTCCAGGGTCGTGAATCTCTCCACCATGGCTCACACAGCGATGACCCCGACCGGCCCGGGAGTGTGACAACCGCACGAGAAGGCGCGGGGAGAGGTCGTCGCGCGAAAGACGGCGGCCCGCGCCGTCCGGGAGGACGACACGGGCCGGGGAAGGCGACGTGGACTCAGCCGAGGAGTGCGTCGACGAAGGCCGCGGGGTCGAAGGGAGCAAGGTCGTCGGCGCCCTCGCCGAGACCGATCAGCTTGACCGGGACACCCAGCTGGCGCTGGACGGAGATGACGATGCCACCCTTGGCGGTCCCGTCCAGCTTGGTCAGCACGATGCCGGTGATGTCGACCACCTCGGCGAAGACCTTCGCCTGGACCAGGCCGTTCTGACCGGTGGTGGCGTCCAGGACCAGGAGCACCTCGTCGACCGGGCCGTGCTTCTCGACGACGCGCTTGACCTTGCCGAGCTCGTCCATCAGGCCGGTCTTGGTGTGCAGACGGCCGGCGGTGTCGACCAGGACGGTGTCCGCGCCCTCGGCGATGCCCTCCTTGACCGCGTCGAAGGCCACCGAGGCCGGGTCGCCTGCCTCCGGGCCGCGCACCGTGCGGGCACCGACGCGCTCGCCCCAGGTCTGCAGTTGGTCGGCGGCGGCGGCGCGGAAGGTGTCGGCCGCGCCGAGGACCACCGTGTGGCCGTCGGCGACCAGCACACGGGCCAGCTTGCCGCTGGTGGTGGTCTTGCCGACGCCGTTGACGCCGACGACCAGGAGGACGGCCGGGCGGGCCGGGGTCTCCTCGTCGTGGCGGGCGACGTGCAGGGTGCGGTCGAGGCTCGGTTCGATGAGGGTGATCAGCTCCTCGCGCAACAGGTTGCGGAGCTCCTCCGGGGTGCGGGTGCCGAGCACCTTGACGCGGGTACGCAGCCGCTCGACCAGCTCCTGGGTCGGCTGGACGCCGACGTCGGCGGTGAGCAGCAGCTCCTCGATCTCCTCCCAGGTGTCCTCGTCGAGGCGGTCCCGGGAGAGCAGGGTGAGCAGGCCCTTGCCCAGGGAGTTCTGCGAGCGCGACAGGCGCGACCGCAGCCGGGTGAGCCGACCGGCGGTCGGCTCCGGGACCTCCAGGGCCGGAGCCTCGGCGGCCTGGGCCTGCGCGGCCTCGGTCGGGAGCTCGACCTCCTCGACGGTGCGGCCCTGCTCGGGTGCCGTGACCGCGGCATCCTCGCCGACCTGTGGCTCCGCCGTCGGCTCGGCCGTGGCGGCGGGAGCGGGCTTGGTGATCTGCGGCTGCGCCGGAGGTGCGGGCGGCAGCTGCTTGCGCCGTCGGCCGTTGACGACGAGACCGGTGGTCGCCCCGATGGCGACCACAGCGATGACTACAGCAAGAATGACGTATTCCATGGCCACCCCAGTATCGGGCACAGCCATCGGCGACTTGCCGCTGTGTGACGTTTGTCCAACAAGTCACCCGTTTGTCGCGCTGCTTGCGCTATTCGACGGCCGCCCCGACCGGCTCGGTCGCAGTCGGCTCAGTCACGGTCGGCTCGGCTTCGGGATCGGCCTCCGGCTCGGCGTCCGGGCGGCGGATCCGGCGCGGGGCCTTGCGAGGCTCGTCGCGCAGGCGCTGGCTGATCACCTGGGAGATGCCGTCGCCGCGCATGGAGACGCCGTAGAGCGCGTCGGCGCACTCCATGGTCAGCTTCTGGTGGGTGATCACGATCAGCTGCGAGTTGTCCCGCAGCTCCTCCATGATCGCGATCAGTCGGCGCAGGTTGGTCTCGTCCAGTGCCGCCTCGACCTCGTCCATCACGTAGAACGGGCTGGGGCGCGCCTTGAAGATCGAGACCAGCAGGGCGACGGCGGTCAGCGAGCGCTCGCCGCCGGAGAGCAGCGAGAGCCGCTTGACCTTCTTGCCCGGCGGCCGGGCCTCGACCTCGATGCCCGTGGTCAGCATGTTGTCCGGGTCGGTCAGCACCAGCCGTCCCTCGCCGCCCGGGAAGAGCCGGGAGAAGACGCCCTCGAACTCGCGTGCCGTGTCGTGGTACGCGGCGGTGAAGACCTGCTCGACCCGCTCGTCGACCTCCTTGACCACGGTCAGCAGGTCACGGCGGGTGGTCCTGAGGTCCTCCAACTGCTCGGAGAGGAACTGGTGGCGCTCCTCCAGCGCGGCGAACTCCTCCAGCGCCAGCGGGTTGACCTTGCCGAGCTGGGCATAGGCCTTCTCCGCCGCCTTGAGCCGCTTCTCCTGCTCGGCGCGGCGGAAGGGACGCGGCTGCGAGCCCGCGACGTCAGCCGCAGATGTTCTCGCCTCGGGCTCCTCACCCTCGGGCTCCTCATCCGCGGCGGGGAGGGACGGCGGAACCGGCTGGTCCGGGCCGTACTCGGCGAGCAGCGCGGCGGACTCGATGCCGTGCTCCTCCAGCGCCTTGGCCTCCAACTGCTCGATCCGCAGCCGCTTCTCGGCGCGGAGCACCTCGTCGCGGTGGACCGTGTCGGTCAGCCTGTCGAGCTCCGCCTTCAGTTCGCGACTGCGGACGCGTTCGCGGCCCAACTCCGCGTCGCGGGCGGCGCGCTGCTGCTCGGCGGTGGCCTTGTCGGCAGCTGCGGCGGTGAGCGCGTGCTCGACGTGGGCCAGCAGCTGACGGGCACCCTCGGCGACCGCGGTGGCGACCTGCGCCTCGTGCCGGGCGCGGGCAGCACGGGCGGCGGCGCGTGCCCTGGCCTCGCGCTCGGCGCGTGCGCCCCGGTCGAGCGAGTCGGCGCGCCCGGCGAGCCCGCGGACGCGCTCCTCGTGCGTGCGGACGGCCAGCCGGGCCTCCATCTCGCCCGCACGGGCGCGGGCGGCCTCAGCGTCGAGCTGCTCCCGGCGGCCGGTGTCCGGCTCCTCGTCGGCCGGGAGCTCCTCGGCGACCAGCAGCCGCTCCTCCAGCTCGGCCAAGTCCATCGCGGCCTGCTCCTGCGCCTCGGTGGCCTTCGCGGCTGCGGCGGCGAGCCGCTCCGCCTCCCCCGCCGCGCCGCGCGCCTGCCCGGCCAGCCGGCCGACCTGCTGCGCTATGGCCGCCTTCTCCTTCTCGGCGGCGCGGCGCACCACGGAGATCTCCTCGACCTGCACGGCCAGCTCCTTGCGGCGCGCGGTGGCGGCGTCGACCTCCTCACGCAGCGTCTCCCGACGGGTGACGAGCACGGTGAGCCCGGTCTCGGCCTCGTCGACGGCGGCCTGCGTCTCCAGCCCGCTCGGCGCGCCGGCGGACCCGCCGTAGGCGTAGGCGGCGCCCAGCACGTCGCCCTCGCCGGTGACCGCCGTCAGCGAGGGGCGAGTCGCGACCAGTGCCTCGGCCTCGTCGAGCGTCTCGACGACGACGTAGCCGTGCAGCAACGTCCGCACGGCGGACAGCAGTTCGTCCGGGCCGGAGACCAGCGTGGCGGCCCGGGTCGCTCCGGCGGGCAGGTCGGCAGTCCCGGACGCCGGGCTCTGGTACGCGGGGCTCTCGTGTGCAGGGCTCTCGTGTGCAGGGGCCTCAACGGGTGCTCCACCGATGAGCAGCGCCGCGCGGCCCGCGTCGTCCTTGCGCAAGAGGCGGAGCGCGTCCGCGGCAGCGGCGACCGTGGTGACGGCGATCGCATCGGCGGCGCGGTCGAGCGCGGCGGCCACGGCGGTCTCCGCGCCCGGGGCGATGGTGAGGTGCCCGGCGGCCGGACCGAGCAGGCCGGTCAGCCGGTCGGTGGCGGCGAGCAGCGCGCCGCTGCCGTCCTTGCGCCGGAGCGCGAGCGCCAGCGCGTCGCGCCTTGCCGTGAGCGCGGCATGCTCCCGATCGGCCGCGGAGAGCGCGTCGCGGGCCCGCGACTGGGTCTCCTCAGCGGCTGACAAGGCGTCACGCAGCTCGGCGAGTTCGGCGTCGCGGGCGTCGTCGGCCGTGTCGAGGGAGTCGGCCTGCTCCTGCAGCGCTTCGTACTCGATTTGTGCCGCTTCCGCGCGTTCGAGCGCGGCGTCGCGGGCCTCGGCCAGGCGACCGATCTCCTCCCCCGCGCCCGCGGCACGCGAGCGCGCCGCTGCCACCTTGCCCTGGAGCCGGGCCAACCCCTCGCGGCGGTCGGCCAGGGCGCGGGCCGCCGCACGCAGCGCCTGCTCCTCGGCCGCCAGTTCGCGCTCCAGCTCGGCCCGGCGCTCGACGGTCTCGGCCAGCGCGTACTGGGCCTGCTCCAGCGCCTCGGCCAGCTCCGCCTCCTCGGCGCGGATCCGGGCGGCCTCGCGCTCCATGTCCTCGGGGTCGCGACCGCGCCGCTCCTCCGCCTGCGGGGAGCGGGCGTGGCGGACCTTGGCCTCGGCCAGACCGATCGTCCCGCGCACCCGCTCGGCCAGCGACGAGAGGGCGAACCAGGACTGCTGCGCCTGCTCCACGGCCGGGCCGAGCTGCGCGACCTGCGCCTCCAGCACCGCCTCGCGTTGCTGCAGCTGCGCCAGCTCCTGCTCCACGCCGCTGCGTCGCAGCCGCAGCGCCATCTCGTCGGCGATCTCCTCCTCGACGGCCTTGCGCAGCGTCACCATGTCGTCGGCGAGCAGCCGCAGCCGCGCGTCCCGCAGGTCGGCCTGGATCACGGCCGCGCGGCGGGCGATCTGCGCCTGGCGGCCCAGCGGTTTGAGCTGCCGCCGCAGTTCGCCGACCAGGTCCTGAACGCGCGTCAGATTGGCCTGCATCGCGTCGAGTTTCCGCAGCGCCTTCTCCTTGCGCTTGCGGTGCTTGAGGACGCCGGCAGCCTCCTCGATGAACGCGCGGCGGCCCATCGGGTCGGCGTGCAGGACCGAGTCGAGCTGACCCTGGCCGACGATGACGTGCATCTCCCGGCCGATGCCGGAGTCGGAGAGCAGCTCCTGGATGTCGAGCAGCCGGCAGGTGTCGCCGTTGATCGCGTACTCGCTGCCGCCGTTCCGGAACATCGTCCGCGAGATGGTGACCTCGGAGTACTCGATCGGCAGCGCGCCGTCGGTGTTGTCGATGGTGAGCGCGACCTCGGCGCGTCCCAGCGGCGGACGGCCGGTCGTGCCGGCGAAGATGACGTCCTCCATCTTGCCGCCGCGCAGCGACTTGGCGCCCTGCTCGCCCATCACCCAGCTCAGCGCGTCCACCACGTTCGACTTGCCGGAGCCGTTGGGGCCGACCACGCAGGTGATGCCGGGCTCGAAGCGCAGGGTGGTCGCGGAGGCGAACGACTTGAAACCGCGCAGCGTGAGGCTCTTCAGATGCACCGGCGCCGACCTCCTACGTCCCTTTCGGGGACACCCTAGTCGTCACCAGGCCACGAGCCGGGTGACGGCTCGGTTTCATCCGAGTGTGTAAGGGGCATCTCTCCCACGAGGGATTGACAACGGGGTGTGACACAGCGGGGACGGTCGGTGGCGGTGTCCGGGAACGACGAAGGGACGCCGGGTAGGCGTCCCTTGCACAATCCAGCTGACGATGCCGTCGCGCTGCTGACCTTTGCGGAAAGGTCAGGAGAAAGCCGGTACCGCCTGGGCTGCGTCAATGCGGAGCAACTGCTCGTGGTCCGCGACGGCCTGCAGCGAGTCGTTCTCGGCCTGCATCCGTACAAGCTCGGATTCCAGGTCCTGGACACGCTGCTGGAGACGTCGCATCTCGGCGAGCAGTCGGGGGTCGGGTCCGCCGACGTAACCGAGAAGCGCCTTTGCCATGATGGATGGTCCTCCACGCTGAGTGACCGACCGCAGATGTGGGGTCGTGTGAAGTGGGCCGCACCTGAGTGACGCCCTCGCAAGGCTGTACGGGGCCGATAAGCCTTGATTGGACGTACGGGTGCGCGGGTTTCCAGCGTCTCACCAAACGCGCAGGCGGTCAACACGATCACAGCGTGCTACAACCGCCGGGCGGCCCGTGCAGCGGAGTCGTCACGCTGCGTTCCTCGGCGATATTGCTGGTGCGCAGTCAACCACGGACTTCCCGGAAACGCAACCAGTCGTTTCCCTGGAGCTGCAGGTCAGCGTCATGACGCTGACCGATAGAGCGAGGCTCACAGTTGACGGTTCAATGGGTCGCCCGGCGTCGACCGCGGCCGTCGCCGACGCGGGGTCAGCGGATCGCGAACCCCTCGTAGCCGCCCTCCGGCTTGCCCCAGATTTCCGTCACACCGTCCACGCGGCCGGGAGTGTCACCGTGGCGCAGCAGCTGCAGCAGCGCTTCGCACTGCTCACGGCTGCCCTCGGCGACGACCTGGACGCGGCCGTCGCCGAGGTTGGACGCGTAGCCCAGCAGCCCGATCTCCAGCGCCCTCGACCGGGTCCACCAACGGAAGCCGACCTGCTGCACCGCACCGCGCACCCAGGCGGTCATCCGGACGTCCTCAGTCATGGCGGACAGTCTCTCATCGCGCCGGTGCTCAGGCCTGGTGCGGTCTGCGGTGGTCGCGCGGGGCAGCCCTGTCCATCGGGAAGGCTTCGCCGGCCGCCACGGCCCCGGCCCTGGCGCGGTCCAGGACGGGCGCGGGCAGGCGCTGGACGAGCGCCACGGCGTGGTCCACCAACTGCAGCATCCGCGCGGGCGCGAGCGAACGGCGGGCCGTGAACACCACGGCGTCGCCCGCCATCTCCCACCGGTAGCGCTCGGCGCGCGCGGCGTCCAGCACGTCCATGGTGAAGAGCGCGGCGGCGGCCTCCGGATCGTCGACCTCGGCGCGGAGCTTGTCCCAGGCGAGCTGCTCCGGGTGAACGGCCTTGGCGTCATAGGCCAACGAGACCCGAGGCAGGGGGAACGGGAAGACGACGATCGCGGTCGTCGTGTGGACGCTCGTGTTGCTGTTCTTCCCGGTGGGCTTCGAACTGTCGATGCGGAACACGTCGGCGCTGACTGCTCCGGGCACCTGACCCGACATCAGCCACCGCCACCGGGCCCGGCCGACGTGCCCTTCCGTCAACCGCGGCCAGCCCGAACGCATCGCGGAGGCGTCACGCTTCCACGTCCAGCCCGGGCGCTCTGCCAACGCGGCACGCACCCGGAGCATGACGACCAGTGCCTCGCCGCCGCTCCACACGAGGGCGACGCCGATCACCACGACGACGAGGAGCACGACGTCCAGCGCCGAGACGGAGCGGTGCGCCGTCCCCGACAGCACCGTGGCGGTTTCCAGCATCACGGGTCGACTCATCAGCCGACTTCCTGCATGGCGCCGTCGGCGTTCTTCCCCTGCTGCGGGAGGGTGGGGTTCTGGTTCACGGCGTTCTCCAACCCCCCACCCGCCCAGGACGTCTCGGCGTTGGCACCCAGGTCGAAGCCGATCGGCGTATAGGGATCGCCGGGCGCGGCGTGCCGGCCTTCGCTCGGCAGCGGGTCGACCTTGTGGTTGGCGGTCGCGTCCGAAGCCGCAGCGCCGCTGGCGAGGTTGGTGACCGCGTCGGCGGCGATGTCCCGCCCGCCCTTGCCCTGCAGGCCGTCGGCGATGGCGCCGCCGCCCGCATTGGTGAGGCCGCCCATGGCGACGTTCGAGAAGGCGGAGTCACCGTTCAGGAAGGTGCCGATCTTGCTCGCGGCCCCGTCCTCGTCGGCCCCCTTCATGATCTTGGTGCCCAGGGCCGCGGCGCCGCCGGACAGTCCGGCCGCGCCGGCACCGCTCAGGGCAGCACCTTCCAGGTCCGAACCGCTCAGCCCCAGGCTCTTGCCGGACATCGCGTTGCCGAGCTCGGTGCTGCCCAGGTTGGAGACCGTGTTCTTCAGGGCGTCCATCGCGATGCGCGGCAGCATGCCGAGCTTGCGGATGTCCTCGATGAGCTCGGTGATGACCTTCTCCGCCTTCTCGGCCATCTTGATGAACTTGTCGATGAGTTGGACGATCTTCAGCGCCCGCTCGCCAGAGGCCGCGGCGGAGACCGCGTCCGAGATGCCCGCCGTGAAGACGGTGAGCAGCGCCCCCGCCAGTTCGAACTCGGCGATCTGGAGCGCGATGTCGACGATCGCCTCGATGATCGACTCGGCCTGGTCGGCGTAGGCGTCCAGCTCCTTCGCGACCTGCTGGAAGCTGCCGACACTCTTGACCATGGCGTCGTGCTGCAGCTTCCAGTGCTGCTGGAACGCGTCCGCCGCCACGCCCGACCAGTGCGGGCCGACCACGGAGCCGACCTGGAGGTCGAGGTGCTGGGCGGTCTGGTCCAGCTCGGCCGCCATGGCGTTCCAGTTGACCGCCAGGCGGCGCAGCGCGGCGGGATCGCCGCCGGGCCAGGGGAGGTCGAGCAGCGAGAGGACCTGGGCGACCTTGCCCGCGATCGCACCGTTGATGTCGAGACCCATGGTCAGTTCCCCCCGAGGAGCTGCTTGTTGTAGTGCTCGACCTGGCCGTACGTGTCCGCCGTGTTCGCCAGTCCGGCCGCGTCGGCGGCCAGTGCCTGGATCATCTGGTTCAGGCCGTTGACGGTGTGCTCCACCAGGCCCTGGTACTGCGAGAACGCGCCGGTGCACGCGCCCAGCAGACCGAAGGCCTCGGCGTCCACGATCGCGTTGCCCTGGAACGTCGGCGTCATCGAAGCGAAGTTGTCGGACGCCGCCTGGAACTCCTTGGCGAGATCCGTCAGATACTCGTTGCCGACGAAGAACTGGTCCCCGTTCAAGCCACTCTCCCCGTTGTCTTACGCGTGATCTTCAGCGCACACCCTGCCACAGGTGCGCCGGATCACCTTTGTCGGGGCAAGCGCTGACATTTGGGGCAGAAGTAGCTGGAACGGTTCATCCACGACGCGCGGCGCATCGCCGTGCCGCAGCGGTTGCAGGCCTCGCCCTCGCGACCGTAGGCGTCGAGGGAGCGGGAGAAGTAGCCGGACTCGCCGTTGACGTTGACGTAGAGGGAGTCGAAGCTGGTGCCGCCCTGGGCCAGGGCCTCGGTCATCACCGCGCGGGCCGAGGCCAGCAGCAGCTCGGCCGCCGGGCGGGTCAGGGTGTCGGCCGGGCGGTCGTAGTGCAGCTTGCTGCGCCACAGCGCCTCGTCGGCGTAGATGTTGCCGACGCCGCTGATCAGCGACTGGTCGAGCAGGGCGCGCTTGACGCCGCTGTTGCGGCGGCGGAGCGAGGCGATGAAGGCCGCGTCGTCGAAGCGCGGGTCGAGGGGATCGCGCGCGATGTGCGCCAGGGACATCGGGGCCGCGTCCGGGTCGCTCGGGTCGGCGTCCTCGACGGCCAAGCCGCCGAAGGTGCGCTGGTCGACGAAGCGCAGCTCGGTGCCGGCCGCGTCGTCGAAGCGGACGCGGACCCGCAGGTGCTTCTCGTCAGCCGAACCCTCCGGCTGCACCAGCAGCTGGCCGCTCATGCCGAGATGGCCGAGCAACGACGCGCCCGAGCCCGGCAGCGGCACCCACAGGTACTTGCCGCGGCGCAGCGCCGGGCCGAGGGCGCGACCGCGCAACTGCGCGGCGAAGTCGTCCGGGCCCGCCGCATGGCGACGGACCGCGCGCGGGTGCAGCACCTCGACGGACGCGACGGTACGGCCGCTGACCCAGCGGTCCAGACCGCGGCGGACGACCTCTACTTCGGGAAGCTCAGGCACTCCGAAAGCCTAGTGCGTCCGAGCCCGACCGGCAGACAGCCTCAGGAAGAGGCCGTCTGCGACGAGCCGCCGTCGCCGTACTTCTCGCGGATCTCGTTCCAGGCGCTCTCGGCGGCCTTCTGCTCGGCCTCCTTCTTGGAGCGACCGGAACCGGAGCCGTAGTCCTCGCCGGCCACGCGGGCAGCGGCGATGAAGGTCTTCTCGTGGTCCGGACCGGACTCGGTGACCACGTACTCGGGCACACCGATACCGACGGCGGCGGTGAGCTCCTGCAGGCTGGTCTTCCAGTCCAGGCCCGCGCCGAGGTTCGAGGACTTCTCGATCAGCGGGTCGAAGAGTCGGTGCACCAGCTCCGAGGCGGAGTCCAGGCCCTGGTCCAGGTAGACAGCGCCGATCACGGCTTCGAGGGTGTCCGCCAGGATGGACGATTTGTCCCGCCCGCCGGTGCCCTCCTCGCCACGACCGAGGCTGATGAAGGTGCCGAGCTCAAGGCCCCGCGCCACCTGCGCCAGCGCACGCGAATTGACCACCGCGGCGCGCAGCTTCGCGAGCTGGCCCTCCGGGAGATCCGGATGAACGCGGTAAAGAGTGTCCGTCACCACCAGACCCAGCACCGAGTCGCCCAGGAACTCCAGGCGCTCGTTGGTGGGCAGCCCGCCGTTCTCGTACGCATACGAGCGGTGGGTCAGTGCACGCGTCAGAAGGGACGGCTCAAGCGTGTAGCCGAGCCGCCCCTCCAGGACGCTGTACCCGGTGTCGGCGTGCGACGCAGACGCTGACATCGTGTATCTCTCCAGCCGTCAGACCGACAGGACCTGACGGCGGTTGTAGGTGCCGCAGCTCGGGCACGCGATGTGCCCCAGCTTCGGCTGCTGGCAGCGGTCGCACGCCACGAGCGCAGCAGCAGTGGCCTTCCACTGCGAACGGCGGTGGCGCGTGTTGCTGCGCGACATCTTCCGCTTGGGAACAGCCACAGCTACTTCTCCTGGTTCTCGGCGGCACCCTCCCGGGTGACGCTGTCCTCTGCACTACCGGTCGCGCTGGATGCGGCCGAGAGTCCCTGCAATGCCGCCCACCGGGGGTCGACGGCGTCATGGTGGTGGTCCGGGTCGTCCGTGAGCCGTGCTCCGCACTCGGAGCAGAGGCCCAGGCAGTCGTCCTGGCACACCGGCTGCAACGGCAGTGCAAGCACCACCGCGTCACGCAGCACCGGCTCGAGGTCGAACAAGTCGCCCTCGAGACGGGAATCCTGGTCGTCCTCCTCCTCGTCGGAGTCGGACACTCCCCCGAAGCGGTCAGCCGCCTCGGGGTAGTAGTACAGCTCCTGGAAGTCCGCGTCGAGCTCGCGCTCGATCGGCTCCAGGCAGCGTACGCACTCGCCCTTGAGTTCGGCCTCGGCGGTGCCCGTAGCGAGCACTCCCTCGATGACCGACTCCAGTCGGAGCTCCAGCTCGATGGGGGCGCCCTCGCGGACGCCGATCACCTCGTTTCCGAGGTTGGCCGGGGCCGGGACCGAGCGGGAGACCTTCCGCATCGCCCCAGGCCGACGGCCCAGCTCGTGTGTGTCGAACACGAGCGGGTTGCGGTGGTCGAGGCGGTTCAGCGTCTTTCCTTCTCTGGTCGTGAGCCCTGGCCTGTCGGTGCCCGTGTACGGGGCCCACCTGGACGCGTCCGCCACTTCGAGGCAGCAGACATCGTCCAGCACAACAAGCCGGAGAGGTCAGGATACCCGACGCCGGAACCCCGACCCAACTCGCCCGGTCCGACGAGGCTCCGCCGGGCGCGCGGTCAGTGACCCTGACCGTACTCGCGGAGCTTGGTCACGTCGATGAATCCGGTGTCGAAGAAGGACGTGACCTCCTGCGGCTGCTGCTCGTAGTGCTGCTGCTGCGGGATCTGCACGTGCTGCGGGTGCACCGGCTGAATCGCGTGCACGGCCTGAACCGGCTGCCCGTAGGCGTCGTACGCGGGCTGCGGCTGGCCGTGCGGGTCGAGGTACCCACCGGTGTACGGGTCGTACGCCGGCTGCTGCTGCGCGGCAACCTGCGGGTCGACGTAGCCGCCCGTGTAGGGGTCGTAGACCGGCTGCTGCGGCTGGCCGTAGGGGTCCTGCGGCGGCCAGTACTCGACCTGCGGCTGCTGCACCTGCTGCGGATCGTGCAGCTCAGGCATCTCGTGCATCGACTGGTCGGACCCGGACAGCAGGCCCTGGCGGCCCAGCTCGGCGGCGACGGCGGCCTGGCGGGCGTCGCCCTGCTCGATGCCCTGCGCCTGGTCGGCGGCGGCCAGGTACGCGCCGAGCTCGTCGATCGGGCGCTTGCCGAGCAGCTTGTCCCGGCCGCGGCCGACGGCCTCCAGCGTCTTGCTGAGCGCGGTCTCCAGCGCGGCGAGTTTCACATCGACGTACTCGTCGACCTCGGGGCTCGGCGAGCGGAACTCGTCCTGGGTGAACTCCTCGCCGTCCTCGCCCTCGACCGGACCGCCGGCCACGCGCAGCTTGGCGCGGCCACGGCCGATCGCTCCCAGTGTCTTGGTGAGCACGACCTCGAAGTTGGCGAGCTTGCTGTCGACGTAGTCGTCGGCCTCACGGCGCTGCTCGTCCGACTCGGCGCGGGCCTCGGCGAGGACGCGGTCCGCCTCGGACTGGGCGCGCATCATCAGCTCGGTGCCGTTGATCAGCTGCTGGCGCTCCTCGTGCGCGGCGGCGACCACTCGCTCCGCCTCGCGCCGGGCGTCCTCGACGACCTGGTCGCCGCGCTCGACCGTCTGCTGCGCCTGGGCGAGCTCGTTGGGAAGCGACTCACGCAGTTCGGCGAGCATGACGGTCAGGTCGGCCTTGTTGACGACGATCGACGCCGACATCGGCATCGACCTCGCGCCTTCTACCAGCTGGGTGATCTCGTCGAGCTTCTGCTGCACGTCCACCGGGGGTCACGCTTTCCACGAGGAGGCGTCGGAGCGACGCAGGAACTGAGTAACGAACTGTACTCAGTCGGAGGACGCTTTGGGTTCGGCGCGCATATCCGCGACGCGCTCACTCAGCCGACGGAATACCAACTCCGGGACGAGATGGGACACATCACCCCCGAGCGTGGCCACCTCCTTGACCAGCGAGGACGACATGAAGCTGTAGGCCGGGTCGGTCGGCACGAAGAGCGTCTCGACGCCGGAGAGGCCGTGGTTCATCTGGGCCATCTGCAGCTCGTAGTCGAAGTCGCTGACGGCACGGAGACCCTTGACGATCGCCGGGATCTCGCGCTCCCTGCAGTAGTCCACGAGCAGGCCCTGGTGCGACTCCACCTTGACGTTGCCGTACTGCGCGGTGATCTCCTCGATCATCGCGATCCGCTCGTCGACGGTGAACATGCCGCGCTTGGACTTGTTTATCAACACGGCGACGTGGACCACGTCGTACAGGCGCGAGGCCCGCTCGATTATGTCGAGGTGCCCGTTGTGGATGGGGTCGAACGACCCCGGACAGACCGCTCGGCGAAACATCGTCATCTCCTCGCTCACTACCCGGCTCCGTTGACGGCGGCGCGACCGTACCAGAGGGTCGCCTCGCCGTAACGGCGCTCCCGGAGCGCCTCGAAGCCCTCCGGCCACGAGAACTCGCCACCCCGGGTACTGCGCTCCACGGTGACGATCACGTCGCCGTCGATCCAGCCCCCCGAGGCGAGTGTGATCAGGATCTCCCGCAGGTCGTCGTCCGTGACGACGTACGGCGGGTCCAGGAAGACCAGGTCGTACGGCACGCTCGGCGGCGCCCCCGCGATGACGCGCTCGGCACGCCCCGAACGGACCTCGGCGCCGGGGAGGGAGAGCGTGCGGACGTTGGCCAGGATCGTCTTCACGGCGGAGGGATCCTCGTCCACGAGCAACGCGTGGGCCGCGCCCCGGGAGAGGGCCTCCAGCCCCACCGCACCGGATCCGGCGAACAGGTCGATCACCCGCGCGCCGGCGAGGCTGCCCCGGAACGCCTCCCAGCTGGAGAAGAGGGCCTCCCGCGCGCGGTCGGAGGTGGGACGGGTGCTGGTGCCTGGCGGCACGGCCAGCCGCCGACCTCGTGCGGCTCCGGCGATCACGCGGGTCATGCGGGGTCCTTGCTGGTGAGCGGGGTGGGGCGGGGCACCTTCCACGCTAGTGCACTTCGTGCAGGCTCGGGCAGTTGCACCATCCCGGGGCGCGGGGCTCCGCCCTGCCAGCAGAGACGGCGAGTGACTGTGCGCTGCCGCACGCGGTTGCACCTCCAGGGGCGCGGGGAACTGCGTGACAAGCCACCCAGCGAGCTAGAACCCCGAACGAGCAGGGCCATCCTCCCCCAGCCTTCGGCCGGGGGTACCCCCACATCAGTGGTACCCGCGCAGTTCCCCGCGCCCCTGAGCACTTGCCTGGTTCCTCGCGTGCAGAATCCCCGCGCCCCTTGAGGCATGTGTAACTAGCTCTCGTCGTTCACGGATCCCAACAGCGCCGGGGAGGCGTAGCGGGACCAGGAGAGGCAGCCGTCGGGCGGGCAGTACTCGGGGCGGCGGGGGTCGTGGCCCAGCTCGCGGAGCTTCGTGCGGACGGAGTCCGGCGTACGGCCGAAGCGTGCCGCGACCCGGGCTATCGTCTCGCCGTCGTGGAAGCGACGGACCAGTTCCTCCTCGTGCTGCGGGACCCACGGCGCGCCGTGGCCCGGGTAGAGCTCGCGGAGCACGTCGCGGTCGGGGATGGGCTCGGAGACGTCGGCGACGATGGACAGGGCACGGAGCGCGCGGTTGAGCGCGATGCGAAGGGAGGCGGTGTCCTCCACCGGGAGCCGGAGCTTGCCGGAGGCGATCGGCTCGGCGGCGTGGCCCTCCCGCCAGCCGGTGAGGGTGAGAGTGACCTCGCGGTCATCCTCACTGGTGAGTTCGATGCGGAAGACCTTGTCACCGAGCGGAAGCTCGTTGAGGTGACGGAAAGCCATGGACGTACCCCCTGAGAGTGTTGGTGAATTGGCCGCTGACCTGCACGGACAGCCGCGTTCTCAACACCCCTATCCTCTCGCGGGGCACTGACAATTCCGGGCCCGGAGCGGGCCTTCGGAGAAACTTCCTCAGCCCTTTTCGAGGTACTCCGCGCGCTCGGCGCCCAGCAGCGAGTCCAGCGCGCTGCGCAGCGCCGGATGGTCCGTCAGTTCCGGGTCGGCGTCGATCAGCCGGACGGCCTCGGCGCGGGCCGCGACGATGATCTCCTCGTCCTCCAGGACGGCCAGCACCCGCAGCGAGGACTTGACGCCGGACTGGGCCTGGCCCAGCACGTCGCCCTCGCGACGCTGCTCCAGGTCGATCCGGGAGAGCTCGAAGCCGTCCTGCGTGCCCGCGACCGAGTCCAGCCGCTGGCGTGCTGCCGAGGCCGCGGGCATGTCGGTGACCAGCAGGCAGAGGCCGGGGGCCGAGCCACGGCCCACCCGGCCGCGCAGCTGGTGGAGTTGGGAGACGCCGAAGCGGTCGGCGTCCATGATCACCATCACTGTGGAGTTGGGCACGTTCACGCCGACCTCGATGACCGTGGTGGCGACCAGGACGTCCACCGCGCCCGTCGCGAAGCGCCGCATCACGTCGTCCTTGGCGTCGGGCGCCATCCGCCCGTGCAGCACCTCGACGCGCAGGCCGGCGAGCGGGCCGCCGCGCAGCTCCTCGGCCACGTCGAGCACGGCCAACGGCGGACGCCGGTCGTCGCCCTCCGCCCCGCCACTTCCCGAACCGCCGCTCCCCGAACCACCGCCCTTGGCGGACTTCTTCAGCGCCTTCTCGTCCTCCTCGTCGCCGATCCGCGGGCAGACGACGTAGGCCTGGTGGCCCTTGCCGACCTCCTCACGGACCCGCTCCCAGGCGCGCGCCAGGAAGTTGGGCTTCTCGACGGCCGGGACGACATGGGAGGAGATCGGCGAGCGACCGGCCGGGAGCTGGTCCAGCACGGAGGTCTCCAGGTCGCCGAAGACCGTCATGGCGACCGTGCGCGGGATCGGCGTGGCCGTCATCACCAGCAGGTGCGGCGGACGTTCGGCCTTGGCCCGGAGCGCGTCGCGCTGCTCGACGCCGAAGCGGTGCTGCTCGTCGACCACGACCAGGCCGAGATCGAGGAACTGGACCTTGTCCTCGATCAGCGCGTGCGTGCCGATGACGATCCCGGCCTCGCCGCTGACCAGGTCCAGCAGCGCCTGACGCCGCGCGGGGACGCCCATCGAGCCGGTCAGCAGGGCGACCTTGGTGCCGTGCTCGGCGCCGCCCAGCATCCCTCCCTCGGCGAGCTCGCCCATCATCTCCACCACGGAGCGGTGGTGTTGCTGCGCCAGCACCTCGGTGGGCGCCAGCATGGCGGCCTGACCGCCGGTGTCGACGACGCCGAGCATGGCGCGGAGCGCGACCAGGGTCTTGCCGGAGCCGACCTCGCCCTGGAGCAGGCGGTGCATCGGGTGCTCGACGGACAGGTCCGCGAAGATCTCGGCGGAGACTTGCTGCTGACCCTCCGTCAGCGTGAAGGGCAGCTTTGCGTCGAACGCGTCCAACAGGCCGCCCTTGCGCGGCGCGCGCGGAACGGCGGGGCGTGCCGTGTCCTCGGCGCGCCGCTTGGCCAGCGCGACCTGGAGCACGAACGCCTCGTCCCACTTGAGTCGCGCCTGCGCGGCGAGGCGTTCGGCGTGGTTGCGCGGACGGTGGATCTGCTCCAGCGCGTCGCGCAGCGGGATCAACCCGCGTTCGGCGAGCAGCTCGGCAGGGACCGGGTCGGGGACCTGGTCCCAGTCCATCTGGTCGAGGATCGTCTCGACCGCGAGCGCCAGCCGCCAGGACGGGACCTTGGCCGACGCCGGGTAGACCGGGATCAGCCGCCCGGCGAAGCGCCCGATCGCATCGGAATCCCCTTCGGTGTCGCCTTCGGCCCCGCCGAAGAGCTCGTAGTCCGGATTGGTCAGCTGCCGGGTGCGGTTGAAGACGCCGACCTTGCCCGCGAACATCCCGTTGCGGCCGGGGCGCAGGTCCTTCTCGCGCCAGCGCTGGTTGAAGAAGGTCAGCGAGAGCCGCCCGCGCCCGTCGGTGACCACGACCTCCAGCCGGTCGCCCTTGCGTCCGCGGAAGGGGATCACCGTGCACTTCTCGATCCGGGCGATCACCGTGACGTGCTCGTCGACCTCGAGCGAGTCGAGGCTGGTCAGTTCGCCGCGCTCGCTGTAGCGGCGCGGGAAGTGGTGGAGCAGGTCTCCGACCGTGTGCAGGTCGAGACCCTCGGCGAGGTGCTTCGCGGCGGCGCCGAGGTGCTTCTTGAGCGGTTCGTCGAGCGGGGACTGAGCAGGCACAAGGTCTACCTTGCACCATCCGACCGACAGGCCCCCTTTACACGTGCCGTGCCCGGCGGGGTCCGGCGGAGTGCCCGGCGCGCTACTCGACGCCGATGACCAGTGGCGAGGAGCCCTGGCCACCCCGGTAGACGACGGTGTCGACGACCGGGTTCGACCGCCGCACGTGGGCCACCAACTCGTCGGCCAGCGCCGCGTCGGTGCCGTCGCCAAGGATCAGGGTGACCATCTCGCCGCCCGCCGCGAGCATCCGGTCCAGGACGACGGCTGCCGTGGCCGCCGTCGTGCTCGCGCTGCCGATCACGGCGACGTCGCCATCGATCAGGCCGAGCACGTCCCCGGCCTGGCAGACGCCCGCCATGGTCCACGACTCGCCCTCCGCCAGGGCCAGTTCCGCGTAGCGGGTGGCTCCGGCGGCGGAGGTCATCGCGACCACGTCCTCGTCGAACCGGCGGCCCGGCTCGTGGACGGCGAGCGCGGCCAGCCCCTGCACCGGAGAGCGGGTCGGGATGACGGCCACCCGGACCCCCTCGTCACGCAGCTGGTCCGCGGCGGCGCCGGCGGCGGCGCGCAACTCCGCGTCGTTGAGCAGCAGCACCACCTCGCGGGCGCGGGTCAGCCGGATCGCACCGGCCAACTCCGCGCTGCTGGGCGCGTGGTCGGGGTCCGCGTGCAGGACGGTCGCCCCGCACCCACGGCAGAGCTCGGCCAGGCCCTCGCCCTGGACCACGCTGACGACCGCGCGCTGGTCGCCGAGCTCCCCCGCCTGCGCACCGGTCGCGCCGACCGCACCCAGTGCGGACGCGGACGCGGCGGCGGAGGCGAAGTGGGTGATCCTGAGCCGGTGCGGACGCCCGGCCTCGATCCCGGCCTCCACGGCGGCGCCCGGGTCGTCCACATGGACGTGCACGTTCCAGAGCCCGTCACCGCCGACCACGACCAGGGATTCGCCGAGCGCGTCCAGCCGGGCGCGCAGTGCGGGGAGCTTCCCGTCGACGGCGTCCAGGAGGTAGATGACCTCGTAGGCCGGCCCGCCCACGACCCCGACGGGTGGCGTCGCCTGCAGGTGCTGGTCGGCGGCCAGAGCGGCATGGGCGGCATGGGCCGCGTGGGCGGCGACCGGATCGACGGCCGGACGCATACCGAGGGCCAGCGGGCCCATCGGTGACTGGCCGCTGACCGCATCCGCCAGCGCGCCCAGCACCGCGACCAGTCCACGGCCGCCTGCGTCCACGACACCGGCCCGGCCGAGGACGTCCAACTGGCTCGGTGTCAGCGCGAGCGCGGCGCGAGCTGCCTCGTACGCGCCCTCCGCCACGGTGTCGAGCCCGCAGTCCGCCGGGAGGTGCACGACCCCGTCCGCAGCAGCGGCGGCCACGGTCAGCATCGTCCCCTCGACGGGCCTGGCCACCGCCTCGTACCCCGCTTCGGCCGCGCGTCGCAGGGCGGTCCGCAGGGCGTCGGCGTCGGCGGGCCCGTCCGCGACGGAGGCCGCGATGCCGCGCAGCAGCTGCGACAGGATCACGCCGGAGTTGCCCCGCGCGCCGAGCAGCGCGCCGTGGGCGAGGGCGCGGAGCGCGCTCCCGGTGCTCGGCCGGGCCGCGTCGTCCGGGTCCTCCGCGTCGTCCGCTTGCGTCGCTGCGGCGGGCCGGGCCGGTCGGGCCGGTCGGTCCGCGAAGAGGGCCTCGACCTGTTGGGTGGCGGACTCGACGGTCAGATAGAGGTTGGTCCCGGTGTCCCCGTCCGGCACGGGGTAGACGTTGATGGCGTCGATCTCCTCGCGCGCCTGCCCCAGGGCGGCCAGGGAGAGCCGGCACCAGTTGCGGACGGCCTGGGCGTCGAGGGCGTGCGGCACCGGAAAGTCTCCTCGCAGGCAGGGGCGTCACTCGCAGGCTACCGCCCGGTTGCCTGCGCAGTCGTGGTCGGCGATGCGAGGTCAGCAGCGGGGTCATGGTAGTTTCGTTGTACGGAGTCAGCCGATGTATGCTGCTCCGGTTGCCTGGACTTCCGTCCGGGCCACCCCCAGGAAAGCAGTGCGAGCTGCTAGCCAGCGGCGCTCGCGCCGACGGGGTTGGAATCGTTAGTGCATCTGAAGTCTTTGGAGTGACTCCCGTGGCTGCCAACTGCGACGTCTGCGGCAAGGGGCCGGGCTTCGGCAACAGTATCTCCCACTCGCACCGCCGGACCCCCCGTCGTTGGAACCCCAACATCCAGACGGTCCGCGCTGTGATCGGGCGTACGCCGAAGCGGCTCAACGTCTGCACCTCGTGCATCAAGGCCGGCAAGGTTTCCCGCTGACGCGGCCACGCCTCCGGCTTCGCAAGGGCCGGTCCACCGAAAGGTGGACCGGCCCTTGCTCTTGTGTTCCGACTTTCGGCTGACGGCTGACGGCTGACGGGCCGGACCGGACTCCTCAGGCGTTGCGCCAGCGCCAGGCGTGGTCGACCGGACCGATGCCCGAGCCGAGCGGGAAACCCGCGGCGATCGCGCCGGTGATGTACGCCTTCGACGCGGCCACCGCGTCCGGGACGTCCAATCCCAGCGCCAGGTGTGAGGCGATGGCACTGGCGAGCGTGCAGCCGGTGCCGTGGGTGTGCCGGTTGTCGTAACGCGGCGCCCGGAACAGCCGCTCGGCGCCGTCCGGTCCGCGCAGCAGGTCGACCGCGTCGCCCTCCAGGTGGCCGCCCTTGATCAGCACCCACTCGGGCCCGAGATCCTGCACGGCCTTCGCCGCGTCGTGGAGTCCGGCCTCTCCGGTCACCTCGACGCCCGTGAGTTGCGCCACTTCGTGCAGGTTGGGGGTGGCGAGGGTGGCCTGCGGCAACAGGCGGTCCCGGAGGACCGAGACGGCGGACTGCGCGAGCAACGTGTCCCCGTGCTTGGAGACCCCGACCGGATCCACGACGACGGGCGCGGGCCGCTCGGCGAGCAGCGTGGCGACGGCATCGACGAGTTCGGCGCTGGCGAGCATGCCCGTCTTCACGGCCTGGACCCCGATGTCGTCCACGACGCTCCGGTACTGCGCGATGACGGCCTCGACCGGGAGCTCCCAGTACCCCTGCACGCCCACGGAGTTCTGCGCCGTGACGGCCGCGATGACGCTCATGCCGTGCGTCCCGAGGGCGAGCATCGTCTTGAGGTCTGCCTGGATCCCGGCGCCGCCGCCGGAGTCGGATCCGGCGATGGTGAGCACGCGGGGCGGGGCGGAGTGGGGGGAAGCCATGGCCTCACTCTAGTGACCCGCTTGTCTAGAGAACCGCCTCTGCCTCCGTCCAGCGGGACTCCGGGACGGTCTTCAGCCGGGCGACGGCCTCAGCGATCGGCACGAGGTGGATCTCCGTCCCCCGCAGAGCGGTCATGTGACCGAAGGCGCCGTCGTGGACCGCCTCCACCGCGTGCCAGCCGAAGCGGGTGGCCAGGACGCGGTCCTGGGCGGTGGGCGTGCCGCCGCGCTGGACGTGGCCGAGGATGACCGGCTTGGACTCCTTGTTGATCCACTGGGCGATCTCGCCGGCCAGCCGCGCGCCGATGCCGCCGAACGTCTGGTGGCCGAAGGCGTCCGTACCGCCGTGCTGGAACCGCATCGTGCCGGGTGCGGGCTGGGCGCCCTCCGCGACCACGACGATGGCGAACTTCTTGCCGCGCGAGAACCGCTCCTCGACCATGCAGCAGACCGCCTCCACGTCGAACGGCCGCTCCGGGATCAGGATGCCGTGCGCGCCGCCCGCCATGCCCGCGTGGAGGGTGATCCACCCGGTGTGGCGACCCATCAGCTCCAGCACCATCACACGTTGGTGGGATTCCGCGGTGGTCTTCAGACGGTCGATCGCCTCCGTGGCGACCCAGACGGCGGTGTCGTGGCCGAAGGTCACGTCCGTCGCGTCGATGTCGTTGTCGATGGTCTTCGGCACCGCGACGACCGGGAGTCCGGCCTCGCTGAACAGGCGGGCCGCGGTGAGCGTGCCCTCGCCGCCGATGGTGATCAGCGCGTCGATGCCCAGGGCGGAGGCCAACTCCGCCGCGCGGCCGACCGCGTCGCGCATCCGGTCACGGGCGACACGGGCCGAGCCGAGGATGGTGCCGCCCCGTGTCAGGATGCCCGTGACGGCGTCCAGCCCGAGGGGCCTGCCGCGGCCCTCGATCAGGCCCAGGAAGCCGTCCTCGATGCCGATGACGGTGTCTCCGTGTTCGGTGACCGCCCGGTGGACCACCGAGCGGATCACCGCGTTCAGGCCGGGACAGTCGCCCCCGCTCGTCAGCACGCCGATTCGCATAAGGGAAGACTATGCACAAAGGGGCGCCCCGCCCCGACGTCCGCGGGCCGTCAGGCCTGTCGAGATCAGGTCCGTCGAGGTCGGGCCCGCCGCTGTCAGGCCCCTGGCTGTCAGGCCTGCACGCTGCCGAAGTGGTCCCAGCCGCCCGTACGGTCCCACGGTGCGCCGTCGACGGTGACGGTGCCCTTGCGGGACAGGCCCGCCGGGCGGACCACCTCGCCGACCACGCGCCAGCGCGAGGGCAGTGGCGTGTCCGCCGGGAAGGTCGCCACCAACGCGTGGTCCTCCCCCCCGGACAACACCCAGGTCAGCGGGTCGACGCCCACGGCCTGGCCGATGTCGGCCATCTGCGCGGGGATGTCGAAGTCCGCGGCGCGCAGGTCGATGACCACGTTGCTGGCCTCGGCGACATGGCCCAGGTCGGCCACCAGACCGTCGCTGATGTCGATCATCGACGTCGCGCCGAGCTCCGCCGCCGCCGGACCCGCGTGGTACGGCGGCTCCGGACGCCGGTGCGCCTCGACGAAGGCGCGCGGCGAACGGAAGCCGCGCGAGAGGACGGTGAAGCCCGCCGCCGACCAGCCGAGCCAGCCGGTCACGGCGACCTTGTCGCCGGGCTTCGCTCCCGTTCGGGTGATCGCCTTGCGTCCCTGCAGGTCGCCCAGGGCGGTGATGGAGATGGTGATCAGGTCGCCGCGCACCACGTCGCCGCCGACCACGGCCGCGCCCGCGACCTGGCACTCGTCCCGCAGGCCGTCCATCAGCTCCAGGGCCCAGGTCACCGGCAGTTCGGTCGGGACCACCAGGCCCAGCAGCAGCGCGGTCGGCACCGCGCCCATCGCGGCCACGTCGGCGAGGTTCTGCGCGGCGCTCTTGCGGCCGATGTCGTAGGCGGTGGACCAGTCGCGGCGGAAGTGGCGGCCCTCCAGCAGGACGTCGGTGGTGGCCACCACGCGGCCGTCCGGCGCCGCGACAACAGCGGCGTCGTCGCCGGGTCCGAGTTCCACGGCCGACGTCATCGGCAGCCGGGAGGTGAGCTCCCGGATCAGTCCGAACTCACCGAGCTCGCCGACCTGCATGGGTGTCCTTCCGGATCTCGTCAACATCTCGTCGTTCTGGTCACTCTGGTCACTGGTGCGGACGCTCACGCACGCTCCCGCGCGCAGCGTACGCCCTACGGGGGCGTCTTCGGTCTCGCTGTGCGGCACGCAGAGCGATAGCGTTGCGGTTCCCCGTTTCCTTCGGCGCAGCCGGGGAACCACAACTTCCGCAAGATCTCCGTTTCGAGCCGCCGGGAGTCCCACGTGGTACAGGCGTACATCCTCATCCAGACAGAAGTCGGCAAGGCGTCCAATGTGGCCGAGGTCATCTCCGCGATCGAAGGAGTGGTCCAAGCCGAGGACGTGACCGGTCCCTATGACGTGATCGTCCGGGCCGAGGCCGACACGGTCGACGACCTGGGACGCCTGGTCGTCGCGTCGATCCAGAAGATCGAAGGCATCACCAGGACCCTTACCTGCCCGGTGGTCCATCTGTAGCGCCCGTTAGCATCGCGGGGTGACAAGGTTTGCCAGGTTTGCCGCGTCCTCCGCGTTGCCAGCAACAGCCGCCCTCCTGCTGACCGCCTGTGGCGGTGGCGGGAGCGGCAGCGTGCCCGTCTCCGCCCCGCGGACCACGGGCGCCGTCACGCAGCAGTGCACCACGCTCTCCACGGAGCTGCCGAGCACGCTGATGGGCCTGTCCAAGCGCGACACCTCGCCGACCAGCGCCAACACCGCCGCCTGGGGCGACCCCGCGGTGACGCTGCGCTGCGGCGCGGGCCTGCCGGGCATCCTCGACCCGCACTCCCACGACTACGACCCCGAGAGCGAGAACGTCAGCGGGGCGGAGATCGGCGGGGTCTGCTGGGCCTCGGTCTACAACCAGAACGACCGTAGCTTCACGTTCTCCTCCGTCGACCTGCAGGCGATCGTCGAGGTGAACATCCCGTCCGCGTACACGGGCAAGCAGTCCCCGATGACCCAGCTCGCCCCGGCCGTGGCCAAGGTGAGCCCGGTCCTGCCGGACAACAAGTTCAACTGCTCCGACGCGTGACGTCGACGGCCCGCTTGCGTCACCGCGAGCGGGCCGTCGTCGCCTTTGACGGACGCCTCAGCGCAGGCCGGTGGAGCGGCGGAGCGCGGCCTGGAGCAGGTGGTCGACCAGCTGCGGGTAGTCGAGGCCGGTGGCCTCCCACATCTTCGGGAACGCCGAGATCGGCGTGAAGCCCGGCATGGTGTTGACCTCGTTGACCACGAACTCACCGTCCTCCTTGAGGAAGACGTCGACGCGGGCCAGGCCCTCGCAGGAGAGCGCCTCGAAGACCTCCACGGCGAGCCGGCGCAGCCGCGCGGTCTCGTCGGCGGTCAGCTCGGCCGGGATCTTCACGTCGCTGGAGTCGATGTACTTGGCGTCGAAGTCGTAGAAGTCGAAGCCCTCGCCGACGATCACCTCGGCCGGCAGGCTGGCGCGCGGGCCGTCCTCGAACTCCAGGACGCCGCACTCCAGTTCACGGCCGCGGACGCCCTCCTCGACGATCACCTTCGGGTCGTGCTGCCGGGCGAACTCGACGGCACGGACCAGGTCCGCCGGGTCGTCGACCTTGGTGATCCCGATGCTGGAACCGGCGCGGGTCGGCTTCACGAAGACCGGGTACCGCATCTCGTTGATCCGGGCGATCGCGGCCTCACGGCCGGCCTCGCTCTCCCACTCGCGCGGACGGATCACCGTGTACGGGCCGACGGGCAGGCCGAAGGCCTGGAGCACCCGCTTGGTGTACTCCTTGTCCATCCCCACGGCGCTGGAGAGCACGCCCGAGCCGACGTACGGCACACCGGACAGCTCCAGCAGCCCCTGCAGGGTGCCGTCCTCGCCCCACGGACCGTGCAGCAGCGGCAGCACGACGTCGACCTCGCCGAGCGCCTTCGGCACCGCGCCGGGCTCGGTGTAGAGGACCTCACGCGCGAGCGGGCTCGCGGGCAGGTTCACCTGCCCGTCCGCGGACTCGGCCAGCTGGTCCACGTCGGGCAGCTTGCCGTCGGTGATGGCCATGCGCTCGGGCTCGTCGGTGGTCAGCGCGAAGCGACCGTCCGGGGTGATGCCGATCGGCAGCACTTCGTACGCGTTGCGGTCGAGCGCGCGGAGGACGCTTCCCGCGGTGACGACGGACACGCCGTGCTCGGAGCTCCGGCCGCCGAAGACCACGGCGACGCGTGGCTTGCGGTGGCCTTCCGAGGCGGGGCGGGGGCTGGGAGTGGAAGGCTGAGTGCTCATATCCCGTAGGACATTACCCGCCCTGTCCAGCGAAGGCCCGCCCGGCGTGCTGTTGCGCTGTCAGGGAGCGTGAGGACTTCTGCGGGATGCCGCGCGACCGGCTGCCACGTCCAAAGAGCGCTACCGGCGTTCGGGCTTGGCCGACCTGCCCATGAGTTCCTTGAGCGCCGTCTGGGGCGCCTTCCCGCCGTGGACGATGTCGACCACCGTCGCCGTGATCGGCATGTCGACGCCGTGGCGTTGGGCCAGGTCGAGGACCGAGACGCAGGACTTGACGCCCTCCGCCGTCTGCCGGGTGGCGGCGATCGCCTCGTCCAGGCTCATGCCGCGGCCGAGGTTGGTGCCGAAGGTGTGGTTGCGCGAGAGCGGGGAGGAGCAGGTCGCCACCAGGTCGCCCATGCCCGCGAGGCCTGCGAAGGTGTGGGCGTCGGCGCCCATCGCCAGGCCGAGGCGGGTGGTCTCGGCGAGCCCGCGGGTGATCAGGGAGGCCTTGGTGTTGTCGCCGAGACCCATGCCGTCCGCGATGCCGACGGCCAGGCCGATGACGTTCTTGACCGCGCCGCCGAGCTCCGCGCCCACCACGTCGGTGATGGTGTACGGGCGGAAGTAGCCCGTCATGCAAGCCGTCTGGAGCCGACGACCGACCTCCGTGTCCGTGCAGGCGACCACGCTCGCCGCAGGCTGCCTGCGGACGATCTCGGGCGCCAGGTTCGGACCGGAGACGACCGCGATCCGCCCGTCCGGCACGCCGGCGACCTCGCCGATGACCTCGCTCATCAGCTTGGCCGTGCCGACCTCGACGCCCTTCATCAGGCTGACCAGCACGGTGTCCTTGGCCAGCAGCGGCGCCCACTCGGTGAGGTTCGCACGCAGCGTCTGGGAGGGGACGGTGAGGACGGTGAACTCCGCCTCGGCCGCGGCCTTCGCAGGGTCGGTGGTGGCGGTGATGCCCGGCGGGAGCTCGATGTCGGGGTGGTACCACGGGTTCATCCGGGTGCCGTTGATGGCGTCGACGACTTCCTGTCGCCGTCCCCACAGACTCACCTCGCAGCCGGCGTCCGCCAGGATCATCGCAAAGGCCGTGCCCCAGGAGCCGGTGCCGAAGACGGCGCAACGGGTGGTCACTCGGCGGACTCCTTCTCGATCTCCCGGGCGTTCTCCCGCTCGTGCTCCGGGGCGCTCTCCCGCTCGTGCTCCCGGGCGTTCTCCCGCTTGGCGCCGGCACGGGCCTTGGCCATGTCGAAGCGCTCGGCCGGGGCCTTCTCGCCGCGCAACTGCTCCAGCAGCGCGGTGATGTCGTTCATGATGGCGTCCGTCGCCTCGCGCAGAACCGTTCCGGTGAGCTCCTGCCCGCGCCAGCGGTCGAGGTCGACCGGCGGGCCCGCCAGGACCTTGACGGTGTGTCGGGGGAAGGGCTTGAAACGCCGGTTGCCCCTACCGCCCTTCGCATAGCGCGGCATGATCTCGTGCGCGCCCCACTGGGCCACCGGGATGACCTGCGCGCCGGTCTCCAACGCGATGCGGGCAGCGCCCGTCTTGCCGGTCATCGGCCAGAGAGCGGGGTCGCGGGTCAGAGTTCCCTCGATGTAGAACGCGACGCATTCGCCCTGGTTGACGGCTGCGATCGCGGCCCGGAATGCGTGCGCCGCGTCCGCGGATCCCCGGTAGACCGGGATCATTCCGGCACCGTGCAGAATCTGCTTCACTCCGGGCACCTTGAAGAGCCCGGCCTTCGCCAGAAATCGTGCGGGTCGTCCGGAGTCGTACTGATAGTGGCCGTAGACCAGCGGGTCCAAATACGAGTTGTGGTTGATCGCGGTGAGGAATCCGCCCTCCGCCGGAAAGTTCTCGTATCCGCGCCAGTCCCGCTTGGTCAGCACGAACAGCGGCGGCTTGGCGATGGCCGCCGCCAGGCGGTACCAGAAGCCGTATCTGCGACGCGCCGCCCTGGTGCTGGAGCCGGGCACGAGCACTCCTCCTCGTTTGCTTCCTCGCCGGTGTCGCCGGGGAACTCAGATGTTCAACCGCACAAGTGTCGCCCCTGCCTCGACCGACTGTCGAGGCACCCCCGGCCGTTCCGGTCGGCCGCCGCGCAGGCACAGGTCCCGTGCGGGGCAGAATGACCCCCGATGACCACCCCGCAGTACACCCTCGTGATACCGCTCAAGCCGCCGGCCGCGGCCAAGTCACGCCTGGCCCCTGCGGTCGGCGCGCTGCGACCGGAGCTGGCACTGGCCTTCGCGCTCGACACGGTGAACGCGGCGTTGCGGAGCGCCTGCGTCGCAGGCGTGGTGGCCGTCTGCGACGACCCGGCAGCAGGTGCGGAGCTGGCCCTGGCGGGCGCGGTCGTGGTCCCTGACGCCCCGGCGGCCGGGCTCAACGCGGCGCTCAACCACGGCGCGGAGTACGCGCGGAGCGCGCTGGGGGCGGGCGCGGTGGCGGCGATGTCGGCGGACCTCCCGGCGTTGCTTCCGGCGGAACTGACGCGCGTCCTGACGGCCGCCCACACGTTTCCCCGGGCGTTCCTGGCGGACACCCAGGGCGTCGGCACGGTACTGCTGGCCGCAGGCGCGGGCGTCAGGCTGGCGCCGGCGTTCGGCGGCGAGTCGCGTGCCCGGCACGCGGCGTCCGGGGCGGTCGAGCTGCGGCCGGTCGACGTGGCGACCGTTCGCCGGGACGTGGACACCGGCGCGGACCTCGGCGTGGCCCTGGCGCTGGGCGTGGGCCCACGCACGCTGGCTACGCTTGGACGCATGCAGGCAACCGCGTACACGTACTCCCCCGACAGCCGCAGCGGCCAGGTGCTCCTCGACGACGGCACGGCGCTGAAGTTCGACGCGGCAGCGTTCGACGCGGGCGGCTTGAGGCTGCTGCGCCCGGGGCAGCGCGTCCGTATCGAAACCGAGGGCGAGGGCGGCGAACGCCGCATCACGCTCATTACGTTGCAGACGTTCTGAGCAGCACCTGCGGTCCCGCCGGTAGCTGCACTGTCCAGGGGCGCGGGGAACTGCGCGAACAACCGCTGACGAGCGGACGGGCCCTGCGCCACGGCTAGTGCAACTTCCCCGTCTGCAAACGCACAGGCTCCCCGCACGGGAGTGCAGGGAGCCTGAACAGGAGGGGCTACTTCTTGGCCGCGGCCTTGCGGGCCGGGGCCTTCTTGGCGGCGGTCTTCTTCGCCGCTGCGGTGGTCTTCTTGGCCGCGACCGCCTTCTTCGCCGTCGTCGCCTTCTTGGCGGCGGGGCGAGTGGCGGACGCGGTGACCGTCTTCTTCGCGGGGGCCTTGACCGCAGCCGCGGTCGTGGCCTTCTTGGCAGTGGTCTTCTTCGCGGCCGTGGTCTTCTTGGCAGCGGCCTGGCTGACCGAAGCCTTCTTGGCGGCGGCCTTCTTGACCGTTGCGGTGGTCTTCTTCGCCGTGACCTTCTTCGCGGCAGCCTTCTTCGCCGCCGGCGAACCGGCCGGCGCGGCCATGCCGCTCTTGCCCGGGGTCAGCGAGCCCTTGGGGGCCTTCTTGACCGCCACGCCCGACTTCGGCAGCTTCTTCGAGCCGCTGACCAGGTCCTTGAAGCCCTGGCCGGGACGGAACCGCGGAACCGCGGTCTTCTTGACCTTGACCCGGTCGCCGGTCTGCGGGTTGCGGGCGAACCGCGCTGCGCGGTCCACCTTCTCGAAAGTGCCGAAACCCGTCACGGACACGCGGTCTCCCGCGGTCACCGCACGCACGATGGTGTCGAGCACAGCATCCACTGCCTCTGCGGCGGCGCGACGGCCACCAAGCTGCTCGGCCACCGCTTCAACAAGCTGCGCCTTGTTCACGTCTTCCCCTTCGGAAACGGTTGCCCGGAAGATTCTTTCTGGGCAATTCGCACGTTAGGCATGTATATACGCCATTTCAATAACCAAACGGGCGCATCACCCTTGTGTCGCAATGGATTCGGGTTTCAGCCCGCCGTCGGACCGGGTCGCCGACCGGCGTCCAGGTCCGCTACGAAACGCGCCAACCTCCGTGCTGCTTCCGGGAGATCGCGCTTCGCCGCCTCCGTCACAATGAGCAACGAACGGGTCAACGCGGCCCTCTCCGCGTCCGACACGTCCAGAGCACGCACACGGGCGTGTGCATCCTTGAGTCGGAGCGCCACCAGCCGGTAGAGCTCGGCGTCCGCAGCCTCCTCGAACCACTCCGCGTCGTCGTCGCCCGACGGCTGGTCGCTCCGACTCATGCGGAGATTGTGCCATCCGAGGCCAGTTGTTCTCCGCCGTAGTTCACAACGACCTTACACACAGTCACGAGCAGAGCAGCAATCAGCCCCCCGGTGAAGACCGGGGGGCTGACGGAAAATCGCTCCTGCGAAGGCCTCAGGCCGCAGGCTGCGTCACGGGCTTGAAGCTCGGACGGGTCACCTCGTAGGCCGTGATGTCGGCCTCCTGCTGCAGCGTGATGCTGATGTCGTCCAGGCCGTTCAGGAGACGCCAACGCACGTTCTCGTCCAGCTCGAAGGGGGCGTTGACGCCCTCCGCGCGGACCTCGCGGGCCTCCAGGTCGACGGTCACCTCCGCCTGCGGGTCGGCCTCGACGAGCGCCCACAGCTGCTCGACGGTCTCCTGCGGCAGGATCACCGTCAGCAGGCCGTTCTTGAGCGAGTTGCCGCGGAAGATGTCGGCGAAGCGGGAGGAGATGACGGCCTTGAAGCCGTAGTTCTGCAGCGCCCAGACCGCGTGCTCGCGGGAGGAGCCGGTGCCGAACTCGGGACCGGCGATCAGGACCGTCGAGCCCTGGTACTCCTGCTGGTTGAGGACGAACGCGTCGTCCTTGCGCCAGGCCTCGAACAGACCGTCCTCGAAGCCGTTCCGGGTGACCTTCTTGAGCCAGTGGGCCGGGATGATCTGGTCGGTGTCGACGTTGCTGCGGCGCAGCGGAACGGCCCGGCCGGTGTGCGAAGTGAACTTCTCCATGACGGTTCAGGCCTCCACGAGCGTCGGAGCGTCGGACAGGTCGGAGGGCGAGGCCAGGTGCCCCAGCACCGCGGTGGCGGCGGCCACCTGCGGGGAGACCAGGTGCGTGCGACCGCCCTTGCCCTGGCGGCCCTCGAAGTTGCGGTTGGAGGTGGACGCGCAGCGCTCACCCGGGGCCAGCTGGTCCGGGTTCATGCCCAGGCACATCGAACAACCCGCGTGACGCCACTCGGCACCGGCCGCGGTGAAGACCTTGTCCAGGCCCTCCTCGACGGCCTGCAGCGCGACCCGGACGGAGCCGGGGACGACCAGCATCCGCACCCCGTCGGCGACCCTGCGGCCCGCAACGACGGCAGCGGCGTTACGGAGATCCTCGATCCGGCCGTTGGTGCAGGAGCCGACGAAGACCGCGTCGACCTTCACCTCGCGCAGCGGGGTTCCGGCCGTAAGGCCCATGTAGCGCAGCGCGTTCTCGGCCGCTGTGCGCTCCTGCGGGTCCTCGAACGAGGCCGGGTCCGGCACGTCGGCGCCCAGCGGGGCGCCCTGGCCCGGGTTGGTGCCCCAGGTGACGAACGGCGTCAGCTCGTTCGCGTCGATGAAGACCTCGGCGTCGAAGACCGCGTCCTCGTCGGTGCCCAGGGTCTTCCAGTACGCCACCGCGGCGTCCCAGTCCTCGGCCTTGGGGGCGTGCGGACGGCCTTCGAGATACGCGAAGGTGGTCTCGTCCGGGGCGATCATCCCGGCGCGGGCGCCGGCCTCGATCGACATGTTGCAGATGGTCATCCGCGCTTCCATCGACAGCGCGCGGATCGCCGAACCGCGGTACTCCAGGACGTAGCCCTGGCCACCGCCGGTGCCGATCCTGGCGATCACGGCCAGGATCAGGTCCTTGGCCGTGACGCCCTCGGGCAGTTCGCCCTCGACGGTGATGGCCATCGTCTTGAACGGCGCCATCGGCAGCGTCTGGGTGGCCAGCACGTGTTCGACCTGGCTGGTGCCGATGCCGAACGCCAGTGCGCCGAACGCGCCGTGCGTCGAGGTGTGCGAGTCACCGCAGACCACGGTGGTGCCGGGCTGGGTCAGTCCCAGCTGCGGTCCCACCACGTGGACGACGCCCTGCTCGACGTCGCCCAGCGAGTGCAGGCGTACGCCGAACTCCGCGCAGTTGCTGCGCAGCGTCTCCAGCTGCACCTTGGAAACCGGGTCCGCGATGGGCTTGTCGATGTCCAGGGTCGGCGTGTTGTGGTCCTCGGTCGCGATCGTGAGATCGGTACGACGCACCTTCCGCCCGGCGAGACGCAGCCCGTCGAAGGCCTGCGGGCTGGTCACCTCGTGGAGGAGGTGCAGATCGATGAAGAGGAGGTCGGGCTCGCCCTCGGCGCGCCGAACGACGTGGTCGTCCCAGACCTTCTCCGCGAGTGTGCGTCCCATCGCCATCCCTCCGACCGGCGACGTCGCCGGTACAGCCGTCGATTGCTCTCTGTTTTCCAGAGTGGCGCAGATCCCAGAAGATTGAACTTGCGTCTCGCGATCCGAGACTGCAATATCAGGGCATGGACAACTCTAGTGGCGTCGGCGTTCTCGACAAGGCTGCTCTGGTGCTGAGCGCGCTAGAGGCAGGCCCCGCGACCCTGGCCGGGCTCGTCTCGGCAACCGGATTGGCGCGCCCCACGGCGCACCGGCTGGCGGTCGCTCTGGAGCATCACCGCCTGGTCACCCGTGACATGCAGGGCCGCTTCATCCTGGGGCCCCGCCTCTCCGAGCTCTCCGCCGCGGCGGGCGAGGACCGGCTGCTGGCCACGGCCGGCCCGGTGCTCACCCACCTCCGCGACGTGACGGGCGAGAGCGCGCAGCTGTACCGGAGACAGGGCGATCTGCGCATCTGTGTGGCAGCGGCGGAGCGGCTCTCCGGCCTGCGAGACACCGTCCCGGTGGGCAGCACGCTCCCGATGAAAGCGGGTTCGGCGGCCCAGGTGCTGCTCGCCTGGGAGGAGCCGGAGCGGCTGCACCGCGGCCTGCAGGGCGCGCGGTTCACCGCGACCGCGCTCTCCGGCGTCCGCCGTCGCGGCTGGGCGCAGTCGATCGGCGAGCGCGAGCCCGGCGTGGCGTCCGTCTCGGCTCCGGTCCGCGGGCCGTCCAACCGCGTGGTGGCGGCGGTCTCCGTCTCCGGCCCGATCGAGCGGCTGACCCGCCACCCCGGCCGCCTGCACGCCCAGGCCATCGTCGAGGCGGCGGCACGCCTCAGCGAGGCGCTCCGTCGCGCCTGACCCCTCGCAACACCTCACAACCGCTCGCAAAAAGGGCGGACCGCCACGGCGGTCCGCCCTTTCGTATTCGTTCCGGAAAACAAAAAAGACCCTCGCGGGTCTTTGCACTGCTTTTCAGTGACGCAATCAGAGCTGGGGTACCAGGACTCGAACCTAGACTAAATGAACCAGAATCACTCGTGCTGCCAATTACACCATACCCCAAAAGTACCCCCGACCGGATTCGAACCGGCGCTACTGCCGTGAGAGGGCAGCGTGCTAGGCCGCTACACAACGGGGGCGTTGGCTCTTGCGAGCCGAGTACCCCCGACCGGATTCGAACCGGCGCTACTGCCGTGAGAGGGCAGCGTGCTAGGCCGCTACACAACGGGGGCGTTGGTCCTTGCGGACCGAGTACCCCCGACCGGATTCGAACCGGCGCTACTGCCGTGAGAGGGCAGCGTGCTAGGCCGCTACACAACGGGGGCAAGAACTATGGAATTTGTGGCTGGGGTACCAGGACTCGAACCTAGACTAACTGAACCAGAATCAGTCGTGCTGCCAATTACACCATACCCCATCGCACTGTCCAGGTGATCTTGGTGAGTGCCTCTCGGCCCTCCCCCGTCCCTACCGGGCGGCGCAACAAGAAGAACACTACCGGATGGTGGGCGGCGCTCCAAAATCGATAACCCGCAGCAGCTCCGGCAGGTCAGCGAGGGTGTGGACGCGGGGCATATCGGCGGCCTCGGGGAGGCCGTCGCCGGCACCGGAGCGGTCCAGCCAGACGGCGTGCAGACCGGCGGCCCGGGCCCCCAACGCGTCGGTGGTCAACCGGTCTCCCACGTAGACGACGCGGTCGGGCGGGAGGCCGAGAGCGCTGCAGCCGGCCAGGAACGCCTCCGGCGCCGGCTTGGCGTGGCCGAGCTCCTCGGAGCAGACCAGTGAAGCAAAGCGGTCCCGCAAGCCCAACACCGCCAACTTCTCGTGCTGGTAGGCGACCGAGGAGTTGGAGAGCAGCCCGTGCCGGTAGCCGGAGAGCGCGTCCAGGGCCGGCAGGGCGTCGTCGAAGACGCGGCGGTGGGCGATGTGCCGCACGCGGTAGCCCGCGAACCAGGCGTCGGCGTCCGCCACCGAGAGGCCCGCGCGGCCGAGGAAGTCGTGCACGCGCAGCCGCCGCTGCTCGGGAAAGGTCAGCTCCCCGGAGAGGTAGCGCGGGTAGGTCCGCTCCACCTCGTCCTTCCACCAGTCGGCGGCCCGCTCCGGAGAGGGGAAGGAGTCGAGGACGCCCTGCGCGTCCAGATGCTCCAGGATCGCGGCGCGTTCGGCCCCCGAGTGGTCGACCAGGGTGTCGTCGATGTCCCACAGGACACCGAGGACGCCCTGGCCGACCTCAGTCGTCCGTATCTCAGCCACGCTTGACGACGCGGTTGGTCAGCGTGCCGATGCCCTCGACGTTGACCGAGACCTCGTCGCCGATCTGCAGCGGCCCGACGCCCGCCGGGGTGCCGGTGAGGATGACGTCGCCGGGCAGCAGGGTCATCGCGTCGGAGATGTGCACGATCAGGTCGGCGATGGAGCGGACCATCTGCGAGGTGCGCCCGGCCTGGCGGAGTTCGCCGTTGACGGTGCAGGTGACGGCGAGGTCGTTCGGGTCCAGATCGGTCTCGATCCACGGGCCGAGCGGGCAGGCCGTGTCGAAGCCCTTGGCCCGGGCCCACTGGCCCTCGCGCTGCTGGATGTCACGCGCCGTCACGTCGTTGGCGCAGGTGTAGCCGAGGATCACGTCGTTGACGCGGGCGTGGGGCACCTCGCGGCACATCCGCCCGATCACGACGGCGAGTTCGGCCTCGTACTGCACGTCCGAGGAGAACGGCGGGTAGGCGATGTTCTCGGTCGGACCGACGACCGAGGTCGACGGCTTGAAGAAGGTGAGCGGCGCCTCGGGCACCTCGTTGCCCAGCTCGGCCGCGTGGGCGGCGTAGTTGCGGCCCACCGCGACGATCTTGCTGGGCAGCATCGGCGGCAGCAGCCGGACGTCGGCCAACGGCAGCACCTGGCCGGTCGGCTGCGGCTCGCCGAACGGGTGACCGGCGAGCACGGCGACGGTCTCGGCCTCGGCGTCCACCACGCCGAAAGTGACCGCCCCCTCGAAGGAAAACCTGGCGATACGCACGGTGGGGACGTCTCCTCTTACTGGACTCTTGCTGGACGGTGATCGAACCGACTTCAGCCTAGGCCCCCGATCCCGGGCATGCCGAAGGCCCCACCGTGGCGGGGCCTTCGGGGGACGCGCGGGTGAACGACTACTGGACCGTTCGCGGTTCCGGGGCGATCATGAGGTTGGTGCGGCGCGGGTTGGCCGTGTGCTGCGGGAGCTCCGCAGGAGCGGCGGCGGAGGCGCGCAGCGCGGGGCCGCCGTCCGCGGGGAGGGCGTCGAGCTTCGTGCGGCGGGGGTTGGCCGTCGGCCGGAAGCTCATGGTGGTCTTGAAGGTCACGCGGAACCTCACCTCGGAATCGTTCAGTGGCACATCCAGGATCTCATTCCACACCGTGGTCACCGAGCACTACCGAATCAGCTGTGAGTTTGCTCACTTTGCATATGGGTAGGCAGCACAGTTACGCGATTGTGGCCACCCCAATAAACCGGCCATAAAAGTCATATCGGACAAAATCATGACGCGGCGTCACGACCTTCGCGGTATTGCTGGCCACCCGCGTGTCCGAAAGGTACGGTTTCCCTGCGCCCAGCCGCACGCAGCGTCACTTCGACCCCACATGGGGTCACTCCTACCGTCACGTAGCGTCGCCCCTTGTTGGAGATCGGGCACTGTGCTGGAATGCCTCGGACCGTCGGAGTCCGCCCCTCCACACGCTGAACCGGCCGGGGCCGATCCGACGGAGGCATACGGGCGTCCACTCGGGCCCGACCGGGGCCCACGCCCACCGAGAACTCGACACCGTCCCGACCGCTTCGCGCGAGGGGCGCCTGGTCCAGAGGTTGCGACGCTAGTGCAGGGACGTATCAAGAGGGGTGGCGGCGCGGGCAACCCGGCGGACCGCGGAGCCGCAGGCCAGCAGTCGTCGCCGAATGCCCCCCATGCCGCCGAGGGCTCCCGCCCCGGGCCCACGCAGAGCCGGCCCGAGGGCGATCCCAAGGGTTCCAAGCCAACTGCCAAGCCCGCCGGTAAGACATCCGGCAAGGCTTCCGGCAAGGCCACCGGCTCCGGTGGCGACGGTTCGAGCGCGAGCCGAATAGGCAGAATCACGCCGCCGAAGGTCAGCGGCATGCGCCGCTACGCGCTCAACAACTGGAAGATCCGCACCAGGCTGACCGCGCTGCTGATCCTCCCGGTGATCGCGGCCATCGTCCTCGGTGGTCTGCGTATCCAGGGCTCGCTCCAGACCCAGCAGCAGCTGGACAACGTGTCGAAGCTCGGTGACGTCGCCCAGGCGGCGACGCTGCTCGCGATCTCGCTCGAGACCGAGCGCGACGACATGGCCCTCTCCAGCAGTCCGGGGAACAATCCCCTGACCGCCGACCAGGTCGTGTTCGACATGAAGCAGACCGGCACCAAGCTGACCAAGCTGGAGAGCCTGGTCGACTCGCTGGACAAGTCGACGCTCCCCGGCGGTGGTGTCGACATCACCAACGTCCTCACCCGGCTGAACGGGCTGCACTCGATCGAGCAGTCCGCGTTCCAGGCGAGCCAGGGCGGCGACCTGCAGAAGACAGTCGCCGGGTTCGACAGCCTGATCACCCCGCTGACCCAGATCACCCAGGACCTGGCCCTCGCCTCGTCCAACCTGCAGCTGGTCCAGGCGACCCGTTCGCTCCAGGCGTTCACCGCGTGGCACGAGGACATGGCCATCGTCCGGTCCACGCTGACCGCGGCACTGGTCAACACCGACTCCAACGGCGTGCCGGTCGCCAACGCCCTGCAGGCGAGCGACCGCATCTACGCGCTGGGCGCGTTCCAGGACGCCGGCATCCAGCAGCACGAGTTCTCCGCGCTCTACGGCGCCGACCAGTCCAACTCGCTGATCGGCCCCTGGCAGAACAACTCCGTCTACACGGAGAGCATGCAGTTCGCGCAGCGGGTGCTGAGCAGCGGCGAGCCGCTCTCCGCGCAGCCGAACCTGCTGAACGGCCAGGACTGGTTCTCCAAGTCCGGCACGATCATGCAGCAGATGGGCCTGGACGAGAGCTTCCTGGTCCAGGAGCTCGACAACACCGCGGCCACGCTGCGCTCCAACGCCGCGACGGACGCCTACGTCAACGCCGGTCTGATCGTCCTGGTCCTCCTCTTCGCCATCCTCGGCGCCGGTCTGGTGGCCCGCTCGATGGTCCGCACGCTGGCCAAGCTGCAGGAGACCGCCGAGGACGTCGCCGAGCACACGCTGCCGGAGATGGTCCGCAAGCTCTCCGAGGCTGATCCGCAGGACGTGGACGTCACGATCGAGCCGATCGGCATCGACACCACGGACGAGATCGGGCACGTGGCCCGCGCGTTCGACAAGGTCCACAGCCAGGCGGTCCGACTGGCCGCCGAGCAGGCCCTGCTCCGAGGCAACATCAACGCGATGTTCACCAACCTCTCGCGCCGCTCGCAGGGTCTGATCCAGCGCCAGCTGTCGATGATCTCCGAGCTGGAGTCGCGCGAGGCCGACCCGGACCAGCTGGCCCAGCTGTTCAAGCTCGACCACCTGGCGACGCGTATGCGTCGTAACGGTGAGAACCTCCTCGTACTCGCGGGTGAGGACCCGGGTCGTCGTTGGACCCGCCCGGTGCCGCTGGTGGACGTGCTCCGCGCCGCCGCGTCCGAGGTGGAGCAGTACGAGCGCATCGAGCTGGCCTCGGTGCCGACGGCCGAGGTCGCCGGCCGCGTCGTCAACGACCTCGTCCACCTGCTGGCCGAGCTGCTGGAGAACGCGACCTCGTTCTCCAGCCCGCAGACGCGCGTCAAGGTCACCGGTCACGCGCTGCCGGACGGCCGGGTGCTGGTCGAGATCCACGACACCGGCATCGGCCTCTCCCCCGACGACCTGGCGGAGATCAACGAGCGTCTGGCCAACCCGCCGGTGGTGGACGTCTCCGTCTCCCGCCGCATGGGTCTCTTCGTGGTCGGTCGACTCTCGCTGCGTCACGGCATCCGGATCCAGCTGCGCCCGAGCGACTCGGGCGGCACCACCGCGCTGGTCATGCTGCCGGTGGACGTCACCAACGTGGCCGAGCGTCGCGCCGGTTCGGGTGCTCCGGCGGCGGGTGCCGCCACGCAGCGTCCGGCCGCGCCGAGCGGTCCGCAGCGCACCCCGTTGGGCTCCGGCCCGCAGACCTCCCCCGGTGGTCCAGGCGGTTCCGGCGGCCTGGGCGGTCTCGGCGGCCCGGGTTCGCGCCCGTCGCTGCCGCAGCAGTCGCAGCAGTCGCAGCAGTCGCAGCAGTCGCAGCCGGGTCTGCCCGCGGGTCCCGGTGGCACCGGTGCCGGCGCGCCCTCCGGCTCCTCCCAGACCGGCCTTCCGCGCCGCGGCGGTCAGCCGCAGGGCGGCGGCCAGGCGGGCGGATTCGACGGCGGTCAGACCGACGGCCGTGGCATGCCGTCCGCTGCGTCCGCGCAGTCCGGCCTGCCGCAGCGCGGCGGTCAGCCGGGCTCGCAGGGACAGTCCGGCCCGTCCGGACAGCCCGGCCAGCAGGGGCAGTTCGGTCAGCAGGGGCAGTTCGGCCAGCCGGGCCTGTCGGGCCAGCAGCAGGGTGGCTGGAACCCCGGCCAGACCGACGGCCGCGGCCTGTCGATCCCGGGCGCGGGCCAGGACGGCCACGCCGACTTCGGCACCGGCTCCGGCCTGCCGCAGCGCGGCGGTCAGCCGTCCGGTCAGCAACCCGGCCAGCAGCCGGGCGGATTCGACCCCAGCCGTACCGACGGCCGTGGCATTCCGCTCCCCGGCACCGGCCAGGGCGCCGACTCCGGCTCCGGAGCGGGCGGTTTCGACCCGAGCCACACCAACGGCCTTGGCCTGCCGATCGACTCGGGCTTCCCGGCACCGGCGCAGCCGCAGGCTCCGTTGCCGCCGGTCCCGCAGCCGCCGCAGCCCTACGAGGGCGGCCTCTGGTCCGAGCAGCCGCAGCACGGTTCGGCCGCCGGACAGCCGTCGGGCGGCGACAGCACCGGGCAGTTCGCCCGGTCACGCTTCGAGGAGGAGGCGCCCGCGCGTCCGGCCCCGGCCGAGCCGCAGCCCTTCCCGCAGCGCCCGCAGCCGGACCACGGCTCGGACCCGCTGACCCGTGCGCTTCCGGCCGTCGAGGCCGGGGCGGGCAGCTCGTCCCCGATCTTCGAGCAGATGGAGACGACCTGGTTCCGCGCCGGTCGCGCCGAGCGGATGCGCGGCGTGCAGGTCTCCGCCGACGAACTGACCGCGCAGCAGCCGGATCCGCGTCAGGCACCGCAGCCGGACCCGCGTCACGGGCAGCAGCCCGGACACCCGGGGCAGCCGGCCGGCGCCAGCGCCATGTCCGGCATGGGCGACAGTCAGGCGCCGTGGCGCAGTTCCGCGAACGACGAGACGTGGCGGCGGGCCGAGCAGGTCCGCGAGCCGAGTGCGGGCGGCATGATGCCGTCCGGTCTGCCGCGCCGCGTGCCGAAGGCCAACCTGGTCCCCGGCACCGCCGAGGCGTCCTCCCTTCCCGGCCCGCAGGTCTCCCGGTCCCCCGATGAGGTCCGCGGTCGTCTCACCAACCTGCGTCGTGGTATCCAGCAGGGTCGTGCCGCGGGGGCGGCCGGTCCTGACCAGGGCAACGGTGCGTACGGCAGCAACCCCCAGGAGCGTTGATCAAGATGACTCAGATGAGCCAGGCAGCTCACAACTTGAACTGGTTGATCACCAACTTCGTGGACAACACCCCCGGGGTGTCGCACACCGTGGTGGTCTCCGCCGACGGCCTCCTGCTCGCCATGTCCGAGGGCTTCCCGCGTGACCGCGCCGACCAGCTCGCCGCCGTCGCCTCCGGCCTCACCTCGCTGACCCAGGGCGCCTCCCGGATCTTCGAAGGCGGCAAGGTCACCCAGACCGTGGTCGAGATGGAACGCGGCTTCCTCTTCATCATGGCCGTCTCCGACGGCTCCTCCCTCGCCGTCCTGTCCTCCCCCGACAGCGACATCGGCCTGGTCGGCTACGAGATGGCCCTCCTCGTCGACCGCGCCGGCGACGTGCTGACCCCGGCGCTCCGCGCCGAACTCCAGGGCAGCCTGCTGCACTGAGCCGGACTCTGATCCACCAGTGGTAACGAAGCTTGACGAGACATCACCCATGGTGAGAGATGCGCCACTCGGTGAGCGAATCCCCGGGGTCGCCGGGGATTCGCTCACCGGGGCCCCGTACACTCCGTCCCGATTGCGCCACCGAGCACTGGCAGATCAAAGACCGTCAGGACCAGCATGATCCACCTCGCCGCGGAGAGGCACGACGGCCGCTGCAGCACCAAGGAGGACAGATGACTTCACCACACGGAGGCCAGGGCGGCCGGCCGTTGGTGCGTCCGTACGCCATGACCGGCGGCCGGACCCGCCCGCGCTACCAGCTCGCCATCGAGGCCCTGGTCTCCGCAACCCCACAGGCCTACCGGGCCGGTGTGCTGCTCCCCGAGCACGCCCGGATCGTGGACCTGTGCCGTGAGGTGAAGTCGGTCGCCGAGGTCTCCGCCCTCGTCCCGATGCCGTTGGGCGTCGCCCGCATCCTCGTGGCCGACCTGGCCGAAGCCGGCCTGGTCGCCATCCACCAGCCCGCCGCCGCAACCGACAGCGGCGGCGCGCCTGACGTCACACTGCTCGAAAGGGTGCTCAGTGGACTACGCAAGCTCTAGCCCGCCCATGGCGTCCCGAGCCACGACCTCCGCGAAGATCGTGGTGGCGGGCGGCTTCGGCGTGGGCAAGACGACCCTCGTCGGAGCAGTGTCCGAGATCAACCCGCTCCGCACCGAGGCCGTGATGACCTCGGCCTCCGCGGGGATCGACGACCTGACCCATGTGAGCGGGAAGACCACGACCACGGTCGCCATGGACTTCGGCCGCATCACGCTGGACGAGGACCTGATCCTCTACCTGTTCGGTACGCCGGGCCAGGACCGCTTCTGGTTCATGTGGGACGACCTGGTCCGCGGCGCCATCGGCGCCGTCGTCCTGGTCGACACCCGCCGCCTGGCCGACTGCTTCCCCGCGATCGACTACTTCGAGAACAGCGGCCTGCCGTTCGTCGTGGCACTCAACAACTTCGACGGCTTTCAGGCCCACAATCCCGAAGAGGTGCGCGAGGCACTGCAGTTGGGTCCGGACACGCCGATCATCAGCACCGACGCCCGTCGGCGCGACAGCGCGAAGTCCGCGCTGATCACGCTCGTCGAGCACGCGCTGCTCGCTCGGCTGCGGTAACCGGGGTAAGAGCGGGCGTTGAACTTTCCATAACGGTTCGACACGCATTTCCCCCCCAGATCTCACCGCCGGTGAGCGGACGCCTACGCTCCGCCGAATGGAGCGTAGGCATTCGCCGCCAGTGGCCCCTTATGTCCGATTTACCACCAGGAACCCATTCCGGCACGGGTGTTTGGCCAAGGCCACGGGCCCGTGCTGGAATGCCTGCCACTGCGGGTTGACCCCCGGATGCACGACAAGGCCGCCCCGGCCGAGAGGTTGAGTCGAGTGAGCCAGAACGAGGCAGCTCCAGGCGCCGGCAGCGCGCCCCAGGTCCGGCCTGCGGGTCGGCTCTCGCTGAGCAACAGGCGTCTATCCTTCAAGCTGGTGACGATCCTGCTGATCCCGGTGCTCGCCGCACTGACCTTCGCGGGACTGCGGGTGCAGAGCTCGTACACCACGTGGAGGGCGGCCCAGGACGCGGTGAAGACCGCGCAGATCGTCGAGGCGGCGACCGAGGTCGCACAGGACCTGGACGAGGAACGCGACAGCTCACTCCCTTACCTGATCAAGGGCGACGACAAGAATCCGGTGGTCGTCAACGCGCGCGCGACCAGCGACTCCGCGATCGCCTACTTCCAGGGCTTGGCCGCGAACGCCCCGAACGTCGGCCACCTCCAGGAGCGCGTCAAGACGGCGAACGACGAGCTGAAGGGCCTCGCGCAGCTCCGCGCGGGTCGTTACCAGGCCTACGACACCGCGACGGAGGAGGGGTACTCCCACCTTCTGTCCGCTCTGCAGGCTCTCGACAACGAGCTCGTCGTCGGCAACGGAAGCTCCATCAACTCCGACGCCCGCTCCATCTACGCGATCACGCTCACCAAGGACGCGATCTCGGTCGACCGCGCCATCGGCCTGCACATGCTGCTGGAGCCGACACCGTCCAGCAGCAAGGACGTCGCCGGTCGCCAGAACCAGATGATCCACCTGTGGAGCTTCCTGTTCCTCGAGCAGGTCGCCGAGAACGAGTTCGACAACGCGGCCGACCCGCAGTTCAAGCAGCTGCTCGCCCAGGACGAGGCCCAGGCTGCCCAGCAGGCCAAGGCCATGGCCGCGCAGGCCGCCCAGCAGGCCGCACAGTCCCACCAGAGCTACGTTCCGCCACCGGCTGACATCCAGACGATGGTGAACTACATCTCCAGCGGCTCGCTGGACAACCACGAGCTGGCGGCGAAGGGTGTCACGGTCCAGAACTGGGACGCCGTGATGACGCTCTCCTTCAACGCCTTCCGCGGCGTCGAGAAGCAGCTCACCTCGACCTCCGTCGAGCAGGCCACGGCCGCGGCCGGCCAGGCCAAGAGCGACATGATCATCAACGGTGCGGCCGCGCTGGCCGCGCTGATCCTGGCGAGCATCGTGACCACGCTGGTCTCCCGGTCGATGACCCGCAACATGCGCCGCCTGCGTGACAGTGCCCAGACGATCGCCAGCGAGCGCCTGCCCGAGCTGGTCCGCCAGCTGTCGAAGACCGATCCCGGCCGCGTGGACCTCTCCGTGGAGCCGATCCCGGTCTCCGGCAAGGACGAGATCGCCGAGGTCGCCCGCGCCTTCGACGACGTCCACCGCGAAGCGATCCGACTCGCCGCCGAGCAGGCGCTGCTCCGGGGCAACGTCAACGCGATCTTCACCAACCTGTCCCGCCGCTCGCACGGCCTGATCGAGCGTCAGCTCGACCTGATCACGGACCTGGAGAACAACGAGGCCGACCCGGACCAGCTGGAGAACCTCTTCAAGCTGGACCACCTGGCCACCCGCATGCGCCGCAACGGCGAGAACCTGCTCGTTCTGGCGGGCGAGGACGCCGGGCGCACCTGGGGTGAGCCGATCCCGCTGGTCGACGTGCTCCGCGCCGCCGCGTCCGAAGTGGAGCAGTACGAGCGCATCGAGCTGGCCGGCATACCCGAGACCGACGTCGTCGGTCCCGCCGTCACCGACCTCGTGCACCTGCTGGCCGAGCTGCTGGAGAACGCCACCACCTTCTCCAGCCCGCAGACCCGGGTCCGGGTCACCGCGACCCGACTTCCCGATCAGCGTGTGCTGGTGGAGATCCACGACAAGGGCATCGGCCTGACGGCCGACGACTTCGCCGAGATCAACGCCAAGCTGGCCGAGCCGCCGACCGTGGACGCCTCGGTCTCCCGGCAGATGGGCCTCTTCGTGGTGGGCCGCCTGGCCGAGCGCCACAGCATCCGCGTCCAGCTGCGCCCCTCGGGCGAGTCGGCCGGGACCACCTCGCTGGTGATGCTCACCGAGGCGCTGACCCAGGTGGCGCGCCCCGTGCTGCAGCCCGAGGAGCAGTTCACCGTCTCCCGGATCTACCCGGAGAGCCCGCAGGACCGCCAGCACGCCGCGTTCGGCGCCCCCGACGGCAACCCGATGCGGACCGCGAGCGACCTCGGCTTCGACGACAGCCGCTACAACCGCGCCGCGCCGGCTGCCGAGCAGCCTGCCGAGCAGACGCTGGCGCTGGACCCGGTGCAGCGGTCGCTGCGGCTCGGCCACCGCCGTGAGCAGGCCGCTCTGGAGTCCGGTCCCGAGACCGGGATCGCGCCCTCGTCGGCTTCCGTGCCTCCTGCGGCGCCCACTCCGGCCCCTGCGCCGCAGGGCTTCCCCGGTCAGGGTCAGGGCGGCCAGGGCTTCAACGGTCAGCCCGGTCAGCCGGCGCAGCCCGGTCAGGGCTTCGGCGACCAGGGCTACCAGCAGACGCAGGAGTTCGCGGCCCCGGGCTACTCCGGCGGGTACCCGCAGAACAACGGCTACCAGCAGGAGTACGGCGGCAGCGAGTACGGCAACGAGTTCGGCGCTGATCAGCGCGACGACTACGGCCGGGACTTCGACGCGCGGTTCGGCTCCGCCTCCGGTTCGGGCAGCGGCTCGAACTTCGGTGGCGGCAACGACTTCGGCGCCGCAGCCCGCGGCCAGTCCGACTTCGGTGGCAACGCCTTCGGTGGTTCCGACTTCGGCGGCAGCGACTTCGGTGGCGACCGCTCCGGCGGGCCGTCCTACCCGACGCCTGACTCCGGCTTCGAGGCCGGGCGCTACACGGCGCAGAGCTTCGAGTCCGGCGCCGCCGAGCGCCGCCCCTACGGCGCGGACTCCGCCGACGACAGCTACCTGACCCCGGGCAGCACTCCGGGCATGCAGCACTACGGTGCGAGCGGCTCGGCGGGCGCCGACGCGAACGCCGGCTTCGGCACCGGCCGAGGCGACCGCGGCTTCGAGCCGGAGCCGATGCACGGGGCCGGAGGCCTGGACCTGCCCGGCTCCGCCGGACTGCCGGTCAGGCGTCCGGGCGCGGCCCTGGGCGGTCCGACCAGCAGCCAGGGCGGCGACGAGCGTCCCAACTGGTTCACCGGCGCCAAGGTCAGCGGCCAGTCGACCGCATCCATGCCGGTCATGCCGTCGGCCCACCCGACCGGCTCGACCGTCTCCGCGGGCGACCGGGGCGAGACCCCGGCGCTGCCCGCCACCCCGACGCCTGGTCTCCCGACGCGCGAGACGCGGACCGGCGGCACCACCGGAGCGGGTCTGCCGCGCCGTGTGCCGCGCCAGAACCTGCTCCCCGGACAGATCCAGGACCCGGCCGGAGCGGGCGCGCAGGAGACGCCCCAGCCGCCGTCCCAGCTGTCCCGATCCCCTGAGGAGGTCCGCGGTCGCCTGACGAACCTGCGCCGCGGCATCCAGCAGGGCCACAATGCGGGCGACACCCCCCAACCGGGCTCTGGCCCGTACGGCACCAACTCCCAGGAGCGTTGATCAAAGATGAGCCAGATGAGCCAAGCGGCCCAGAACCTCAACTGGTTGATCACCAACTTCGTGGACAACACCCCCGGGGTGTCGCACACCGTGGTGGTCTCCGCCGACGGCCTCCTGCTCGCCATGTCCGAGGGCTTCCCGCGTGACCGCGCCGACCAGCTCGCCGCCGTCGCCTCCGGCCTCACCTCGCTGACCCAGGGCGCCTCCCGGATCTTCGAAGGCGGCAAGGTCACCCAGACCGTGGTCGAGATGGAACGCGGCTTCCTCTTCATCATGGCCGTCTCCGACGGCTCCTCCCTCGCCGTCCTCTCCTCCCCCGACAGCGACATCGGCCTGGTCGGCTACGAGATGGCCCTCCTCGTCGACCGCGCGGGGACGGTGCTGACGCCGGCGCTCCGCGCCGAACTCCAGGGCAGCCTGCTGCACTGATCTCCCGAACTACTTCGCAGTACCCGCACAGACGCGCAACAATCACACAAGCCTCGTAGGACTCGTACGAGCGCACGAGCCAGCACCACCCCGCACCACCCGCACGACCGCAGCACTCGAACAGCACCGCATCCGCAGTGAAGCGGCGTCAACTCCACTGGCGCAGCTGCTCAGTTAGCCGCAATGCCACGTCGTTAAGTGTGAGGAGGAACCGTGACACCGCCAGAGGACCAGAACGGCCAGTACGGCGCTGCCTACCCCGGTACAGGCCATGACGCGTTCGGCGGTCCCGTCGGCGGCTACGGCGCCGCCCCTGGGTATCCCGGCTACGACCAGCCCGTCGGCCACGGAGGTCAGTCCGGCTACTGGCAGGACCAGCAGCAGGACTGGCCGTCTCAGCAGCAGAGCTCGATGCACCGCGGCATGGGGCGCGTTCCGACGCCCGAGCCGGAGCCCCAGGACGAGGAGCCGCTGATCCGGCCCTACGCCATGACCGGCGGCCGGACCCGTCCGCGCTACCAGCTCGCCATCGAGGCCCTGGTCTCGACGACGGCCGCGCCGGAGCGGATCGGCACGCTGCTGCCGGAACACCAGCGGATCTGCGGGCTGTGCACGGAGATCAAGTCGGTGGCCGAGATCTCGGCGCTGCTGTCCATCCCGCTCGGGGTGGCCCGAATCCTTGTCGCCGACCTGGCCGAGTCCGGCCTGGTCGCGATCCACCAGCCCGCCGCCGGGGGCGAATCCGGCGGAACGCCTGATGTGACACTGCTCGAAAGGGTGCTCAGTGGACTACGCAAGCTCTAGGCCGACTGCCCCCGCTGCGACAGGGGGCCGTAGTACGACCTCCGCGAAGATCGTGGTGGCGGGCGGCTTCGGCGTGGGCAAGACGACCCTCGTCGGCGCGGTGTCCGAGATCAACCCGCTCCGCACCGAGGCCGTGATGACCTCGGCCTCCGCCGGGATCGACGATCTCAGCCACGTGAGCGGCAAGACGACGACCACGGTCGCCATGGACTTCGGCCGCATCACGCTGGACGAGGACCTGATCCTCTACCTGTTCGGCACACCGGGCCAGGACCGCTTCTGGTTCATGTGGGACGACCTGGTCCGCGGCGCCATCGGCGCCGTCGTCCTGGTGGACACCCGCCGCCTGGCCGACTGCTTCCCCGCGATCGACTACTTCGAGAACAGCGGCCTGCCGTTCATCGTCGCGGTCAACACCTTCGACGGGAGCCAGACGCACAGTCCCGAGGAGGTGCGGGAGGCGCTGCAGCTCGACCACGAGACGCCGATCATCTCGACGGACGCGCGCCGCCGCGACAGCGCGAAGTCCGCGCTGATCACGCTCGTCGAGCACGCGCTGCTGGCGCGCCTGCGGTAACCGCCGCGCTGCCGCTGGTAGTTGCACGTTCTTCAGGGGCGCGGGGCTCTGCCCCGCGCCCCTTCGCTACCTCACGGCGTCAGACCGGACCGGAGCAGGCCGAAGGTGTAGGCGTCGTCGAGGGCCTGCCAGGAGGCGACGATGACGTTCTCCGCGACACCGACCGTGGACCACGTCGCCTCGCCGTCCGTCGTCTCGATCAGGACGCGGGTCTGCGACCCGGTGCCGTGCTGGCCCTCCAGGATGCGGACCTTGTAGTCCGTCAGTTCCAGCTTGGCGAGCTGCGGGTAGAAGCGGCCCACCGCGGCCCGCAGAGCCCCGTCCAGCGCGTCGACGGGGCCGTTGCCCTCCCCCGTGGCGACGATGCGCTCTCCCTTCGCCCAGAGCTTCACCGTGGCCTCGTTCGCGACGGTGCCGTCCGTCCGCTGCTCGGCGATGGCCCGCCAGGACTCGAGGGTGAAGAAGCGGTCCGCACCGCCGTGCGCCTCGGCGCGGAGCAGGAGTTCGAAGGAGGCGTCGGCGGCCTCGAACGTGTAGCCCTCCAGCTCCTTCTCCTTGACCCGGTCGACGATGCGGCCGACCAACTCGCGGTCGGCGGACAGGTCGTAGCCGAGCTCCTTGCCCTTGAGCTCGACGCTGGCGCGTCCGGCCATGTCGGAGACGAGCATCCGCATGCTGTTGCCGACCAGCGCCGGGTCGGTGTGCTGGTAGAGGTCGGGGTCGACCTTGATCGCCGAGGCGTGCAGGCCGGCCTTGTGGGCGAAGGCGGAGACGCCGACGTACGGCTGGTGGGTGGAGGGCGCGAGGTTGACCACCTCGGCGATGGCGTGCGAGATGCGCGTCATCTCGGCCAGGCGGCCCTCCGGCAGCACCCGGAGGTCGTGCTTGAGCTCCAGCGCGCCGACGACCGGGAAGAGGTTCGCGTTGCCGACCCGCTCGCCGTAGCCGTTGGCGGTGCACTGGACGTGGGTCGCGCCCGCGTCCACCGCGGCAAGGGTGTTGGCGACGGCGCAGCCGGTGTCGTCCTGGGCGTGGATGCCGAGACGCGCGCCGGTGGCGGCCAGCACGTCGGCGACGATCTCGCGGACGCCGCCCGGCAGCATGCCGCCGTTGGTGTCGCAGAGCACCACCACGTCCGCGCCCGCCTCGTGGGCGGCTGAGACGACGGAGAGCGCGTAGTCCCGGTTGGCCTTGTAGCCGTCGAAGAAGTGCTCGCAGTCGATGAAGACCCGGCGTCCCTGGGCGCGCAGGTACGCGACGCTGTCGCGGACCATCTCCAGGTTCTCCTCCAGCGTGGTGCGCAGCGCCAGTTCCACGTGGCGGTCGTGGGACTTGGCGACGAGGGTGACGACGGGCGCACCGGAGTTGACCAGGGCCGCCAACTGCGGGTCCTCGGCGGCCTTGCCGCCCGCCCGGCGGGTGGCACCGAAGGCGACCAGCTGGGCGTTGCCGAGCTGGAGTTCGTTCGCGGCACGGGCGAAGAACTCGGTGTCGCGCGGGTTTGCCCCGGGCCAGCCGCCCTCGATGAAACCCACACCGAAGTCGTCGAGGTACCGGGCGATGGCGAGCTTGTCGGCGACGGTGAGGTTGATGCCCTCGCGCTGGGCTCCGTCGCGCAGCGTGGTGTCGAAGACGTGGAAGTCGTCGCTGAGGGGGGTCATGGCCGGTGGTCTCCTGTCGGGGGCTGCCCGTTCAACGAAAAAGACCCCCCGCGGATGCGAGAGGTCTGCACGCTGGTCTGTTCCTGCGAACTCAGACCGGCGCGCTGCAGCTGGTAATCAGTGCGAATGTTGGCACGATCGCAGTCTGACACAGCGCGGAACGAAAGGCGCCGCGCATCTCGCATGGCAAGATGCGCGGCCCGCCACCCGGACGAGTGGTGTCACCTCCGGTGATTCACCTGGTGATTTCCCTGGTGACCGGGGTGTCAGACGATCGGGTGCATCCAGCCGTGGGTGTCCTCACGGCGGCCGGTCTGCAGCGCCAGCAGGGTCTCACGCAGCTTGGTGGTGATCGGGCCCGGGTTGCCGTCGCCGACCGTCCAGTCGCCGCTGGCGGACTTGACCGAGCCGACCGGGGTGATCACGGCGGCGGTGCCGCAGGCGAAGACCTCAGTCAGGGTGCCGTCGGCGTTGCCGGCGCGCCACTCGTCGGTGGAGATCTTCCGCTCCTCGGTGGCGTAGCCGAGGTCGGCGGCGATGCTCAGCAGCGAGTCGCGGGTGATGCCCGGCAGCAGCGAACCGGACAGCTCCGGGGTGACGATCTTCGCGTTCTCTCCCTCGCCGAAGACGAAGTAGAGGTTCATGCCGCCCATCTCCTCGATCCAGCGGCGCTCCACGGCGTCCAGCCAGACGACCTGGTCGCAGCCCTTCTCGGCGGCCTGGGCCTGGGCGACCAGCGAGGCGGCGTAGTTGCCCGCGCACTTGGCCGCGCCCGTGCCGCCGGGCGCGGCGCGGACGTACTCCTCGGAGATCCAGACCGAGACCGGCTTGATGCCGCCCGGGAAGTAGGCGCCGGCCGGCGAGGCGATGACCATGAACAGGTACTCGTTGGCCGGGCGGACGCCCAGCCCGACCTCGGTCGCGAACATGAACGGACGCAGGTAGAGGCTGGCCTCGTCCTGGTCCGGCACCCACGCCTGGTCCTGCTGGACCAGCGCCTCGACGGCGGCGACGAAGAGCTCCTCGGGCAGCTCCGGCATGGCCAGACGCGCGGCGGAGGCCTGGAAGCGGCGGGCGTTGGCCTCCGGGCGGAAGGTCTGGATCCGGCCGTCCGCGGTGCGGTAGGCCTTGAGGCCCTCGAAGATCGACTGGCCGTAGTGCAGCGTCATGTTGGCCGGGTCGATCTCCAGCGGGCCGTAGGGCACCAGCTGCGCGTCGTGCCAACCCCGGCCCTCGGTCCAACGGATGGTCACCATGTTGTCGGTGAAGAAGCGACCGAAGCCGGGAGAGGCCAGGCGGGCCTCGCGCTCGGCGGCGGAGAGCGGGTGAGCCGAGGGCTTGAGCTCGATTGAGAGGGAGGTCATCGACGTTTGTCCTTCACCGTGTCGTCATTGCGGAAACCTCGACCAGGGCGGTTCCCACGGTCGATGGTCGCACTAATGGGGGCGGCAGCGACAGCCGGTGTATCGGATGACACGCACAAACGCGCAGCACCGGGCCGTCGCCGGCCCGGTGCTGGGTACTACGTGAGGGGCCGGCGGGTCAGCCGGCTACTCGGGCGGCGAGCGCGTCGCCGATCTCCGAGGTGGTGCGCGGAGCGGTGAGCGAGGCGCGGTCGGCCAGGTCGTCGGCGACGGCGGACTCGATCGCCGCGGCCTGCTCCGCGTAGCCGAGGTGGCTCAGCATCATGGCGACCGACAGCACGGTGGCGGTCGGGTCGGCCTTGCCCTGGCCGGCGATGTCCGGGGCGGAGCCGTGGACCGGCTCGAACATGGACGGGAACGCGCCGGAGGGGTTGATGTTGCCCGAGGCGGCCAGGCCGATGCCGCCGGTGACGGCCGCGGCCAGGTCGGTGATGATGTCGCCGAAGAGGTTGTCGGTGACGATGACGTCGAAGCGCTCGGGCTGGGTGACGAAGAAGATCGTCGCCGCGTCGACGTGCAGGTAGTCGGTGGTGACCTCGGGGAACTCGGTCCCGACCCGGTCGAAGATCCGCTTCCACAGGTGGCCGGCGTGGACCAGGACGTTGTTCTTGTGCACCAGGGTCAGCTTCTTGCGCGGACGCGCCTGCGCCCGGGCGAACGCGTCGCGGACGACGCGCTCGATGCCGAACGCCGTGTTGAGGCTGACCTCGGTGGCCACCTCCTGCTCGGTGCCGGTACGCAGCGAGCCGCCGTTGCCCACGTACGGGCCCTCGGTGCCCTCGCGGATCACGACGAAGTCGATGTCGTGGTCGCCCGCGAGCGGCGACTGCACGCCCGGGAAGAGCTTGCCCGGACGGAGGTTGACGTGGTGGTCGAAGGCGAAGCGCAGCTTCAGCAGCAGCCCGCGCTCCAGCACGCCGGACGGCACCGACGGGTCGCCGATGGCGCCCAGCAGGATGGCGTCCGCGCCCTTGAGCTCGTCGAGCACGCTGTCCGGCAGGGTCTCACCGGTGGCGTGGTAGCGGCGGGCGCCGAGGTCGTACTCGACGCTCTCCACCTTGACGTCGGCGGGGAGGGCCGAGGAGAGGACCTTCAGTCCTTCAGCAACGACCTCCTGGCCGATTCCGTCACCAGGGATCACTGCAAGGCGGAGAGTGCGAGACATGCGGAGACCATACTCCCGGGTCCATTGGCTGACACCGTACTGTCCGCCATCCGGACGACTGACGATGCATCGGCTCTGGACGGCCCGTCGGATCTAGTGGGCGGAACCGTCCTGGTGTCCGGTGACGCCGCCGTTGTCCCGGCGGTCCAGCGCCCGCTGCAGGGCAGCGGCTGCCTGGGCGCGCTCGGCGGTGGTGTGCGGGGTGCGTCGGGTACGCGGCTTCGGAGCGTTCATGGGGAGACTCCTGTGGTGTGTGCGGTCCGTTCTGGGGAAAGCGGGCCGGACAGGGGTCACCTGTACTGGGGCCGAGTCGGAACCGGCCGTGGATACGGCAGACAGTCCGACTGCATGCATTTCACGGTACGACAAGCTCGTCGAACTGTCTCCAGAGATACTTGGATTTCCTACTATCCGAGACAGCGCGTCCCCTGGACGGGTGATCATGAGCTTCCAAGGCTGGCCGGCGGAGGCCCTCGAGTTCTTCGAGGGCTTGGAGGCCGACAACTCCAAGACCTACTGGACGTCCCACAAGGACGCGTACGAGCGCTGCGTGCGCGAGCCGCTGGAACAGCTCCTGGAGGAGCTGGCGCCCGCGTACGGCGAGGGCAAGATCTTCCGCCCCTACCGCGACGTCCGCTTCTCGGCCGACAAGTCGCCGTACAAGACCCACATCGGCGCGGTGTTGGAGGGAGGCGGCTACGTCCAACTCTCGGCCGACGGCCTGGGCGCGGGGAGCGGCCGCTATGTGATGTCCCCCGACCAGCTGGCGCGCTACCGCGCGGCGGTATCGGACGACCGGCGGGGCGCTGCGCTGGAGGCGGTCCTCGCGAAGCTGACGCGCGGTGGCGAGATCGAGCTCATGTCCCGCGACCGCCTGAAGAGTGCGCCGCGCGGTTACCCGAAGGACCACCCACGCATCGAACTGCTGCGCAACAAGAGCGTTGCTGCGTGGCGCCAGTGGCCGGTCGAACCGTGGCTGGGCACGGCGGAGGCGAAGAAGCGCCTGGTGCAGTTCCTCAAGGCGACGAGGCCGCTGAACGACTGGCTGGACGCCAACGTCGGCGGGGAGCCGGCCTGACCTTTGCGGCGACGAGGAACCATGCAGCGCATCAGGGGCGCGGGGAACTGCGCGAGAACCACCCTGTGTGGATGGCCCTGCGCGCTCGGCGACTCACCACACACGGTGGCTTGTCGCGCAGTTCCCCGCGCCCCTGAAAGTGCAACTACCTGCGGAGCGAAGGTTCCGCTTACGCGGACAGGTTCACGCTGCGCGCGAACTGCGCGCCGATCTCGGCGGCGATCTCGCCGAGCAGCCCCTGCGGGATCTCGCTGTCGACCGTCAGGGAGACCAGCGCGTCGCCGCCCTCCGCCTCGCGGGAGACCTGCATGCCGGCGATGTTGATGCCCGCGTCACCCAGCAGGCGGCCCAGCGTGCCGACGACGCCCGGGCGGTCCTCGTAGCGGAAGAAGCCCATGTAGTCGGTCAGGGCGACGTCCACGTCGAAGTCGTTGACGCCGACGATCTTCTGCTGGCGCTTCGGGCCGGTCAGCGTGCCCGCGACCGAGACCTCGCGGCCGTCGGTGAGCGTGCCGCGGACGGTGATGACGTTGCGGTACTCGGGGCTCTCGCTGGTGGTCGTCAGCCGTACCTCGAGGCCGCGCTCCTGCGCGAACAGCGGGGCGTTGACATAGGAGACCGTCTCGGCGACGACATCCTCGAACACGCCCTTGAGGGCGGACAGCTCCAGCACCTTCACGTCGTGCTGGGTGATCTCGCCGCGCACCTCGACGTCCAGACGGACCGCGACCTCGCCCGCGAGCGCGGTGAAGATACGGCCGAGCTTCTCGGCCAGCGGCAGGCCCGGACGGACGTCCTCGGCGATGACGCCGCCCTGGACGTTGACCGCGTCCGGTACCAGCTCACCCGCGAGGGCGAGCCGCACGCTGCGCGCGACCGAGATGCCCGCCTTCTCCTGCGCCTCGTCGGTGGAGGCGCCGAGGTGCGGGGTGGCCACGACGTTGTCGAAGCCGAAGAGCGGCGAGTCGGTGCAGGGCTCCTTCACGAAGACGTCCAGGCCCGCGCCGGCGACCCGGCCCTCCTTGAGCGCGGCGGCCAGCGCCTCCTCGTCGACGATGCCACCACGGGCGGCGTTGACGATGCGGACGCTCGGCTTGACCTTGTGCAGCGCCTCGTCACCGATCAGACCGATGGTCTCCGGCGTCTTGGGCAGGTGCACGGTGATGAAGTCGGCGACCTCGAGCAGCTCGTCCAGCGGGAGCAGCTTGACGCCCATCTGCGCGGCGCGCGCGGCCTGGATGTAGGGGTCGTAGGCGACGACCTTCATGCCGAAGGCGGACATCCGCTGGGCGACGAGCACACCGATCCGGCCGAGGCCGACGACGCCGAGGGTCTTCTCGGCCAGCTCGACGCCGGTGTACTTGCTGCGCTTCCACTCGCCGTTCTTCAACGCGGCGTTGGCGGACGGGATGTGACGTGCCGTCGAGATCAGCAGGCCACAGGCCAGCTCGGCGGCGGTGACGATGTTGGACGTCGGCGCGTTGACGACCATGACGCCGGCCTTGGTGGCCGACGGGACGTCCACGTTGTCGAGGCCGACACCGGCGCGGGCGACGACCTTGAGCTTGCGGGCGGCGGCGATGGCCTCGGCGTCCACCTTGGTGGCCGAGCGGATCAGGATCGCGTCCGCGTCCGCGATCGCGGGGAGCAGCTCGGAGCGGTTGGCACCGTCACAGTGGCGGATCTCGAAGTCCGGGCCGAGCGCGTCGACGGTGGCGGGGGAGAGCTCTTCGGCGATGAGAACTACAGGCTTGCTGCTCACGACAGTGGTCCTTACTGTCCGGTGTCCCCGAAGCCGTGCGATGGGGGTGGCACCCGCGTTGCGGTGACGGCATGGAGGGGGAGGGTGGCATGCCGCGTTGGAGACGCACGACGCTGTGAGCCTGACGCGCAGAATTGAGTCTATCGGCGGAGGCGCATCCGCCGATCGCCCGAGCGGAAGAATCACCCGCACGGGACCGTACGTTCCGTACAAAGCCGCGGGGGCGGTCCGAAGACCGCCCCCGCGGAAGAGGCGACTTACGCCTCGTCGTCGACCCAGCTCATGAGCTTGCGGAGCTTCTTGCCGGTGGTCTCCAGCAGGTGCTCGCTGTCGGCCTTCTTGTACTCGTTGTACTTCGGCAGACCGGCCTTGTACTCGGCGATCCAGGTGTTGGCGAAGGTGCCGTCCTGGATGTCGCCGAGGACCTTCTTCATCTCGGCCTTGGTCTGGTCCGTGATGATGCGCGGGCCGGTGACGTAGTCGCCCCACTCGGCCGTCTCGGAGACGGACCAGCGCATCTTCTCCAGGCCGCCCTCGTACATGAGGTCGACGATGAGCTTCAGCTCGTGGAGGCACTCGAAGTAGGCGATCTCGGGCTGGTAGCCCGCCTCGACCAGGGTCTCGAAACCGGCCTTGACCAGCGCGGCGGTGCCACCGCACAGGACGGCCTGCTCGCCGAAGAGGTCGGTCTCGGTCTCCTCGGTGAAGGTCGTCTTGATGACGCCGGCACGGGTGCCGCCGATGCCCTTCGCATAGGAGAGCGCGAGCTCCAGGGCCTTGCCCGTGGCGTCCTGCTCGACAGCCACGATGCAGGGGACGCCGCGACCCTCCTCGTACTGGCGACGGACCAGGTGGCCCGGGCCCTTCGGGGCGACCATGCAGACGTCGACGTTCGCCGGCGGCTCGATGAAGCCGTAGCGGATGTTCAGGCCGTGGCCGAAGAAGAGGGCGTCGCCCGCCTTCAGGTTCGGCTCCACGACCTCCTTGTAAACGTCGGCCTGGATCGGGTCCGGCACCAGGATCATGATCACGTCGGCCTCGGCCGCAGCCTCCGCCGGCGTGACCACGCGCAGACCCTGCTCCTCGGCCTTGGCACGGGACTTGGACTCCGGCAGCAGCCCGACGCGGACGTCGACCCCGGAGTCACGCAGGGAGAGCGCGTGCGCGTGGCCCTGACTGCCGTAGCCCAGGATGGCGACCTTGCGGCCCTGGATGATGGACAGATCGGCGTCGTCGTCGTAGAACAGCTCGGCCATCGCTGGCTTCTCCTTGCGGGATGGATTCCTTGGGAACACCGTACGCCGAAGGAATTTTCGGGACGGTGGAGTCTCAGAGGGTGAGATTAGCGTCTCACACGTAGATGCAGGTCGGGGGCGCGGCTGCACTGTCCAGGGGCGCGGGGAACTGCGCGAGCAACCACCCTGTGAGGACGGCCCTGCGCGTTCGGCGACTCACCACACACGGTGGCTTGTCGCGCAGTTCCCCGCGCCCCTATCGGCTACGCCGATCGCTCGACCGAACGCAGGGAACGGTCGGTAATCGACCTGGCGCCGCGACCTATGGCGACCATGCCGGACTGCACGAGTTCCTTGACCCCGTACGGCTCCAGCATCTTGAGCATCGCCTCGAGCTTGTCGCCGCTGCCGGTCGCCTCGATGGTGACGGCGTCCGGGGAGACGTCGACCGTCTTGGCGCGGAAGAGCTGGACGATCTCCGTCACCTGCGAGCGCGTCTCCGCGTCCGCGCGGACCTTGACCAGCATCAGTTCGCGGCGCACCGACGCAGTCGGGTCCAGCTCGACGATCTTTATCACGTTGATCAGCTTGTTCAGCTGCTTGGTGACCTGCTCCAGCGGAAGGTCCTCCACGTTGACCACGATGGTCATCCGGGAGACGTCCGGGTGCTCGGTCGGTCCGACCGCCAGGGAGTCGATGTTGAACCCGCGGCGGGAGAACAGTGCCGCGATCCGGGCGAGGACGCCCGGCTTGTTCTCGACCAGGACGGAGAGGGTGTGCTTGGACATGGCTTTCGTGGCCCCTTCGTCTTCGTCTCAGTCGTTCTCGTCGCCGAAGTCCGGACGGACGTCGCGCGCGGCCAGGATCTCGTCATTGCTGGTGCCCGCGGCGACCATCGGCCAGACCATCGCGTCCTGGTGGACGATGAAGTCGATGACGACCGGTGCGTCGTTCAGCTCCATCGCCTTCTCGATCACCGCGTCCAGGTCCTCCGGGCGCTCGCAGCGCAGCGCGTGGCAGCCCATCGCCTCGGACAGCTTGACGAAGTCCGGCAGCCGGGTGCCCGCCGACGGGCCCTTGCCGTCGTGCTCCGGGCCCGCGTGCAGGACCGTGTTGGAGTAGCGCTCGTTGTAGAACAGCGTCTGCCACTGGCGGACCATGCCCAGCGAGCCGTTGTTGATGATCGCGACCTTGATCGGCAGGTTGTTCAGCGCGCAGGTGACCAGCTCCTGATTGGTCATCTGGAAGCAGCCGTCGCCGTCGATCGCCCAGACCGCCGACTCCGGACAGCCCGCCTTCGCGCCCATCGCCGCCGGGACCGCGTAGCCCATCGTGCCCGCGCCGCCGGAGTTGAGCCAGGTGCCCGGCTTCTCGAAGGTGATGAACTGGCTGGCCCACATCTGGTGCTGGCCCACGCCCGCCGCGTAGATGGCGTCGGAGCCGACCTTCTGGCCGATCCGCTCGATCACCTGCTGCGGGCTGAGCATGCCCTCGGGGGCCGGGTCGTAGCCGACGGGGTAGGTCTTGCGCCAGGTGTTCAACTGCTCCCACCAGGCGTCGTACTCGAAGCGGGCCTCGCCCTCCTTCGCCGCGGCCTGCTCCTGCTGGACCGCGACGATCAGGTCGGCGATGATCTCGCGGGCGTCGCCCACGATCGGCACGTCTGCGGTGCGGTTCTTGCCGATCTCCGCCGGGTCGATGTCCGCGTGGACGATCTTGGCGAACGGGGCGAAGGTGTCCAGGCGACCGGTGACCCGGTCGTCGAAGCGGGTGCCCAGCGCGAAGAGCAGGTCCGCCTTCTGCAGCGCGGTGACCGCGGCGACCGAGCCGTGCATGCCCGGCATGCCCAGGTGCTGGTCGTGGCTGTCGGGGAACGCGCCCAGCGCCATCAGCGTGGTGACGACCGGGGCGCCGGTCAGCTCGGCCAGGATCCGCAGCTCCGCCGTGGCCTGGGCCTTGAGCACGCCGCCGCCGATGTAGAGGACCGGGCGCTTGGAGGTGGCCAGCATCCGGGCCGCCTCGCGGATCTGCTTGGCGTGCGGCTTGGTCACCGGACGGTAGCCCGGCAGCTGCTGCTCGACCGGCCAGCGGAAGATCGTCCGGGCCTGCAGCGCGTCCTTGGAGATGTCCACCAGCACCGGCCCCGGCCGCCCGGTCGAGGCGATGTGGAAGGCCTCCGCGATCACGCGCGGGATCTCCGAGGGGTCGGTCACCAGGAAGTTGTGCTTGGTGATCGGCATCGTGATGCCGCAGATGTCCGCCTCCTGGAAGGCGTCCGTGCCGATCGCCTTCGACGCCACCTGACCGGTGATCGCGACCACCGGGACGGAGTCCATGTACGCGTCCGCCAGCGGCGTCACCAGGTTGGTCGCGCCCGGACCGGACGTCGCCATGCAGACGCCGACCTTGCCGGTCGCCTGCGCGTAACCCGTCGCCGCGTGTCCCGCGCCCTGCTCGTGGCGGACCAGGATGTGGCGGACCTTCACCGAGTCCATCAACGGGTCGTAGGCCGGGAGGATCGCGCCACCCGGGATCCCGAACACCGTCTCCGCGCCGACCGCTTCCAGGGAGCGGATGAGCGACTGGGCACCGGTCATCGGTTCTGGGCCCGCGTGCGGCGGGACGGGCGTTGCTGCCTGCTCAGTCATCTGCTGATTCCTATCGGGACTGCTCGGAGTTCTCGGAGGGATTTAGCCGGCGGTGCGCTGCACGCGCTGCCTTGCGGCAACAAAAAACCCCTCGTGCCCAGTGTGGGCATGCGAGGGGTAGCGCGTCGGCTCTTCGTGCTCGGGAATTCACTCCCGAATCAGCCGACGCGCCCGCCAAGTACGAGAATTCGGGTGCGCATGCTGACGACCTTCCTCCGACGGCCCGTGGGGTGTCAAGCCGATCGGGATCGTGTCTCATCATGCGAAACCTCCGTCGGACACCCGTGCGCCCGGAACACCCCCGAACGGCTCAGCGGCGAGCAGTTTCGCCAGGTCGGACTCGTCCAGCGGCTCGGCGAACCACCGGCCCTGGCCGCGTGCGCAGCCCAGCTCGCGGAGCAACTGCGCCTGGGCGGAGGTGTCCACGCCCTCGGCCACCGTGTCCAGACCGAGCTCCCGGCCGACCCGCAGCACGGACGCGGCGAGGGTGCGCTGGAACGACGAGTCGAGCAGCCCGTCGACCACGCCGCGTTCCAGCTTGAGCGCGTCCACGGGCAGCCTGCGCAGCCCGCTGAGCGGCGTGGTGCCGCCACCGAACCCGTCCAGCACCACACCCACGCCGAGGCGCTTGAGCTGGGCCAGCCGCTGCACCAGGTCGTCGAACCCGTGCGACCGCCCGTCCGCCACTCCCCCGCCGCCGTCGGCCAGCTCGACGAGCAGCCGGGCGGGCGGCAGGCCGGTCCGGTGCAGCGCCGTCTCGACGGCCTCGCAGAGCCCCGGCGCGGCGACCACACGCGTGGGCAGCCGTACCGAGACCGGCAGGTCGACCTCGCGCTCCGCGGCCTGCCGCAGCGCGTGGTCGACCGTCCAGTGGGCGAACCGCGACGCGCGCTCACCCCCTCCGGAGGCGTGCAGGAACTCGGCGGGCGTGAGCACCAGCCCCTGCGTCGAACGCCAGCGCGCCTGCGCGGCGAGGCCGGTGACCGCGCCGCTGGCCAGGTCGACGACGGGCTGGTGGAGCAGGGTGAACTCGCCCTCGCGGACCGCGACCCGCAGCCGCTGGTCCAGCTCGGTGCGGCGGCGCAGCTCGGTGCGGAGCTCCGGCGAGTACTCGCTGACGCGGTCCTTGCCACGGCGCTTGGCCTGGTACATGGCCAGGTCCGCGCTGCGCAGCAGGTCGGCCGCGCCCTCCGGGGTGGCCTCAGCGTCGGCGAAGGCGATGCCGATGCTGGCGGCGACCGCGTGCTCCTCGTTGCCGACCTGGTACGGCGCGGAGACGGCGACGCGCAGCCGTTCGGCGACGGCGAAGGCCTGGTCCCGGTCGACCTCGCCGACCAGCAGCACCGCGAACTCGTCACCGCCGAGCCGGGCCACCGTGTCGCCGGAGCGGACCGACTCCTCGAGTCGGCGCGCGGCCTGGATCAGCAGCTCGTCGCCGACCTGGTGTCCGGCCGTGTCGTTGACCGCCTTGAAGCCGTCCAGATCGACGAAGAGCACCGCCACCTCGGGGCGCTGCTCCTGCGTTCCCGCCAGCGCGCTGCGGCTGCGCTGCAGGAACAGCGCGCGGTTGGGCAGGTCGGTGAGCGCGTCATGGAACGCGTTGTGCTCCAACTGCGCCTGGAGCCGGACGCGTTCGGAGACGTCGCGGCAGTTGAAGATCAGCCCGTCACGGTAGCGGTTGACGGTCGACTCGACGTCGAGCCAGTCGCCCGCGCCCGAGCGCACCCGGCACTCGATCCGGGCGGTGGGCTCGGCCGGGGACTTGGCCAGGTAGCGCTGCACCTCCCAGAGCACGTGGCCGAGGTCGTCGGGATGGACCATCTCCGGCAGTCGGGTGCCGACCAACTCCTCGGCGGGCCGCCCGTAGACGCCGGTGGCGGCCGGGCTGACGTAGCGGAGCACGCCGTCCGGGTCGGCGATCATGATGACGTCGCTGGAGCCCTGCACCAGGGAGCGGAAGTGGTTCTCCTGGTGGCTCAACTTCTGCGCCAGGGACAGGTTGTCGAGCAGCATGACGCCCTGCCGCAGGATCAGCGCGATCACCACGGTGCAGCTGACGATGAGCACGAACCGGTCCAGGTGGTGCCGGTCGAGCGCGTTGTAGAGCAGGCCGACGGTGCAGACGCCGGTCGCCGCATACGGGGTGAGCGCGCTGAAGGTGGACGCCACCCGGGGGCGGCGCGGGACCCCGGCGATCTGCCGGGCCGACCGGCTGCTGCTGGCCCACGGCGCCCAGGCGAGCAGCATCGAGCCGCAGAACCAGCCGGCGTCGAGCAGTTCGCCGGAGTGGTAGGCGTCCTTGAAGGACTGGCTGGTGAAGACGGCATCGCAGAGGACGGTCAGCGCGAGGGCCACTATGGCCGTGTGCACCGCCGCGCGGTTGCTGTCCGGACGGCGGAACCGCAGCCCGAGGACCATGCTGATGAGCAGGATGTCCAGCAGCGGATAGGCCAGGCCCATCGCCAGCCGCAGCGGACTGCTCTGGTCGCCCGCGGCGGTGCGGCCGAGTGCCAGGCTCCAGCTGAGGGTCAGCAGCGAACCGGCGATCAGCCACCCGTCCAGCGCGAGGCAGAGCCAACCGGCGGCGTTGCGGGGCCGGTTGGACAGCTTCACCAGACCGACGATGGCCGGCGGGGCGAAGAAGAGGAACACGACGTCGGCGATCGAGGGCGACGGCAGCGTCTGCCCGAGGACGCACTCGTACCACCCCCAGATGCCGTTTCCGAGGCTGACCATCAGCGAACTGAGGCCGAAGCAGAACCAGGCGGGCCGACTCCGCCCGCCGGAGGCCGACCCGTACGCGAAGCAGGAGACCGACGCGGCCAGTGCGGCCCCGGCCAGGCCGAAGTCGCCCATGAAGTCGGCCAGGCCCTGGGACCCCCAGCCGTAGGCTGCACCCGCCAGATACAGCAGGCAGACCACCATGATGAGTATCCGCGGCAGCCGCGCCGCGGCCTGGGACAGTCGCAGCGGCTCCTGGACGTGCGGGTGCGCCGTGGCGGGATCGGCCAGGACGTCGTCGAACTCCAGGTGCGCGGGGTCTCCGTAGGCGAACGGGGAGAGCGCGGCCGTCGCCGTGCCCTCCCCTCCCGGCGGCCCCGGGAACCCGGAGCGTCCGGCGGTCGTCCAGCGCTCCTCGGCCCAGGAGCCGGGCGGCAACGTGTCAGTGCTCAGCATGGGCAATCCCCCTCCGGCCCCGGGTGCGTTCGGACCAGCGGGGCGGACAACTCCCTACCGGATCTCCCGGTCGGGAACCTACACCACAGTCGTCACTCAGAGACATGCACACTCAACTCAGAGTAATGGCGAGTGTCAGGGTAGCTGTACCCGATTCGGACGAAATCGGGCGCTGCGTGCGCAAAAGAAGGAGAAGTCGTGGGCGCACGCCGGGGGCGCACGGTTGCGCGAGGGGATCGTTCAGGTGGTTCAGACCATAGGAATGACGTTGGCCATGGTCTCCCCGCCCTCGTAGCGCAGCACCTGCGCCCGGAGCAGGCGCTTCGCCCGCGGCAGGAACGCCGAGCTGGGACCGCCGACATGAGGGGTGATCAGTGTTCCCGGCGCGTGCCACAGCGGATGGTCGGCGGGCAGCGGCTCGGGATCGGTCACGTCCAGCGCGGCACGCAGCCGCTTGGCGGTCAGCTCCTTGAGCAGTGCGTCGGTGTCCACGACGGGACCGCGCGCGACGTTGACGAGCAACGCGCCGTCCTTCATCCGGGCCAGGAACGAGGCGTCGACGAGGTGTCGCGTCTCGGGCGTGAGCGGCGTCAGCAGCACCACGACGTCGGCGGTCGGCAGGAGCGTCGGCAACTCGGAGACGGAGTGGACGCCCTCGTCCGGACGGGCGGTCCGGGCGACGGGAACGACCTCGCACTCGAACGGCGCGAGGCGCGCGGCGAGGGCGTGGCCGATGGAACCGTGCCCGAGGATCAGCACGGTCTTGTCGGCGAGCGACTGGTGGAACTCCTGCCGCCACTGGCCTTCGGCCTGGAGCCGGGAGAAGCGCGGGATCCCGCGCAGCGAGGCGAGGATCAGCGTCACCGCGAGCTCGGCGGTGCTCGCGTCGTGCAGCCCGCGTGCGTTGCACGCGGTGACCCCGGCGGGCACGTGCGGCAGCACGTCGTCCATCCCGGCGGTGAGCGTCTGGACGACCCGCAGCGCGGGGAGGTTCGGGAACAGCCGGAGGGCGACGGGGTGGCGCATGTACGGGAGGCAGAAGAACTCGATGCCTTCCAGCTCCGCGGGGGCGGGCGCGGGGCTGTCCCCGTCCCAGACCAGCACGTCCGCTGCGAGGCGGTCCGGGAGCGGACCGAGATCATCGGGGGCGTACGGAAGCAGGTAGCGGGCGCTCATGCAGTGACCCTAACGCGGGACGGCGGAGCGCTTCCGGACCGGCGGGGACGTTGGCACTGTCCAGGGGCGCGGGCTCTGCTCATGTGCGGCTCCGCCGCACGGGCGCGACAAGCCGCCGACATGCGGATGGTCCTCGATGCGCAGGGCCATCTGCACAGGGTGGTGTCTCGCGCCCGCGCGGCGGAGCCGCACATGAGCAGAGCCCCGCGCCCCTGAGGGTGCAACTACCTCGCCTTGCAAATGAGTCTGCTCAGGGAACCGCACTCATCCCGCCGAAACCAGGCGAAGCCGGTGTGCGACCGCCGCGGCCTCTCCTCGGCCCGTGACCTCCAGCTTGGCGAGAATGTTCGAGACGTGCACACTCGCCGTCTTCGGTGAGATGAACAGCTCCTCCGCGATCTGACGGTTCGTCCGTCCCAGGGCGAGCAGCTTCAGGACGTCACGCTCGCGCGGAGTCAGGTGGAACGCGTCCTGGAACGTCTCGTCCGCTCCGTCGTCCGGCGCGGCGGCGTCACCCTCCGAGAGGCTGAGCCGCGCCCGCTCCGCGAGGCTGCGCAGCTCGCGCTGCATCAGCTGGTCGCCGTGGCGGCGCGCCAGCGCCGCGGACTCGCGGGCGACCGCGCTTGCCGCCGCCTTCTCGCCGTCCGCCGCGTGCGCCTCCGCGAGGCGCAGCAGGGCCAGGTCGCGCGGGAACGGGCACTCCAGCTGGGACAACGCCTCGGCCGCACGCCGCCAGTCCGCCACGCGGGCCGTGCCCTCCGCACGGGCCAACTCCGCCGTGAGGACCGCCGACCAGCCCTCGAACAGCGGCAGGCCCCGGGCCAGACCCGCGGCGACCTCCCGGATCCGGGCGAGGATCTCCGCCCGGCCCGCGGCCATCGTCGGCAGGTGGCGGGCGTCCGCCTCGACCGCGGCGGCGGTCGCCAACAGGGCCCACCAGGCGCGGTCGTGACCCTCGACGCGTCCGGCCTCCAGCAGCGTCAGCAGTTCCGCCCGCGCGTCCGCATAGCGGCCCTGCGCGGCGGCGAGCCGCATCGCCAGCAGCGTGACCGGCAGGTACTTCTGCGGCTGCCAGATCGTTCCGGGACGGCGGGCCTCGGCGAGATGCTCGGTCGCGGACGCCAGGTCGCCGCGCAGGTAGGCGATCTCGCCGCGCAGCCGCTCCATGAAGTCCCGATGGGCGCGCTGCCCGGACCAGTTGGGCTCCTCGGCCAGCAACTGGGCGGCCTCGTCCAGCTCGCCGAGCGAGATCAGCGGCTCGGCCAGGTTGCCCAGGATGATCGTGCCCGTGTAGCCGGCCATGCCGTTGGCGCGGATCACGGCGAGCCCGGTGCGGGCCACCTCGGCCGCGCGACGCGAGCGGCCCTGGATCTCGTGGTGGCTGGAGAGGTTGGTGTAGACGCGGGAGCGCAGGTCCATGTCGCCGGACGCGTCCGCCTGCTCCTGGATCTCGGCGAGCAGCGCCGCACCGGTCTCCAGCTCGCCGAAGGCGCAGTGCAGCATGCCCAGGGTCAGCCGGGCGTGCAGCCGCAGTGACGTCGCGCCGACCTGTTCGGCGATCTCGGCCGAACGGCGGGCGGCGTCGAGGTGCTCGCGGCGCGGGTCGCCCAGCATCCCGTCGACAGCCTGACGGTGCAGCAGCTCGGCCAGGACCGCGCTCGGTTTGCGCCCTTCGAGCAACTCGAGCGCTCTCTGCAGGTCCTCTTCCGAACGCGAGCCGACGTCGTGGCGCAGCGCCCGCGCGCGGGCCAGCCGGAACCAGGCGGCGCGCTCCGGGGTGCGCTGCTCGTCGAGCAGGCGCAGCGCGCGCTTGGTGTAGCGCAGACCGCGGTCGGTCTCACCGCTGAGCCGCGCCGCGACCGTGGCCTCGGCCAGCAGGTCGACCAGCTGGATCGCGCCGCAGTCAGAACCGCACTCCCCGCCGCAGTCACCTTCGCCGCCACCGGCGGAACCGTGGACGCCGCGGCAGGCCGGGTAGCTCTCGTCCGCGCGGTCGTAGTCGCGCAGCGTGGCGCGGACCTCGTCGGGCACGTCGTCCCACAGCTCCAACGCGCGGTCCAGCATCCGCAGTTGCTCGGCGAAGGCGTTGCGGCGGCGGGCCTCGCGTCCGGCGTTGAGCACGGCCGGGACGGCGCGGGCGGCGTCGTGGGCGCAGTACCAGTAGCCCGCGAGCCGGGCCGAGCGCTGGTCGGCGGAGACCAGGGCCGGGTCGGCCTCCAGGGCGGTGGCGTAGCGGCGGTTGATCCGGGTGCTCTCCCCCGGCATCAGGTCGTCGCCGACCGCCTCCCGGACCAGGGCGTGCCGGAAGCGGTAACCGTCGCCGTCGGAGGTGGGCTGGATGATGTTGGCGCCGACGGCGGTGCGCAGCGCGTCTATCAGCTCGTCCTCGTCGAGCACTCCGGCGGACTCGAGGACGGCGGCCAGCAGGCCGTGCTCGACGCGGGAACCCCCGGCCGCGAGCACGCGCAGCATCGACTGGGTCTCCTCGGGCAGCGCCTCCATCCGGACCAGCAACAGGTCACGCAGCGAGTCGGTGAGTCCGGTGCTGCAGCCCTGCTGATGGGAGACGGCCAACTCCTCGACGAAGAACGGGTTTCCCTCGGAGCGGCGGAAGATCTTCTGCACCAGCTCGGCGGTGGGCCGGGCCGGGCTGAGGATCCCGGCCAGCTGACGGGCCACCTCGCGCTGGGCCAGGCGCGGCAGTTCGAGCCGCTGGACGGTGCGGAGCCGCTCCAGCTCGGCCAGGTAGGGCCGGACCGGGTGACGCCGGTGCAGGTCGTCGGTGCGGTAGGTGCCGAGCAGCACCAGCCGCGCCCGGTGCAGGGTGCGGACCAGGAAGGCGAAGAGCTCCCGGGTCGAGCGGTCGGACCAGTGCAGGTCCTCGACCGCGAGGACGAGCGTGCGCTCGGCGGTGAGCTGCTCGAAGAGCTGCGCGGTGTGGTCGAAGAGCCGGGCCCGGGCGTACTCGTCATGGGCCTCGGGCGGCGCCTCGCCCAGGTCCGGCAGCATGTCGGGCAGCAGCCGGGCCAGGCTGCTCTCCCGGCCGACCGCGGCGAGTTCGAGCCCGGGCCCGAGCTCGCCGCGGTGCAACCGCCGCAGGACGGTGGCGAACGGCGCGAAGGGCAGGCCCTCCGCGCCGATCTCCAGGCATCCCCCGACCACCACCGAAGCCCCCCGAGCCTCGGCGGCGTGCTGGAACTCCTCCAGCAGCCTGGTCTTGCCGACCCCCGCCTCTCCCCCGATCAGCAGAACCTGCGGCTGTCCCCCGTCAGCTCGCTGCAGCGCCTGGGTGAGGGCGGCCATCTCCGATCCGCGTCCGATGAACACGGGACTGACAGATATCCGCTCCACGCTCGGCAGCATGGCACATCTCCGGGCTGATCAGCTGTTATTTAGCGGGCCACGGAGTGGAGGACGTCGCGTACCGAGCCGCTGCTCCGACGGCTCCGGCGCGACTCACCCGCCCCCCGGTCCTTGTTGCTGCGGTTGGCGCGGGCGGCCTCACGGACCAGCCGGTGCTGGTCGGCGGCAGCGATCAGCTCGTCCTGGCGGGCCTGGATCATCTGGAACTCGAACATCGTCGTTCTCCCCTGTGGGTGGTTTCTCGGGGGACGCCCCCTTGACGATGTCCAATCTCCTCTCCCAGTGGGGTCCCCCACATGGGGCGCATGCCCGATCCTGATCCACCCGGGAGCCTTAGAAACGACGGACCGCCGCCCCGAGTACCCGATGAGTACTCAGAACGGCGGTCCGTTCGGCCTAAGACACCGGGGCCTTAGACGGAGAAGTCCTTAGGCACCGGTCCGACTCGGCCTGTCTTTGCTATTCAGGCTGTACGCCGAGCTTCTCGAAGATCAGCTCCTTGACGCGGGCCGCGTCGGCCTGGCCACGGGTGGCCTTCATGACCGCGCCGACCAGCGCGCCCGCCGCGGCGAACTTGCCCGAGCGGATCTTGTCGGCCACGTCCGGCTGCGACGCCAGCGCCGCGTCGACGGCCGCGCCGAGCGCGGAGTCGTCGGAGACGACGGCCAGGCCGCGCTTCTCCACGACCGCGTCCGGCTCGCCCTCGCCGGCCAGCACGCCCTCGATGACCTGGCGGGCCAGCTTGTCGTTCAGCTTGCCCTCGGCCACCAGCGCCGAGACCCGGGCCACCTGGGCCGGGGTGATCGGCAGCGCGGCCAGCTCGACGCCGTCCTCGTTGGAGCGGCGGGCCAGCTCGCCCAGCCACCACTTGCGGGCCTGGTCGGCCGGGGCGCCGGCGTCGATGGTGGCCAGGATCAGCTCGATGGCACCGGCGTTGAGCGCGGACTGCATCTCGGTGGCCGAGATGCCCCACTCCTGCTGCAGCCGCTGGCGGCGGACGCGCGGCAGCTCCGGCAGCGAGGCGCGCAGCTCCTCGACCCACTCGCGCGCGGGCGCGACCGGGACCAGGTCCGGCTCGGGGAAGTAGCGGTAGTCCTCCGCCTCCTCCTTGATCCGGCCCGAGGTGGTGGAGCCGTCCTCCTCGTGGAAGTGGCGCGTCTCCTGGACGATCGTGCCACCCGCGTTGAGGACCGCGGCGTGCCGCTGGACCTCGAACCGGGCGGCCCGCTCGACGCTGCGCAGCGAGTTGACGTTCTTGGTCTCGCTGCGGGTGCCGAACTTCGTCGCACCCTTGGGCATCAACGACAGGTTGACGTCACAGCGCATCTGACCCATCTCCATGCGGGCCTCGGACACACCGAGGGCACGGATCAGCTCACGCAGCTCCGCCACGTAGGCACGGGCCACCTCGGGCGCGCGGTCGCCCGCGCCCTCGATCGGCTTGGTGACGATCTCGATCAGCGGGATGCCGGCCCGGTTGTAGTCCAGCAGCGAGTACTCGGCGCCGTGGATACGGCCCGTGGCACCACCGACGTGGGTGGACTTGCCGGTGTCCTCCTCCATGTGGGCGCGCTCGATCTGCACCCGGAAGACCTCGCCGTCCTCCAGCTGGACGTCCAGGTAGCCGTTGAAGGCGATCGGCTCGTCGTACTGGGAGGTCTGGAAGTTCTTCGGCATGTCCGGATAGAAGTAGTTCTTCCGGGCGAAGCGGCACCACTCGGCGATCTCGCAGTTCAGCGCGAGACCGATGCGGATCGCGGACTCCACGCCGATCGCGTTCACGACCGGCAGTGAGCCCGGCAACCCCAGGCAGGTCGGGCAGACCTGGGTGTTCGGCTCCGCGCCCAGCGCGGTCGAACAACCGCAGAACATCTTGGTCTTGGTACCCAGCTCGACATGGACCTCAAGGCCCATCACCGGGTCGTACGAGGCCAGGGCCTCCTCGTACGGGACCAGGTCAATGACGCTCACAAAGGCGTCCTTTCAGGGTGTGGCTTGCGGTCTGAGTCAGTCGGCGAGGATGTCGTCCTGGCCCAGCCGGCGCAGCTCGCGGACGAGCAGCAGAGTGCTGGTGACCAGGGCGAGGGCGCCGACGGCGGCGTTGATCAGCTTGAGGGTGTCGGCCTCGGCGCGGGCCTTCTTCAGGTCCTTGACGATGCCGAAGGCGCCGAAGGCGCTGCCGCCGATGCCCACCATCAGGCCCGGCTTGGTGTGCTTGAAGCCCTTGGCCGTTTCGAGCTTGCTCATAGTGCCGGTGCCTCCTCCAGCAGGGGGTGTCCCCACTTCTCGTTGAGTGCCGCCTCGACCGCCGCACCCACGCGGTACAGCCGGTCGTCGGCCAGCGCGGGGGCGATGATCTGCAGGCCGACCGGGAGATTGTCCTCCGGAGCCAGCCCCACGGGGACCGACATGGCCGCATTGCCCGCCAGGTTCGACGGAATGGTGCAGAGGTCCGCCAAGTACATCGCCATCGGGTCGTCGGCGCGCTCGCCGATCGGGAAGGCGGTGGTCGGCGTGGTCGGCGAGATCAGCACGTCGACGTCCGCGAAGGCGCGGTCGAAGTCGCGGGTGATCAGCGTCCGGACCTTCTGAGCCGAGCCGTAGTAGGCGTCGTAGTAGCCCGAGCTCAGCGCGTAGGTGCCGAGCATGATGCGGCGCTTGACCTCCGGGCCGAAGCCGGCCTCGCGGGTCAGCGCGGTGACCTCCTCCGCCGAGCGGTTGCCGTCGTCGCCGACGCGCAGGCCGTAGCGCATCGCGTCGAAGCGGGCCAGGTTGGAGGAGGCCTCGGACGGGGCGATCAGGTAGTACGCCGGGAGCGCGTAGGTGAAGGACGGGCAGGAGATCTCGACGATCTCGGCGCCCAGCGAGCGGAGCAGCTCCACCGACTCGTGGAAGCGCTGCATCACACCGGCCTGGTAGCCCTCGCCGCCGAACTCCGTGACCACGCCGACGCGCATGCCCTTGACGTCCGCCTGGCGGGCCGCGGCCACGACCTGCGGGACGGGGGCGTTGATCGAGGTCGAGTCCATCGGGTCGTGCCCGGCGATGGCCTCGTGCAGCAGCGCCGCGTCCAGGACCGTACGGGCGCAGGGACCGCCCTGGTCGAGCGAGGACGAGAAGGCGATCAGACCGTAGCGGGAGACGCTGCCGTAGGTCGGCTTGACGCCCACGGTGCCGGTGACGGCGCCCGGCTGACGGATCGAGCCACCGGTGTCGGTGCCGATGGCCAGCGGCGCTTCGTACGCGGCGAGCGCGGCGGCGGAGCCACCACCGGAGCCGCCCGGGATCCTGGAGAGGTCCCACGGGTTGCCGGTCGGGCCGTAGGCGGAGTTCTCGGTGGAGGACCCCATGGCGAACTCGTCCATGTTGGTCTTGCCGAGGATCACCACGCCCGCCTCCTTGAGGCGGCGGGTCAGGGTCGCGTCGTACGGCGGGATCCAGCCCTCGAGGATCTTGGACCCGGCGGTGGTCGGCACGCCCTTGGTGGTGAAGACGTCCTTCAGCGCGATCGGGACACCGGCCAGCGGGCCGAGCTCCTCGCCTGCGGCGCGCTTGGCGTCCACGGCGCGGGCGGCGTCGAGCGCGCCGTCCGTGTCCACGTGGAGGAAGGCGTGCACCTTCTCGTCCACGGCGTTGATGCGGTCCAGGTGCGCCTGCGCGACCTCGACGGCGGAGACCGTGCCGGAGGCGATCGCCTCGGCGGTCTCGGCGGCGGTGTAGTGGATCAGGTCGGCCACGGTTTCTCAGTCCTCCCCGAGGATCTGCGGGACACGGAAGCGCTGCTCCTCCGCGGCCGGAGCGCAGGCCAGCACCTCGTCGGGGCTGAGCGAGGGGCGCACCTCGTCGGCGCGCATGACGTTGGTCAGCGGCAGCGGGTGCGAGGTCGGCGGGACGTCTTCGGCGGCGATCTCGCTGACGCGGGCGACCGCGTCCACGATGTCGTTCAGCTGCTCGGCGAAGTGGTCAAGCTCTTCGCTCTTGAGCTCCAGCCGCGACAGCCGGGCGAGGTGGGCGACCTCCTCGCGCGTAATGCCAGGCATGCAGCGATCCTCTGGTGGGTGAAGGAAACGGACCTGGCCGAGTCTATTGACACGGAGGTGTCCCCATCCTACGGAGGTCCGCGAAGCGCTGCGCGCACTATTCGGGTGGCGGGAACCATCCACCTCAGGGGCGCGGGGCTCTGAGGTGGGTGCAACGTCCGCACCGCCTAAACAGACTGAGGCGGGACCGCGAGCAGCGGGTGGAAGAACCCTGCCGGGTGCGGTTCGCCGATCGGCTCGCCGTCCACCTGGATCCAGGCGTGTGCCGCGAACGGGTGCGTACGCACCCCCGTGCACCAGGTCGGCCAGGTGCCGCGCGCGCGGCACAGCAACGCCGCCGCGATCGACCGCTGGAGGCAGTTATTGCCCGCACAGCGCGCGCTCACGGCCACGACCTGCTCCCGCGCGACCGCTGCCTGCCGCGCCGTCGCGGCATCCGCGCCGCGACGGGCGAACTCCAGCACCTTCCGCAGTGTCGCGGGCTTGACCCGCGCCAGCAGACGCGCGACGCCCACGGCGAGCAGCGGCGCCGGACGCCGCCACAGCGGGAGGGCCGCACGGTGGTCGAGGGACATCTGCACGCTCACGGCAGCATCAGCTCCGCCGAGGCCAGCTGCGACAGCACCGCCTTGACGTCGGTCTTCGCGCGCTCGACGCCGATCCCGTGTGCCGCCGCCAGCGTGGCGGCCAGCTCGGTCGGGGTCCGGCCGGCGAGGAGGCCTTGGAGGACGTCGCGGCCGGTGGTGTTGAGCTGCCAGTAGCGGCCGGTACGGCCGTGCAGCAGGACCGTGCCGTCCTCGGTGTCGGTCATCGAGACGTCGGGGTGGAGTCGCACCGGTCAGGCCTCCTGGGCTACAGCGGAAAGGGGCGGACGATCGGCCACACGCAGCCAGCTCTCGCAGCCGAGAAGGTTCTCCAGCGCCTGGACCGCGGCGTTGTCCGCCTGAGGGCCCGTCAGGCGGGTGCGCAGCTCGACGGGGTCGATCAGGCCCCGGGAGGCGAGCTCCGAGTCGGGCCCCAGCAGCTCCAGCACCGCGGGCAGGTTGCGACGCAGGCCGCGGCGGACGTCCTCGCCGAACTCGCCCTTGGTGCTTCGGTTGCGGACCCGGTCCGGGACGAGCCCGGCGACCGCCTCGGTCAGCAGCGGCTTGAACCGCCAGGGCCCCGCGTGCGCGTACGGGCGGACGCGCAGCACGGCGTCGAGCACCCGGTCGTCGAGGTACGGCGACTCCAGCTCGATGCCGTGTTCGGCGTAGAGGCCGCCGAGGAGGCGGTAGGTGACCGTGTTGGAGCGGACGACCAGCAGCGTCTGGTGCACGCCGATGTCGTCGGCCAGCGGCGCGGCCTGCTCGGCCACGCCGCGCAGCGCGCTGCGTGCGAGGTCCGCCGCGTCGGCGGTGACCCAGGACGGCGCACGCATAGGGCCGAGGCCCCAGCCGAGCGGCGGGAGACGCCGGGGCGGTCGGGGGTCCGTCAACTGCTCGGCCTGCTCGGTCCACCAGCCGGTGACGGAGCCCGGTCGGGCCAGCCCGGCCAGGGTGGGACGGAGCGGCCAGCGGCGCAGCGCACTGTGCGCGCGGACGTGCCGCAGTGCGGTGAGCGGACGCCGGCGCAGCAGGCCGTGGAGGTAGCCGGGCATCGGACAGAAGAGCTCGTCGCCACCGTGCCCGGCCAGGTGCCGGACGGAGCCGTGGCGGGCCAACAGCTCGGCGCTGTGCCGGATCCGGGCGGTGGCGCGGGTCAACGGGCTGGGCAGGTCACCCGGCACGGGCGCTCCGGGCGCGGCGAACATGTCCGGCAACTCGTCCTGCGGGACCACGAGATGGTCCGCGCGGGCGAGTTCCTTCCGCGCGAATTCCGCGAACTGCGCGTCGTCGTTTCCCGACTCCGCCTCGCCCCAGCGGAAGGTCAGCAGGTCGGGAACCTCGCGGGCGGCGAGAAAGCAGAGCGAGGTGGAATCCATTCCGCCCGAGAGGTCGGCGCTCAACCTGCCGCTTTCCGGTCGTATTCCGGCGGTGGCGGCGAGAAGCGCCTCGCGGACGACCTCCGCACCTTCGGAAAGACCGAGGACGGGCTCGGGTGCTTTCCACCACGTGAATTCCCTGACCCTCTCGCCGTCCCACTCGACGGCGTTTTCCGGGGCCACGGCGGTGATTCCCGACCACATGGTCATGGCATTGGCGGGGTACGGCAGTTGCAGGCCGCAGGCGACGCGCAGGGCGAGGACCTGCTCGTCCGGAGGCGCCGCGGTCAGCGCGGCCAACAGGTCGGCGCGGTCGGCGGCGACGGTGACACCCGCAACCTGGACGCGGAAGACGCGTCGGAGTCCGGAGGCGCTGCCCTGGACGCGCACCCGTCCGGGGAGGGACAGGGCGAGGTGGCAGGCTCCGCGTAGCGGCGCGAGGGTGCGTCCAGCGTCGGAGGGGCCCTGGATGCAGCCCGCCAGCGCTTCCAGCTCCCGTACGGGCAACGGGCAGCGGCCGATCACCGCGAGGCGCGCCGGACCGGCCGTGGCGAGCGTCACCGCTCCGGGCGCCCAAGTCCCCACCAACCAGGGGCGACCCGAGGCGTGCGGGACGACCTGCGCGACCGTCGCCGCGGCCGCCGCGCGTTCGGCGATCTCCTCCGCGCCGGGGAGGTCGGGCAGGACCACGAAGCCGGGACCCATCGCTTGCCGCCACCACCGTTCAAGTCGCAGGGAAGTTCGGGAAGATGCAGGGACGTTCGGGAAGTTGCGCAGCACGGGGAGTTGCACAGACCGGCGGGAGTGGCGCAGACCGGCGGGCGGAAATGTGATCCGGCCTGCGCCACGATTCCGCGCGGTGGGCGGAGGGCAGCCGTGACTACCAGTTCATGTTGAAGAACCAGTCCGGCACGGTTCCCAGCCCACCGAGGGTGTCCTCGTTGAACTCTCCGACCTCGACCAGCGCCGGCGGCATGTATTCGTGCGACTGCTCCATGACCTCAACCATGAGAACCTCCCGGATACACAAAATCGCGAATGCCACGCCCGAGGAATTCCTCGAACGCGCTGCAATCTAGCATGTACACGGTCAACTCATAAGTGATCCACATCACACGATTTTCAGCCGATGCTTTTCGGCCAGACACGACAAAAGCGCTGGTCACGAAAGGCGATCTCAATCGTTGAAGATTCGTCAAAGAATTGTTGCCGCTGGTCAGATGTGCGCATGCTCAGGAGCGCTCAGGAGTGCGCACGAATCGTCAGGCGTGCGCAGTCGTCACATGCGTCCGCAGCCAGGCGGTGGCCTGGTCGGCGGGGAGGGCGGCGGAGACCAGCCAGCCCTGGACCGCGTCGCAGCCCATGCCCTGGAGCTGCTCCCAGGTCTCGTCGTCCTCGACGCCCTCGGCGACCACGGTCAGCCCGAGCGAGTGCGCCAACTGCACCGAACAGCGGACCACGGCCGCGTCGTGGTCGTCGGCGACCATGCGGCTGACGAAGGACCGGTCGATCTTGAGCTCACCCACCGGCAGCCTGCGCAGCCGGACCAGCGAGGAATAGCCGGTGCCGAAGTCGTCGAGCGACATGCCGACGCCGTGCTGGCGCAGCTCCTCCAGCGTCTCGGCGGCCCGCTGGCCGTCCTCCAGCAGCAGACGCTCGGTGATCTCCAGTTGCAGCGCGTCCGCCGGAACCCCGTGCCGGGCCAGCCGGTCGGCCACGCCCATCGCGAACCCGGGACGCAGCACGTCCCTGGGCGAGACGTTGACCGCGACCTTGACCCCGATGCCCTCCTCCCGCCAGCTCGCCAACTGCGAGACGGCGGCCTCCAGCACGTAGTCGGTCAGCTGCGGCATCAGGCCACTGGACTCGGCCAGGCCGACGAACTCCTCGGGGCTCACCGGTCCGCGCCCGGCGCGCGACCAGCGGACCAGCGCCTCCAGGCCGACGACGCTGCCGTCGAAGGCCACCTTGGGCTGGTAGTGGATCTGCACCTCACCCAGGTCGAGCGCGCGCCGCAGGTCGCCGAGGAGGCCGAGCCGAAGCGGGGTGTCCTCCTCCTGGCCCGACTGGTAGACGGCCACCCCGGCCCGGCTGCGCTGGGCATGCGCCATGGCGATGTCGGCGCGGCGCAGCAACGATTCAGCGTCCGGGGCGTGGTCGGGCAGGACGGCGATGCCGCTGCTCGACTCCAACACCAGCTGCAGCCCGTCCACATGGATCGGCACGGCCACGCCCGCAGTGAACCCCCGTGCCAGCCGCAGCAGTTCGGCGGACTCGCGTGGCGGGTCCAGCACCAGCACGGCGAACTCGTCCCCGCCCATGCGCGCCACCAGCGCACCGTGCTCGGCGGCCAACGTCCGCAGCCTCCGGGCCACCTGGACCAGCAGCCGGTCTCCGGCCAGATGCCCGAGCGTGTCGTTGAGCGAGCGGAAGCGGTCCAGGTCGAGCAGCAGCAGCGCGTACCGGTCGTGCGCGGCACCCGCCCGCGCGGCTGCCAGCCGCAGACCGGACCGGTTCGGCAGCCCGGTCAGCCGGTCGGTCACCCCTTCGCGCAGCCGCTGCCGCCCGAACCACCACGCCGCGAAGAGCACGGCCACCGGCACGGCGAAGAGCGGCAACAGCAACGGCGCATGCCGCCCTACTACCTGAGCCAGCGGCACCAGCGGCGCCGCCCCGGCGACGGCCACGCCGAGGAAGATCGCGACCCGGGCTGCAAGCCCGGCGCGGTCAGGCCTGGACGTGCGCTCCATGGGTGTTCCTCTTGCTTCCCCGCTCGCCCCGAGGGGACCGACTGGTCCAAATCGACCGGGTCGGAACCAGCCTAAGCCGCGCCTCCCACATGTGAGCGACAATCGGACGCCCTGTGACCGACCGGTGTCCTATCCATGGCTGGAATGACCTGTTTGCCCGTCAATAACCGTGAATGACCGTTCTCTAGTTCGCTTCACGTCAGTTGATGCGAAATCACCATGAAGCGGACCCGGGACGATCCGGTCCTGACGGGCGTTCAGCCGACAACAAAGGGGAACGACGGACCGACGCCGGCCGTTCCCCTCAGCTCCTACTCCTCCACCGGCAGGGCCACCGCGCGGGCCGCCTCCGGGCCGTCGGAGAGGAGGACGGCGAAGCCGGCGTCGTCCAGGACCGCCAGCTTCAGCTGGACCGCCTTGTCGTACTTGGAGCCGGGGTTGTCGCCGACGACCACGAAGTCGGTTTTCTTCGAGACCGAGCCCGTGACCTTCGCCCCGCGCGCCTGAAGGGCGTCCTTCGCGCCGTCGCGGGTGTGGTCGGCGAGCGTGCCGGTGACGACGACGGTGAGCCCCTCCAGCGGGCGCGGGCCGGACTCCTCCTCCGTCGCCTCGTCGACGAAGCGGACGCCCGCCGCACGCCACTTCTCGATGATCTCGCGGTGCCAGTCCTCGGCGAACCAGGCGACGACGGCCTTGGCGATGATCGGGCCGACACCCTCGACTGCGGCCAGCTCCTCCTCGCCCGCGCTCGCGATCCGGTCCAGATCGCGGAACTCGCGCGCCAGCGCCTGCGCGGCGACGGGGCCGACGTGGCGGATGGAGAGGCCCGTGAGGATCCGGGCCAGCGGACGCTGCTTGGCCGCGTCGAGGTTCTCCAGGAGGGCCGTGGCCGTCTTCTTCGGCTCACCCTTGAGGTTGGCGAAGAAGCTGACGACTTTCTCCTCGCCCGTTTTCTCGTCGCGCTTGGGCAGGCCGGTGTCCTGGTCCCGGACGACGACCTTGATCGGGAGCAGCTTCTCGATGGTGAGGTCGAAGAGGTCGCCCTCGTTGAGGATGGGCGACTCGACGGGCTCCAGCGGCTGGGTCAGCGCGGTGGCCGCGACGTAACCGAGCGCCTCGACGTCCAGGGCCTTGCGCCCGGCGAGATAGAAGATGCGCTCGCGCAGCTGCGCCGGGCAGGAGCGGGCGTTGGGGCAGCGCAGGTCGATGTCGCCCTCGGACATGGGCCGCAGCTCGCTGCCGCACTCGGGGCAGACGCTGGGCATGACGAACTCACGCTCGGTGCCGTCGCGCAGCTCGACCACCGGGCCGAGCACCTCGGGGATGATCTCGCCCGCCTTGCGCAGCACGACGGTGTCGCCGATCAGCACGCCCTTGGCCTTGACCACGTCCTGGTTGTGCAGGGTGGCGTACTCGACCACCGAACCGGCGACATGGACCGGCTCCATCACGGCGTACGGCGTGCAGCGCCCGGTGCGGCCGACGTTGACCCGGATGTCGAGCAGCTTGGTGTTGACCTCCTCCGGCGGGTACTTCCACGCGATGGCCCAGCGCGGCGCGCGCGAGGTGGAGCCGAGGCGGCCCTGCAGCGCGATCTCGTCGACCTTGACCACCACGCCGTCGATCTCGTGCTCGACGCTGTGGCGCTCTTCGCCGTAGCGGGCGATGAACTCCTTGACCTCGGCCAATGTGGACACCACAGCGTTGTGCTTGGCCGTGGGCAGGCCCCAGGCGTGGAGCAGCTCGTAGGCATGGGACTGGCAGTCGATGTCGAAGCCGCGCCGGGCGCCGATGCCGTGGACGATCATGTGCAGCGGGCGCTGCGCGGTGACCGCCGGGTCCTTCTGGCGCAGCGAACCGGACGCGGAGTTGCGCAGGTTGGCGTAGGGGGCCTCCCCCGCCGCGACCCGGGAGGCGTTGAGCTCCTCGAAGGCCTCGGTCGGGAAGTACACCTCACCGCGGATCTCGACCAGCTCCGGCGCCGGGTGGCCCTGGTCGCCGCGCAGCTCGTGCGGGATCTCCGCGATGGTGCGGACGTTGGGGGTGATGTCCTCGCCCGTGCGCCCGTCGCCACGCGTGGCGGCGCGGACCAGACGGCCGTTCTCGTAGGTGAGGTTGACCGCCAGGCCGTCGATCTTCAGCTCGCACAGGTAGTGGAACTCCTGGCCGGCCAGCTCCCGCTCGACCCGGTCCGCCCAGGCGTCGAGCTCCTCGTCCGTGAAGGCGTTGTCCAGGCTGAGCAGCCGCTCCAGGTGCTCGACCTCGGCGAACTCGTTGGAGTAGGACCCGCCGACCTTCTGCGTCGGGGAGTCGGGCGTGCGCAGCTCCGGGTGACGCTCCTCGATCGCCTCCAGCTCGTGCATGAGCCGGTCGAACTCGGCGTCGCTGACGGTCGGCGCGCTCTTCACGTAGTAGGCGAACCGGTGGTCCTCGATCTCCTGCGCGAGCTCCGCATGGCGGACGCGAGCATCCTCCAACGCCACTGGAACTACCCCCTTGTTGACTGCTCGGATGACGGCTCGGTACTACTCGGGATTGTCGGCCAGACTCTGCGCCGCGATGACGCTGTGTGACAGCGCGGTGCGCGCATACGCCGGGGACGCCCCGGCCAGGCCGCAGGTCGGGGTGACCACGACGGAACGCCACAGCAGCGCCGGGTCGAGGCCCAGCCGCCGCCACAACGTCCTCACACCGCTGACACTACCGGCCGGGTCTGACAATTTTCGGTCGGCGGACGGCACGACACCGAGCAGAAAGACCGTCCCTCCTTCCACTCCCTCACCGATCGCATCATCGTCACGCTCCGTCAGCAAGGATGCGTCCAGCGACACCGCCGAGGCGCCCGCGCGCCGCAGCAGGTCGATCGGGACTCCGGGCGCGCAGCTGTGGACCGCGACCGGGGCGTCGAGGGAACCGATCACGTCGCCCAGGACCTCCTGCGCGACGCCGCGGTCGACCGCGCGCAGCCGCTGCCAGCCGCTGGCCGTCTTCACCGTCCCGGCCAGGACCGCGGGCAGCGACGGCTCGTCCAGCTGGAGCAGCACCTCCGCGCCCGGGATCCGGCGGCGGACCTCGGCGAGGTGCAGCCGCAGGCCCTCGGTCAGCGAGGCGGCTATGTCGCGGACCGCGCCGGGATCGGCCAACGCCTTCTCGCCGCGCTGCAGTTCCACCGACGCGGCCAGCGTGAACGGACCGACGGCCTGGACCTTGACCGGGCCGGTGCGCTCCTGGGTGAACTCCTCCAGCGCGTCCAGGTCCTCGCCGAGCCAGGAGTGGGCCCGACGGGTGTCCCGGCCGGGGTGGTCGCCGAAACGCCAGCCGGACGGCTCGACCCTGGCGAAGAGCTCGACCAGCAGGCCGAGACTGCGGCCGATCATGTCGGCGCCCGGTCCGCGCGCGGGCAGCTCCGGCAGGTGCGGCAGCGCCTCCAGCGAGCCGGTGACGGTCTTGGCCGCCTCGCGGGCGTCCGTACCGGGCATGGAGCCGATGCCGGTCGCGCCGGGACCTGCCAGGGTGGGGAAAGGCAGCACTGCACTCATCCTTGTCCTTTCGCGCTTCGCTTCGACTCCACTGCGCTACGCCTCAGCTCGCCGCTCACCGTCGTCCCCTCGCGCTTCGCTTCGGCTCCGCTGCGCTGCGCCTCAGCTCGCCGCTCAACGGCCCGGCCGTACGGACAGGTCGGTGATCTCCGCGTCACGCGGCAGGTCGATCGCGGTGAGCACGGCCGTGGCCACGGACTCCGGCGCGATCCACGCGTCCGACTCGTAGTCGCGGCCCTCCTGGGCGTGCACCTTGGCCTGCATCGGCGTGGCCGTGCGGCCGGGGTAGACCGTGGTGACCCGGACGCCGTTGCCGTGCTCCTCGTCCCGCAGCGAGTCGGCCAGCGCCTTCAGGCCGAACTTCGACGCCGCGTAGACACCCCACTCGCTGTTGGCCCGCAGGCCCGCACCGGAGTTGACGAAGACGACATGGCCGCGCGCCATCCGGACGGTCGGCAGCAGCAGCCGGGTCAGTTCGGCGGGGGCGAGCAGGTTGACCGCCAGGGTCTCCTGCCAGACCTTGACGCCCATGTCCCCGACCCGGCCCAGCTCGACGACGCCGGCGATGTGCAGCAGCGAATCGATCCGCTGCGGCTGCTCCTGGTGGCCCAGCGCCCAGCTGAGCCGCTCCGGCTGGCCGAGGTCACCGACCAGCGTGCGCGCGCCGGGGAACTGCTCGCGCAGCTCCGCCGCGCGGCGCGCGTCGCGGGCGAACAGCCACAGCTCCTCGCCGCGCTCGCTGAGCTTGGCGGCCACCGCCGCGCCGATGCCGGAACCCGCTCCGGTGATCACATGCGTACCCATGGGTTCATCAGTACCACGCCCGCACGCTCCGACGTTGCGCCACCATGGTCGACAACGTGCTGACGACAGCACACCACCGACGAGCTGGGGGTATCGGTGCCGGACGGTCTGCAGGACCAACTCACGGAAGCAGACCCGGAAACGGGAGAGGAGTCAGCAGCCGACGGACGCGGCCACATGGTCGTGGTCGGCAACGACGCGCTGACCCACCGTCTCGCCGCCGACCTCGCGGCGCTCTACGGCGAGCGGGTCGTCCTCATCGTCCCCGAGCCGCACCAGGGCCACGGCCAGCAACTCATGGCCCTGCACCACGAGACGGGACCGATCACGGTCCTCGGCGGCGAGCAGCCGGACGCCGCGACGCTGCGCCGGGCGGGCCTCGGGTCCGCTGACGCGCTGGCGCTGGTCCTCGACGACGACCAGGCGGTCACCCAGGCCGCGCTGATCGCCCGCAGCATCAACCCGACCGTCCGGCTGGCGCTGCGCCTCCACAGCACTGCGCTGGGCCAGCGGCTCCGCGCCCTGCTGGACCGCGAGGACGCGCCGACCACCGTCGCCTCCGCATCGGCGACGGCCGCCCCCGCGCTGGTCTCGGCGGCGCTGCCGAGCCACCGGCAGGTGATCCCGATCAACGGCGGCACCTGCGCCGTCGTCACCGAGGTGCTGCCGGAGGACGCGACCGGACTGCCGGACAGCGAGGGCGTCCCGATCGCGGTGCTCACCGAGGACACCGGAACGCTGCTGCCCGGCCCCGACCTGGTTCCCGCGGACGCCAAGACCACGGTCGTGCGCCTGCGCCACCTCGAGGACGCGCCGCCGCTGCCGCGCGAACGGGCCTGGGGCGGACGGCGGTTGCTCGCGATGGTCCGTGGCTTCTTCTCCCGCAAGCTCCAAGTCGCGGCGGTGGCGTTGGCCGTGCTGGTGGCCCTGCTCACCGTGCTCACCTGGCAGTTGACCGGGACCAGCCTCGGGCTCTCGCTCTACCTCGTGTTGATGGACCTCTGTTCGGCGGGCAACCCGGCCTTCGGGCAGCCGCTGGCCCGGCAGATCCTGCAGATCATCACCATGTTCACCGGCATGCTGCTGCTCGGCCTGGTCGCGGCCGTGGTCCTGGACAGCGTCGGCGCGGTGCGGCCGACGGCGGCCGTGCGGCGGGTCCGGCGGACCGTCTCCGACCACGTGCTGCTGATCGGGCTGGGCAACGTCGGCCGGGCGGTGGCCTCCCGACTGGTCGACATGCGGGTGCCGGTGGTCGCCATCGAACGCGACGCGTCCGTACCGGGGGTCGCCGCCATGCGGGCGCTCGGCGTACCGGTGGTGATCGGCGACTTCACCCGCGAGTCCGTCTTCCGCGCGGCACGCGGCGACCGGGCGGCGGCGCTGATGGCGCTGACCAACAACGACAGCGCCAACCTGCAGGCGGTCCTCTTCGCCCGCGAGCAGCGGCCGGACCTGCGGGTGGTGCTGCGGCTCTTCGACGATGCCTTCGCCCGCACCGTCTACGACGCCCTGCGGCAGGCGCATCCGGAGGCACGGACCCGTAGCCGCAGCGTGTCCTACCTGGCCGCGCCCGAGTTCGCCGCCGCGATGATGGGCCGCCAGGTCCTGGCCGCGATCCCCGCCCGGCGGGAACTGCTGCTGCTCGCCGACGTCACGGTGCAGGACGGCGACGAACTCGCCGGACGCACCGTCGCGCAGGCGTTCCGGCCCGGCGAGTGGCGGGTCGTCGCGACTCCGCGGCGCAACGGCGGGGCAGGGCTGAACTGGACGCCGCAGTCAGGCCGCGAGCTGACGGTCGGCGAGCGGGTCATCGTCGTCGCGACCCGCGAGGGCCTGGGCCGCCTGCTGCGGCGTGACGCGGGATCCGGGACCGGCGCGGTCCTCCCCGACCCGATCCCTGGTCGGATCCCTGGCGGGGTTCCCGGCCGGATTCCCGATCAGGCAGCGCCCTCGGCGTAGCGCAGCGCCTCCTCGCCGTCGCCGGCGAACCGCACCAACTCGCGTACCGGACGCGGGAGGAAGCCCTCGCGCTCCATCCGCTCCAGCTGGGTGCGCATGCCGTCGTAGAAACCGTCGGTGTCGAGCAGGACGACCGGCTTGTCGTGCAGGCCGTGCTTCTTGAGCTCCAGCACCTCGGTCACCTCGTCCAGCGTGCCCAGCCCGCCGACGAGGACGACGATCGCGTCGGCACGCTGGAACAGCATCGTCTTGCGCTCGGGCAGGTCTGCGGCGGTGATCAGCTCGTCCGCGCCCCGGTACGCCTTGTGGCGCAGCATCTCGACGGAGATGCCGACCAACTTGGCCCCCGCGGCCTTCGCCTCGTCGGCGACGACACCCATCAGGCCCGCGTGCGACCCACCCCAGACGAGGGTGTGTCCGTGCGCGCCCAGGGCACGCGCGAACTCACGCGCGGGAGCGGTGTAGCGGTCGTCGAGGTCGGCGGCGGAGCAGAAGACGGTGATATTCACCCGATGATTATCCCATTACGACGCAAACGATTTGCAGGAGAGGTGCCATGCACTGCCAGGGGCGCGGGGAACTGCGCGAGAACCGCCGACGAGCGGACGGCCCTGCGCGTTCGGGGCTCTACCGGCGTGGGTGATTTGTCGCGCAGTTCCCCGCGCCCTGGTTTGCTGCAACTACAGCTCTGCCGCGGCCCGCTCCGTCGTCGCGATCGTCGCGGACCCCACCACGCGGGTGCCGTCATAGAGGACGACCGCCTGTCCCGGGGCGATACCGCGCTGCGGGTCGTCCAGGACGACGCGCAGGCCGCCGTCCGCGGCGATCTCCGCAGTGACCGCCACCGGCTCGCCGTGGGCGCGGAGTTGGGCGAGGTACCGGCCCGTGCCGGACGGCGCGGTATTCCCGCACCAGCGGGGCTTGACCCCGCTCAGCGCGGAGACGTCGAGCGCCTCCACCGGGCCGACCGTGACGCGGTTGTCGACCGGGGAGATGTCCAGGACGTACCGCGGCTTGCCGTCCGCCGCCGGACGGCCGATGCGGAGGCCCTTGCGCTGGCCGATGGTGAAGCCGTAGGCGCCACTGTGCTCGCCGACCACGGCGCCGTCGACGTCGACGATCTCGCCGGACGCCGTGCCGAGCCGGTCGGCGAGGAAGCCCTGGGTGTCGCCGTCGGCGATGAAGCAGATGTCATGGCTGTCCGGCTTCTTGGCAACGGCCAGCCCGCGCTGCTCCGCCTCGACGCGGACCTGCTCCTTGGTCGTGTCCCCGAGCGGGAACATCGCGTGCGCCAACTGCTGCGCGTCCAGCACGCCGAGCACGTACGACTGGTCCTTGGCCGGGTCGACGGCCCGGTGCAGCTCGCGGCCTCCGCCCGGGAGGTCGAGAACGCGCGCGTAGTGGCCGGTGCAGACGGCGTCGAAGCCGAGGGCGACGGCCTTGTCCAGCAGGGCCGCGAACTTGATCTTCTCGTTGCAGCGCAGGCAGGGGTTCGGCGTGCGGCCAGCCGCGTACTCGGCGACGAAGTCGTCGATCACGTCCTCGCGGAAGCGCTCGGCCAGGTCCCAGACATAGAAGGGAATGCCGATCACGTCGGCTGCGCGGCGCGCGTCCCGCGAGTCCTCCAGGGTGCAGCAGCCGCGCGCGCCGGTGCGGAAGGACTGCGGGTTGCTGGAGAGCGCCAGGTGCACGCCGGTCACCTCGTGTCCCGCTTCGACCGCGCGCGCGGCGGCCACGGCGGAGTCGACGCCACCGGACATGGCAGCGAGGACGCGGAGACGGCCGCCGGGCAGACCGGCGGCGGGCTGGGCGGGGGCACCGGGGAAGTCAGACATAGTGCCTACCAGAGTACGGGCTGCCGACCGGCACCCCGCGTCCCCTCCGCGCCGGACGCACGCGCGATCCCGCCCGATCCCGCACGCTACCGCCGGGTCGCCGCGCCGGCCTGGCGGGCGCGGTCGACGACCGGGCCGATCGCCTCGGCCAGCGCCTTCACGTCCGCCTCGGTGGAGGTGTGGCCGAGCGAGAACCGCAGCGACGCACGGGCCATCGCCGGCTCCGCGCCCATGGCCAGCAGCACGTGGCTGGGCTGCGGCACCCCGGCCGAGCAGGCGGAGCCGGTCGAGCACTCGATGCCGCGCGCGTCGAGCAGCATCAGCAGCGCGTCGCCCTCGCAGCCCGGGAAGGTGAAGTGCGCGTTGGCGCTGAGCCGTCCTTCCGGGCGCGGGTCGCCGTTGAGGACGGCCTCCGGCACGGCCGTGCGGACCGCGTCGACCAACTGGTCCCGCAGGCGGCCGATCTCCTGGACGAACTGCGGCTGCCGCTCCACGGCGATCCGCGCGGCGGCGGCGAAACCCGCGGTCGCGGGGACGTCGAGGGTGCCGGACCGGACTTCGCGCTCCTGGCCGCCGCCGTGCAGCAGCGGGACCGGGGCGGCCTCGCGGGAGAGCACCAGCGCGCCGACGCCGTACGGGCCGCCGATCTTGTGGCCGGTGACGGTCATCGCGTCCAGGCCGGAGTCCGCGAAGGAGAGCGGCAGCTGCCCGGCGGCCTGCACCGCGTCGGCGTGCATCGGGACGCCGAACTCCCGTGCCACGGCGGCCAGCTCGCGGATCGGCTGGATGGTGCCGACCTCGTTGTTGGCCCACATGACGGTTGCGAGCGTGACGTCTGTGGGATTGCTTGCGATCGCCGCGCGCAGGCCCTCGGGCGCGACGCGGCCGAGCGGGTCGACCGGGAGCCACTCGACGACCGCGCCCTCGTGCTGCTCCAGCCAGTGGACGGCGTCCAGGACGGCGTGGTGCTCGACGGGGCTGCACAGGATCCGGCGCCGTGCCGGGTCGGCGTCCCGGCGGGCCCAGAACAGGCCCTTGACCGCCAGGTTGTCCGACTCGGTGCCGCCGCCGGTGAAGACGATCTCGCTCGGGCGGGCGCCGAGGGAGGCGGCCAGGCTCTCCCTCGACTCCTCGACCACGCGACGGGCGCGGCGTCCGGCGGCGTGCAGGGACGAGGCATTGCCGGTGCTGCCGAACTGCGCGGTCATCGCGTGGACCGACTCCGGCAGCATCGGAGTGGTGGCGGCGTGGTCGAGGTAGGGCATGGCGGCCCAAGTGTAGTGCGCCCACCGACGGAGTCCGGTGGGTGGTACGGGATTCGGACATGCGGAGCCGCGCGGAAGCAAGAGCCACGCGGCGAAAAGGTTCCGAATGCGCATCATCCATTGCAGCCTGTGCAATGGCGTCCCTACGCTCACAGCACAGTCGAGCACAACGGGGCGGGGCATGTCGCAGTCGGTGGACCGGGCGCTGACCGTGCTCGCATCGCTGGCCGAGGGGCCGGTCTCGCTGGAGCAGGCCGCCGCGCGGATCGGGGTGCACAAGTCGACCGCCCTGCGGCTGTTGCGGACCCTGGAGGAGCACGGCTTCGTGCACCGCCAGGCCGACTACCGCTACCGGCTCGGCGGACGCCTCTTCTCCCTCGCCCAGCTGGCCTTGGAGAGCATCGACGTGCGCGGCGTCGCGGCCCCGCACCTGGCCGAGCTGAACGACCGCTGCGGGCACACCGTGCATCTGGCCGTCTACGAGGACGGCGAGGCCACCTACGTCGACAAGCTGGAGAGCCGCTACCCGGTGCGGATGTACTCGCGCATCGGCAAGCGCGCGCCGCTGACGGCGTCCGCGGTGGGCAAGGTGCTGCTGGCCGGGCTGCCCGAGGGCCGCCGGACGGAGCTGGCCCGGCGGCTGGACTACCCGGCGTACACACCGCGCTCACTGCGCACGCCCGAGGCGCTGCTCGCCGAACTGGAGACGGTGCGGGACCAGGGCTGGGCCATGGACCGCAGCGAGTACGAGGAGAGCGTCAACTGTGTGGCCGTGCCGATCCGGGGTATCGAGCGACAGGTGATCGCCGCCTGCTCCATCTCCACCCCGACCGTGGTCGCGCCGCTGAGCGCACTGCGACGACTGATCCCCGACCTGCTGGCCACGGCGGAGGCGATCTCCCACGAGTACGGCGGCCGGACCGGATGAGGACCCGATGACGACCGGATGATCTCCCTCCCGCCCCGCCTCTACGCTGTGGCGGGCGACACCATCACGGCAGTTCAGGCAGTACAAGCGGCACCGGCAGTACCAGCGGAACGAGTGGCGCGGCAAGAGACCCGGGTGGACCAGGAAGGGGGCGCGAAGCCATGATCGAGCAGGCCTTGCAGGAGGTCTTGCCGGAGGTCTCGCCGGGTCGGTACGACCGCTACGAGGCGCTGCTCCAGGCCATCGCCCAGGGGGAGCTGTGGATGCTGCTCTGGCACGGCACCCCCGGCAGCCCGGACGCCCAGTACGGCAGCCTGGAGGTCGGCGGCTACGGCTACGCCCCGTGCGTCACCTCCGCCGAGCAGCTCGCGGCCTGCGGCTGGACCCGGCAGCACAAGGTCTGCTCCGGGCCCGAGGTCGCCTCCGCGCTCTACCACGAGCGTTGGGGACTCTGGCTCAACCCGCACCAGCCGGGCGGCGGGCTCGGCATCCCGTGGGCGGACCTGAGACGCGTCGCCGGCGGGCTCGACCGGCTGCCCGCCGGACCGCTGAACCTGACGGCGGTCGGCTCTCCCCCGTCCGCCGTCCCCTCGAGCGTGAGCTCGATGGACGCGCTCGCCCCCTTCTGTTCCCGGCTCGCCGCCGAGGCCCGCGAGACGCCTGCGGTGCGCACGCTGCGCCGGGCCTGGGTGGAACCCTCCTGGGGCGAGCCCTACCTGGTCATCGGACTGGACCTGCACGACGCGTCGGCCGCCGCGGCGGAGACGGTCCGGCAGATGGTCGAGCGCTCGCTGGCATCGGCCCCGGAGGCGCTGCCGCTCTCGACGGTGGCGATGTCCGACCCGTACGACCCGGTGGCCACCTGGCTCTCCGCCCGCGTCCCGGCCTTCTACGACCGCGACCTCGACCTCGACCTCGCCACCTCGGGAAGCTGACAGACCGTCACCAGACGTACTGTCACCGGACATGCGAAGGGGCCGATCCGGACGCGTCCGGATCGGCCCCGCTCAACGACAACCTGTCGGCGTCACTCCGCCGACGCGGGCGCGGAGGGGATCTCCTCCGCCGCGACGACCTGCTTGACCTCCGGGAAGTGGCAGGCGGCCTGGTGTCCCTCGGCCGAGCCGACCAACTGGACCAGCGGCGGCTCCTGGCTGGCGCAGATGTCCTGCGCCTTCCAGCAGCGGGTGCGGAACCGGCAACCCGACGGCGGGTTGATCGGGCTGGGCACGTCCCCGGTGAGGCGGATCCGCTCGCGGCGCGCCTCGCTGTCCGGGTCGGCCTCGGGGACCGCCGAGAGCAGCGCGTGCGTGTAGGGGTGCTGCGGACGGGAGTAGAGCGTCTCCCGGTCGGCGATCTCGACGATCTTGCCGAGGTACATCACCGCGACGCGCTCGGAGAAGTGGCGGACCACCGCGAGGTCGTGCGCGATGAAGACGAACGCCAGGTTGAACTCGCGCTGCAGGTCCTGGAGCAGGTTGACCACCTGCGCCTGGATGGACACGTCCAGCGCGGAGACCGGCTCGTCCGCGACGATCAGCTTCGGCTTGAGCGCGAGCGCGCGGGCGATGCCGATGCGCTGGCGCTGACCGCCCGAGAACTCGTTCGGGTAGCGGTTGTAGTGCTCGGGGCTGAGACCGACGATCTCCAGCAGCTCCTTGGCACGCCTGCGGTGACCGCCCTCGGGGTTGATCCCGTTGAGCTTCATCGGGGTCTCGATGATGGTCCCGACCGTGTGCCGCGGGTTCAGCGACGAGTACGGGTCCTGGAAGATCATCTGCAGGTTCTGCCGGGCGGCCCGCATCGAGGAGACGCGCTTGTGCGTGATGTCCTCGCCGTCGAAGCGGATGCTGCCGCCGGTCGGCTCCAGCAGACGGGTGACGAGTCGGCCGGTGGTCGACTTGCCACAGCCCGACTCACCCACGAGGCCGAGCGACTCGCCGGCGTTGACGCTGAAGTCGAGACCGTCGACGGCCTTGACCGCGCCGATCTGCCGCTGCCAGACGATGCCCTGACGGATCGGGAAGTGCATCTTGAGGTCCTTGACCTCAAGCAGCGACTCGCCCTCGGATGCCCCCGGAGTGGCCCCTTCGCGGGGGCCAGGAATGGTGTCGGTGGTGCTCACGGCATGCTCCTGTTCGTCCGCGGCTTACTTCGCGGCCTTGCGGATCTCGATCTTGCTTTCCCCGCTGAGGTGACACGCCGCGATGTGGCGGTCCGAGTCGAGGACCGGGAGCAGCTCGGGCCGCTCCGACATGCAACGTCCGTCCGGCACCTGGCCCTTGAACGCGCATCGGGGGTTGAAGGCGCAACCGCTCGGGAGGTTGATCAGGCTGGGCGGGGACCCCGGGATCGGGTTGAGCCGCTCGTTGACGTCGCCACCCAGGTGCGGCATCGACTGGAGCAGACCCCAGGTGTACGGGTGCTCGGGGGCCTTGAGCACCTCGCGCACACTGCCGTACTCGATACGCCGGCCGCCGTACATCACCAGGATGTCGTCGGCGATCTCGGCGACCACGCCCAGGTCGTGGGTGATGATGATGACCGCCGAGCCGAACTCCTCCTGCAGGTCCCGGATCAGGTCCAGGATCTGCGCCTGGACGGTGACGTCCAGGGCGGTGGTCGGCTCGTCGGCGATCAGCAGCTGCGGGTCGCAGACCAGCGACATGGCGATCATGGCGCGCTGGCGCATACCGCCGGAGAACTCGTGCGGGTAGCTCTTCGCACGGCGCTCCGGCTGCGGGATGCCGACGCGCTTGAGCATGTCGACCGCGCGGACGTTGGCCTCCTTCTTGGAGACCTTGTGGTGGACCCGGTACGCCTCGGCGATCTGCGCGCCCACCGTGAAGAACGGGTGGAGCGCGGAGAGCGGGTCCTGGAAGATCATGGACACCTTGTTGCCGCGCAGCGGGCGCATCTCGCGCTCGTCGAGCGCGACGAGCTCGTCGCCGTCCAGCCAGATCTCGCCGGAGACCTTCGCCCGCGTTCCCTTGTGGAGACCGAGCAGGGCAAGGCTGGTGACGGACTTTCCGGAGCCGGACTCGCCCACGATGCCCAGGGTCTTGCCGTGCTCCAGGCTGAAGGAGACCCCGTCCACGGACTTGACGAGCCCGTCCTCGGTCGGGAAGTGCACCTTCAGGTCGCGCACCTCCAGGAAGGTCGACGGCGGGCTGACGGGGACGGTCTGCGGCGAGATTTCGATGGCCACTGGTAGTTCCTCAGTCGACAGGGGGTCGGGATCGCCGACCCGCGCCGGATGGTTCTGGCCCGGCTTCAGGCGAGGCGGACGCGGGGGTCGATGATGCCGTACACCACGTCGACGACGACGTTGGCAAGCACGACGGCCACGGCGGCGAAGAGCGTGGTGGCCATGATGACGGGGAGGTCGACGTTCTCCACGGCCTGGACGGCCAGCTGACCGATGCCGGGGATGCCGAAGACGCTTTCGGTGATGACTGCCGAGCCGCCCACCAGGGTGGCGAAGTCCATGCCGAAGATGGTGACGATCGGCGTGATCGCGGCACGCAGCGCGTGCTTGAAGACCAGGGTTCGCTGACCCAGGCCCTTGGCACGGGCGGTGCGGATGAAGTCCTCGCCCAGGGTCTCCAGCATGCTGGAGCGGGTGAGCCGGGTGTAGTAGGCGAGGAAGCCGATCGTCAGCGAGGCCCAGGGGAGCAGAAGGCCCTGGAACCACTGGCCGAAGCCCTGCGTGATCGGGGAGTAGTTGGGGGTCGGCAGCAGCTGCCACTTGTCCACGAAGGCGTACTGCAGCACCAGCGCGAGGAAGTAGATCGGCAGCGAGATACCGACCATCGCCAGTCCGACGGCGAGCTTGTCCACCAGCTTGCCCTTGCGGACGGCCGCGAGGATGCCGAGGCCGACACCGGTGATGAGGAAGGCCACAGCCGCACCGGCCGCCAGCGAGATGTCCGCCGGCAGACGGTTCATCAGGGTGTCGAAGACGTTGGAGTCGTCGTGGAACGAGATGCCCAGGCAGGGAGCCGGGCACTGGACCGCCAGGGGCCCGTCGCCGATGGTCCGGCCGGCGAAGATGCCCTTGAGGAACTCGAAGTACTGCGTGAAGAGGCTCTTGTCGAGTCCCAGGGAGTGCTTGATCTCCAGGATGCGGCCCGGGTTGCAGGCCTTGCCACAAGCCAGGACGGCCGGGTTGCTCGGCACCGCGAAAAAGATGAGGAAGGTAACGAGGCTGACCATCAGGATGATGGTGAAGGCGCTGAGCAAGCGCCGAATCAGATAACGAGTCATGTGGTGCTTGGACCGGGCTCTGCCTGGCCCGCCTCCCTCTCGCTTCGGGCGGCCGGGTGTGACCTGCGCGCGGAGTGATGGTTCGGACGTGGGTCCGGGCGGCAGCGGGTACGCCGCCGCCCGGACCCGGAGGTGTTACTGCTTCACGAAGACGTGCGCGAGGTTCATCTCGGCGAGCTCGGTGTCGTTGGTCAGACCGCCGACGTTCTTGCCCTGCAGCTCGTAGAAGGTCATGTAGACGAGCGGGACGACCGCGGCGTCGTTCTGCAGCAGCTGGGTGTCGAGCGCGCCCCAGGCGGCGTTGGCCTGGTTCGGGTCGGCCATCTGGTTGATGTTGTCCATCTGCTTCTCGGCGGCCGGGTCCTGCAGCTGCGAGAAGACCTGGTTGCCCTGGGGGATGATCTGGCGGCCGTCGAAGAGCGGCGGCAGGATCGTGCTGGCGTTCGGCCAGTCGGCGATCCAGTCACCCCAGATCAGGTCGAAGTGGTTGGACAGGTTCCCGACCGTGTTGAAGTAGGAACCACGGTCGATCTGCTTGATGTTGACCGTGATGCCGATCTGCGCCAGCGAGGTCGCGATCGCGGTGGCGACCTTGCCCTGGGTCGGGGTCGCCTCGACCGCCAGCGACAGGGTCAGGTTCTTGACGCCGGCCTGCGCCATGAGCGCCTTGGCCTTGGTCAGGTCACCGGCCGGGTTGCTGCCGTACGGCGCGGCGTTGTCCTGGCGACCGGCGGTGCCCGGCGGCAGGAAGACCGTGGCGTAGGGACCGTAGGCCGAACCACCGAAGGCACCGCGGACGGTCTGCTTGTTGATCGCGTACTCGATCGCCTGGCGGACCTGGAGGCTCTTCACCGTGGTGGTGTTGATGGCCATGTAGTTGGTGCCCGGGGCGGCGACCTTGTGCAGACGCGACTGCAGCGTCGGGTCGTTGACGAAGGAGTTCAGGTCGGTGCCCGCGATCGGGTCCTCGATGATCGCGTTCTGCGCGTCCGTGCCGTCGGCCTTCATCAGCTGGTCGATGGACGCCATGTCCTGGCCCATCTTGACGTCGATCTCGTCGACGTTCTGGTCCCGCAGCGGGTCGACGGACTTCGACCACTCCGGGTTCTTGACCAGGATGAGTTCCTTGTTCTGGGTGTACGACTTCAGCTCGTAGGGGCCGTCCGACCACACGTGCGTGTCGTAGGTGGCACCCGTGTCGTGGGCCTTCGGCACCGCCGAGAAGTCCGACATCGCGGTCGCTTCGTTGAAGTCGTTGACCGGGGTGCTCAGCTGGAAGACGATCGTGCTGGCGTCGGGGGTCTGGATCGCGGCCAGGTCGCCGCTCTTCGTCGGGCCCTTGTAGCTCTTGTCGTTGGCCAGCCACTGCTGCGCGTAGGTCGGGCCACCGGACAGGTCCGGGTCGAAGGTGCGCTCGACGCCGTACTTGACGTCGTAGGCCGTGACGGTCGAGCCGTCCTGCCACTTGACGCCCGGACGGATGTGGAAGGTCCAGGTCTTGTCGCCGTTGCTGGCGGTGCCGGTGTCGGTCGCCAGGTCACCCACGAGCTTCGGGGTGGCGTCCGGCTGGTCGGACGGCTGGGTCCAACCGGTCAGCGAGCGGTAGATCTCGCGGCCGATGTTCTGGCCCTGGGTGGTGTAGGTACGCCCCGGGTCGATGTGGTCGAAGTCGCTGGGCGCGTAGTACAGCAGGGTGCCGCCCTTGGTCGGCGCTCCACCAGTGGTGCTTCCGCCGCCACCACAGGCGCTGGCCCCCAAGGCGACGGATATCGCGATAGCGGTCATGGTGACCGTGCGCTTGCTGCGCATCATGGGTGGGTCTCCTCTTGTCTTCTTGGTTGCCCCGCCTCGCCCGGCCGACGGATCGGCCCGGAGGTGCGGAAGTTCAGCTGCGGTTGGCCCGCGGGTCGAGCGCGTCGCGGACGCCGTCACCCAGGAGGTTCATGGCCAGGACGATGACCAGGAGAGCGAGGCCGGGTACGGCCAGGTACGTCGGGTCGTACAGGTAGTACTGGGTGGCCGCGTTGAGCATCCCGCCCAGGTCCGGGTTCGGCGGGACGACGCCGACGCCCAGGAAGGAGAGGGCCGCCTCGGTGGCGATGTTGATCGGCACCGCCAGCGCGAAGGAGATCAGGATCGGCGCCCAGAGGTTCGGCAGCAGTTGCTTGAACAGGATGTGCCGCCAGCCGGCGCCCATGATCCGTGCCGCGTCGATGAACTCCCGCTCACGCAGGGAGAGCACCTGACCGCGCACCAGTCGGGCGGTGTAGGCCCAGGCGAAGAGGGCGATGATCGCGATGATGGCGCTGAGCTGCAGCGTCTCGCTGGTGCCGCCGTGGGAGTTGGTGGTGAAGGCGTTGGTGATCACCGGCGTCACGGCGATGATGAACAGCAGCTGCGGGAACGCGAGCATGACGTTCATGATCCAGTTGAGCGCGGTGTCGATCTTGCCGCCGAAGTAGCCCGCCGCAAGGCCGACCACCACGCCGATAACCGTCGAGATGACCGCCGCGGTAATCGCCACGATCAGCGACGTCCGGAGACCGTAGATCAGCCGGGCGAACACGTCGAAACCGGTTCCGGGCTCGACTCCGAGCCAGTGGTGACCACTGACGCCACCCAATGAACCGATCGGGAAATTACCCGTGTCCGGATTGATGGCCTTCAGGTCGGGCTGTATCGGCCCCCAGCCCTCCAAAGTGGAGAGAAGAGGCGAGCAAACGGCAGCCAGAATGAATAGCACGGTGACGACCAGAGCGATCATCGAGGCACGGTCGCGCTTCAGTCGCGTCCAGGCCATCCGTGCAGGAGAACGGCCTGCGGAGGAGTCCCCCTGGACCGCCGGAGCCTCTTGTTCGGCCGTTGGATCAGCCACGAGGGTCGACGATTCCCCTGCGGGATCGGTCGGTTGGGGTTGCTTGGTCATGGTGCGGACATCCCCGGATCTCAGTTCAGGTGTGCATGGCGCGGCGCGGTGAGGGGACTCTATGCACGTGGCTTTTCTCTGCTCAAGAGGCCGTGACCCGCCGAAACCAGAATGAGATCATGCGAGATACAGCTGTTGTGATCCAATGTCCGTTTTGGTGCCATATATAGCCTTGACACGGCGCAAACGGGGTGCATGCGGTCGGGTGTTATGCCCGATTTGCCAGCATTTGTCGGAGACACCCCTTCCGATGGTGCTCAATGCCAAGAAACGTTCCGCGATTCACCATGTGAGACGAATGGGCTTTCTGGGGCGCGTGGGACCAAGGCTCGGGGAAAGATGAATGGACACATTCAAAAAGCCCCTCTTTGGAAAGATTCAAAGAAGGCCGCGCGCTGGCTTCGGGACGGCTGTGCACAGGCTGTGCAGGCGCACGCCCGGCCCAGCGCTCCCCCGACCATCGCGTCGCACCCTGTAGAAAAGGCGACGTGGCTTCCCAGATCTTCGCCCCCGACGTCGAACAGGTGCTCGACATCTCCGGCATCTTCGTCTTCGCCCTGTCCGGCAGCCTGTTGGCGGTACGCAAGAACTTCGACGTGTTCGGACTGGCGGTGCTCGCCGAGGCGACGGCGCTCGGCGGCGGGGTCATCCGCGACGAACTGATCGGCGCCGTACCGCCGGCGGCGTTCACCAACACCGGCTACTTCGTCACCCCGCTGATCGCCGCGGCGGTGGTCTTCTTCCTCCACCCCGAGGTCACCCGGATCAACCGCACCGTGCAGACCCTCGACGCCCTGGGCCTGGGCCTGTTCTCCGTCACCGGGACCGCGAAGGCGCACGACTTCGGCCTGGGCGTGATCGCGTCCGTGGCACTCGGGATGATCACCGCGGTCGGGGGCGGCGTCCTCCGCGACCTGCTGGCCATGGAGACGCCGTCGCTGCTGCGTTGGGACCGGTCGCTCTACGCGGTCCCGGCGATGCTGGGAGCGGGCATCACCGCCGCGCTCATCGCCTTCGGCGACCTCAACGCCGTGACCGGGACCGCTGCCACGCTGGTCGCCTTCGGGCTGCGGATGCTGGCGCTGCACTACAACCTGCGCGCACCCCGTGCCTGGCACCGCGGCAGCTCGCAGACGGGTGAGGCGTAGGGCGCGTGAGGCGTAGGACGGCCGAGGCGTAGGGAGCTCCTCCCTACGCCTCACCGGTCACCGCTTCACCTCAGGGCTGCGCCTCGGTCACCCCTGCGCGTAGAAGGGGGCGACCGTCGACAGCATCCACTGCACGGTCGGGTCCTCGGCCACCACGTCCAGCAGGATCAGGGAGACCTCGTACCCCAGCGGGGCCACGCCCAGCGCGCGACCGAGGGCCAGGCCCACCGCCTCGTGGTCGCCCGGCTCGTACCGGGCCAACTGCACGCCCACGAACAGCTTCGGCGCGTCGCCCTCGACCTGCACCAGAGCCCGTCGTGCCGTCAGCACCACGGGCAGCACGGCGAGTTCGCTCGCCGCGGCGGCCAGGAAGTCGTACGGCTCCTCGTGCGCCTCCGGCTCCCACGCCGTGGCGCGGACGCCCTCGTCACCGCCGCCGCAGAGGTCCGGGACGCCGGCGGCGGGGACCGGCAGGCCGACCGCGCCCTCAGGGTTCACCGCGATGCCGACGCCCTGCGGCAGCCCACGGGCCAGTTCGCGTACCGGCGCGATCGCGTACGACATGGCGTCGCCCGCGACGGCGCGCAGCTGCGACTCCGAGCTGAAGACCGGGACGAACGGCTGCCCGGCCAGCTCGGTGGTGGGCATGTCGAGTGTGGTGCCGTCCCGGGTCGGCCCGGCGGGCAGCGGGACCCAGACCTGGCTGCGGCCCAGCACCTCCATCACCCGGGGCGTGGCCCCGGGATCACCGACCGACGCGGCCAGCACCTGCTCCAGCTCGTTCTCCGGCCAGCTCCCCGGCTGCACGCCGTGCTGCACGCCGTGCTGCACGCCCTGCTGCGGGATGCCCGCGTACTGCTCCACCGTCTGCCTCCGCCCGTTACGCCCGTTGTGCCCGTTCGCGGCCTTTTGCCGGTTCTCAGCTGTGTCGCTGCCGGATCGCAGCCTGTTCGCCACAGTCCAGGCGCCATGCCATGATGAGCGCACCCACAATTGCATACCGGCCGTTCGAACCCGCGCGGGAGAGCTCGGCGACACCCCTGCACCCACCCGTACCAGCGGTTGCGCAGTGGGAGTTCGCCGGCGCCGAAGGAGCAAGGCCTCCCCCGAATCTCTCAGGCACCACACCGCACGGGCGAGGCAGTTCTGGAAAGCGACCAGTCGCAGGAAGCGACGGAGAGGGCGCGGACGACACCGTCCGCGTCGTGGCTCCGTACCGCGCTGGTCCACCCACGGTGCAAGCCGCCCACGCCCCGCGCGTCGGCGCGGTGAAGCTCTCAGGTCGCAGCGACAGACGGGGAGGGCCCTGCCGCAGCATGCCCTGATTGCTAGGAGATCACCGAATGTCTCTCCGCCTGACCGCGCTGGACAGCCTCCATCGCTCCCTCGGCGCCACCATGACCGACTTCGCCGGCTGGGACATGCCGCTGCGCTACGGCAGTGAGCGCGAGGAGCACCTCGCCGTCCGCACCAAGGCCGGTCTCTTCGACCTCTCGCACATGGGCGAGATCACCGTCTCCGGTCCGCAGGCGGGCGAGATGCTCGACCACGCGCTGGTCGGCTTCGTCTCCGCGCTCGCGGTCAACAAGGCCCGCTACACCATGATCTGCGCGGCGGACGGCGGCATCCTGGACGACCTGATCGTCTACCGCACCGGCGAGGCCGAGTTCATGATCGTCGCCAACGCCTCCAACGCCCAGCTGGTCCTCGACGAGCTGACCGCCCGCGCCGACGGCTTCGACGCCACCGTGCGCGACGACCGCGACGCCTACGCGCTGATCGCCGTCCAGGGCCCGAACTCCCCCGCCATCCTCGGCTCGCTGACCGACGCCGACCTGCCGGGCCTGAAGTACTACACCGCCCTGCCCGCCACCGTGGCCGGTCGCCCGGCCCTGCTGGCCCGGACGGGCTACACCGGTGAGGACGGCTTCGAGCTCTTCCTCGCCCCCGCCGACGCCGCCCACGTGTGGACCGCGCTGACCGAGGCCGGCTCCTCCTACGGCCTGATCCCCTGTGGCCTCTCCTGCCGCGACACCCTGCGCCTGGAGGCCGGGATGCCGCTCTACGGCCACGAGCTCACCACCGCGCTGACCCCGTTCGACGCCGGTCTGGGCCGCGTGGTCCGCTTCGACAAGACCACCAACGACGGCGCGTTCGTCGGCCGCGAGGCGCTGGAGAAGGCCGCCGAGCAGGCGCTCGCCAGCCCGCCGCGGGTGCTGGTCGGCCTGGTCTCCCCCGGCCGCCGCGTGCCGCGCGCCGAGATGAACGTGGTGGACGCCGAGGGCACGGTGATCGGCTCGATCACCTCCGGCGCCCCGTCCCCGACGCTGGGCAAGCCGATCGCCATGGCCTACGTCGACGCCGCCCACGCCACGCCGGGCGCCTCCGTCTTCGTCGACGTGCGCGGCACGCACGAGCCGGTCGAGGTCGTCGCCCTGCCGTTCTACAAGCGCGCGCGGTAGTCCGACCCGCGTCCGCCGCACGCCCGCCACACACGCTCCCGAGCGTCGACCTACCGGTCGACCTCGGAGAACACTTCCCGGGGTCCCAACCCCCGTTTCGCCGTACCCACACCTCATCCGGGAGAATCACGTCATGAGCAACCCCCAGCACCTCACGTACAGCAAGGAGCACGAGTGGCTGACCGGCGCCGAGAACGGCGTGGCGACGGTGGGCATCACCGCCTTCGCCGCCGACGCGCTCGGTGACGTGGTCTACGTCGACCTCCCCGAGGTCGGCGCCACCGTCACCGCCGGCGACACCTGCGGTGAGCTGGAGTCGACCAAGTCCGTCAGCGACCTCTACACCCCGGCCACGGGCGAGGTCGTCGAGGTCAACCAGGCCGTCGTCGACGACCCGGCGCTGGTCAACTCCGAGCCGTTCACCGGCGGTTGGCTGTTCAAGCTGCGCCTTGCCGGCGAGCCCGAGGGTCTGCTCAGCGCCGACGAGTACACCGCCCAGTTCGGCGAGTGAACTCCGGCGGCTGACAACCGACGTCCGCCAACACGACGTCCGACGACCGACGACCTGAGGGATCTCACCGTCATGACCGTCCTGAACCAGTCCCTGCACAGCCTCGACCCCGAGGTCGCCGCCGCGGTGGACGCCGAGCTGCACCGGCAGCAGTCCACCCTGGAGATGATCGCCTCCGAGAACTTCGCCCCCGTGGCGGTTCTGGAGGCCCAGGGCTCGGTGCTCACCAACAAGTACGCCGAGGGCTACCCCGGCCGCCGCTACTACGGCGGCTGCGAGCACGTCGACGTGGTCGAGCAGCTCGCGATCGACCGCATCAAGGCGCTGTTCGGCGCCGAGCACGCCAACGTCCAGCCGCACTCCGGCGCGCAGGCCAACGCCGCCGCGATGTTCGCGCTGATCAAGCCCGGGGACACCATCCTCGGTCTGGACCTGGCCCACGGCGGCCACCTGACCCACGGCATGAAGATCAACTTCTCCGGCAAGCTCTACAACGTGGTGGCCTACCACGTGGACGCCGAGACCAGCCTGGTCGACATGGCCGAGGTCGAGCGTCTGGCCAAGGAGCACCGCCCGAAGCTGATCATTGCCGGCTGGTCCGCCTACCCGCGCCAGCTGGACTTCGCCGAGTTCCGCCGGATCGCCGACGAGGTCGGCGCGCTGCTCATGGTCGACATGGCCCACTTCGCGGGCCTGGTCGCCGCCGGGCTGCACCCGTCCCCGGTGCCCTACGCGGACGTGGTCACCACCACCACGCACAAGACCCTGGGCGGTCCGCGCGGTGGCGTGATCCTCTGCAAGGAGCAGTACGCCAAGAAGATCAACTCCGCGGTCTTCCCGGGCCAGCAGGGTGGTCCGCTGGAGCACGTGATCGCCGCCAAGGCCGTGTCCTTCAAGGTCGCCGCCTCGGAGGAGTTCAAGGACCGCCAGCGCCGCACCCTCGAGGGCGCCAAGATCCTCGCCGAGCGGCTGACCCAGCCGGACGCGGTCGAGGCGGGCGTCTCCGTGCTGTCCGGCGGCACGGACGTGCACCTGGTCCTGGTGGACCTGCGCAAGTCCGAGCTGGACGGCCAGCAGGCCGAGGACCGCCTGCACGCGGTCGGCATCACGGTCAACCGCAACGCGGTGCCGTTCGACCCGCGTCCGCCGATGGTCACCTCCGGCCTGCGGATCGGCGCCCCGGCGCTGGCCACCCGCGGCTTCAAGGCCGAGGACTTCCGCGAGGTCGCCGACATCATCGCCGAGGCCCTCAAGCCGTCCTTCGACGACGCCAAGGCGGCCGAACTGTCCGCCCGCGTGAGCGCGCTGGCCGCGAAGCACCCGCTGTACCCGGACCTGTAAGCCTCCGGTAGGGGATTCGTCATCCCTGACGTGATCCCTGAAAGGTGGGGGCACCGCGCACACTGGAACCAGACAGTGCGCGCGGTGCCCCTACCCATGACACCGCTCGCACCCTCCCGCGCAGTTTCCTGCCCCACCCACAAGACAAGGGCGTCCTCGTGGCCATCAGCGTCTTCGACCTCTTCTCCATCGGCATCGGCCCGTCCAGCTCGCACACGGTCGGCCCGATGCGGGCGGCCCGGATCTTCGCGCGCCGCCTGAAGTCCGAGGGCCTGCTGACGGACGTCCACGCGATGCGGGCCGAGCTCTTCGGTTCCCTCGGCGCGACCGGCCACGGCCACGGCACACCCAAGGCGGTGCTGCTCGGCCTGGAAGGCAACTCGCCGCGCACGGTCGACATCGAGCAGGCCGACCTGGACGTGGCGCGGATCAAGGAGACCAAGCGGATCTCGCTGCTGGGCACCCACGAGATCGCCTTCGACCCGGACAACGAGCTGATCCTGCACCGGCGTCGGTCCCTTCCCTACCACGCCAACGGCATGACGCTGTGCGCCTACGACGCGGCGGGCGTGCCGCTGCTGGAGAAGACCTACTACTCGGTCGGCGGCGGCTTCGTCGTCGACGAGGACGCGATCGGCGCGGACCGCGTCAAGCTCGACGACACCGTGCTCACGTACCCGTTCCGCACCGGCGCCGATCTCCTCCGCCTGACCGCCGAGACCGGCCTGTCCATCTCCTCCCTCATGCTGGAGAACGAGAAGGCCTGGCGCAGCGAAGCGGAGATCCGGGCGGGCCTGCTGGAGATCTGGGCCGTGATGCAGGAGTGCGTCCGCAACGGCATGCACCACGAGGGCATCCTCCCGGGAGGCCTCAAGGTCCGCCGCCGCGCGGCATCGGCAGCGCGGGCGCTGCGCGTCGAGGGCATCGGCCCGGCCAACGCGATGGAGTGGGTCACCCTCTACGCGATGGCGGTCAACGAGGAGAACGCGGCGGGCGGCCGGGTGGTGACCGCGCCGACCAACGGAGCGGCCGGCATCATCCCGGCGGTGCTGCACTACTACTTGAACTTCATTCCGGGTGCTGACGAGGACGGCATCGTCCGCTTCCTGCTCGCAGCGGGCGCGGTGGGCATGCTCTTCAAGGAGAACGCCTCCATCTCCGGCGCCGAGGTCGGCTGCCAGGGCGAGGTCGGCTCCGCCTGCTCCATGGCCGCCGGCGGCCTCGCCGAGGTCCTCGGCGGCACGCCCGAACAGGTCGAGAACGCCGCCGAGATCGGCATCGAACACAACCTCGGCCTCACCTGCGACCCGGTCGGCGGCCTGGTCCAGATCCCGTGCATCGAGCGCAACGGCATGGCGGCCGTGAAGGCCGTCACCGCAGCCCGGATGGCGCTGCGCGGCGACGGGCGCCACCACGTCTCCCTCGACAAGGCGATCAAGACCATGAAGGAGACGGGCGCCGACATGAAGGTCAAGTACAAGGAGACCTCGCGCGGCGGCCTCGCGGTCAACGTCATCGAGTGCTGACGAAACACACCCTGATCTGCAACTTCGCGTCATCCAGGACTGTCGGGGCCTTCCCTGTGTGCACGACGCGGAGTCCCTGAGGAGGCCCTGGGCGGACAGTTGCCGACCAGGGCCTTCCTGGACGCACACAAGAGCCTTGGGCGTTCTCATCGGGGTCGTGGCCTTGTGCCCGAACCGAGTGCAACCCCGTAGCACCACGTGGCACACATCGCTAGTCTGATGGCATGGCAGCGCAACCGGAGATCACCCAGCGGGACCTGCGCAGCAGGTCGAGAGAGATCATGGACGCCGTCGAGGCCGGCCAGTCGTTCACGGTCACCCGTGACGGCCGCCGGATCGGAGAGCTGATCCCGCTGAAGCGACGCAGGCGCTTCGTTCCCCGGGCAGAATTCGCTGCGATGTCGCGGAGCGCACCCGACATCTCCCTGGATGCCTTCCGGGCGGATCAGGACGTCACAGCCGCGCAGGAGATGGACGATCCCTATGCCCGCTGAGCACGAGCGGGGTCTTCTCGACACCAACATCATGATCCTGCGCCGCTGGGTGGACCCGGCCGAGCTGCCGACTGAGGTGGCCATCAGCGCGATCACTCTGGCGGAACTGTCCGCCGGGCCGCACGAGGTCCGACGGAACGAGGAGCAGGGCGACTACGACGAATACGCGGAGCGGGCGCGTCGGCTCGACGTCCTTCAGCGTGCCGAGAATGAATTCGATCCCATTCCCTTCGATACCGAGGCCGCACGCATCTACGGACGGATCTGCGCTGCTGTGATCGGCGCTGGCCGCAAACCGCGAAGGCGCGTGGCCGACCTGATGATCGCCGCCATCGCCGTCGCCGAGGACCTCCCCTTGTTCACCACCAACCCCGACGACTTCAAAGGCTTGGAAACCCTGCTGACCATCGTGCCGGTCACGCGTCCCGCGCTTCTGCACGATCGCTAGCCGGGCACCGGCACTCGGCGCATCGGGACCCAGCCTGGCGCCGGTCACCGGTCCGGTGGTGCCGCCGGACCGGTGACGCAGAGGTGGCCGTGCCACGCGACTCCCCCGGTTCATCCCCCAACCTGCGTTGATCAGCAGCCTTTCGGCGGGTCCGGACCCCCGCGAGGCCTGGCTACGCTCCGTGGAGCCGGGCCGTCGCGGTCCGGGCGCGCCGGTGCGGGCGCCGGTCGGCGCGTGAAGGCGGAAGGGGCGCGGGTGGAGCTGGAGGTGCGGCATCTGCGGGTGTTGTGTGCGATAGCGGACGCAGGGAGTGTGAGCCGGGCAGCCGCCGTGCTCGGGTACTCGCAACCGGCGCTCAGCACGCAACTCCGGCGGATCGAGCAGCACTTCGATGCTCCACTGTTCGAGCGCAACTCCTGGGGCGTCGAGCCGACGCGGTACGGCGCGGAGGTGCTGGGCCGGGCGCGGGACGTGCTGACGCGGATGGCCGGGATCGGCCGCCGCCCGATCCCGGAGGCGTTGGATGCAGCAGCTGCGGAGGCCCGGCGAACCCTACGGCTGGCGGCCACCAACTCGCCCGTCTTGCCGGGCCTGGTGGCGCGACTGCGCAGCCGCGTACCCGAGCTGGCCCTGCAGTTGAGCAGCGTCTACGCCTCCTCGGAGATCGTCGCGCTGCTGGAGCGCGGCGAGTTGGACGCCGGGATCGCCGCCGACTACCCGGGCCAGGAGCTGCGCCACTCGGACGCGGTCCGACACCGTGGAATCGTGACCGAGCCGTCCTTCGTCGCACTGCCCGCCCGCCACCGGCTGCGCCACCGGACCGAGATCGCACTGTCCGACCTGGCGGAGGACGCCTGGTTCGCCACACCCGACGACGGAGCGGGCTGGCCCGGCGTGTTCCACCGCGCCTGTGCGCAGGCCGGGTTCTCCCCCGCCACGGTGCACGAGTTCCTGGGCGACCAGTTGCAGTTGCAGCGCATGATCGCCGCGGGCCTCGGGGTATCGGTGGTGCAGGCGACACTGCGGCCGATCACCGGCGTGCGGGTCAAGCCGCTGGAGGGCACCCCATTGTGGTGCCGATATCTGCTCGTCTGGCGACGGGACGGCGTCTGTGACGAGCTGGCCGAGACACTCGTCGGCGCGGCGTCCGCGTCCTACCGGGACCTGATCGCGCAGGCAGCGCACTTCCAGGCGTGGGCGACTCGGAGCTGACCCCTGCGCACCGGGATGTTATGGCAGACCCCGGACAAGTAGCATGTCACACCTTATTGTGGCCGACCCGGCACCGATGAGACGGTGCCATGCACGCCTCAGCATCTCTTCAGAGGCGCATCCGTCCGCTTTCCCCAAGGAGTGACGATGCGTCACCACTTCCCCCTGCCTGGATTACTGGCTCTCGTTCTGGCCGCCGGTACCGCCGTGGCCGGACTGCTCGCACCCCCGGCCGTGGCTGCCGGAGCCGACGGCACGGTCACCGGCACAGCCGGCCGAACCGCCGCCACGAGCCCTGTCGCCACCGCCGGGCCGGATCGCCCGCTGCCCCCGACGGGCACACGTACGAGCGGAGCCGGAGACCAGGCGGCGGTCCAGACCGGGCGGCTGACCGCCGCTCAGCTCCCGCCGTACAGTCCGCCGACCTCTCCGACCACCTTCCCGACGGGCACCCGGCCCAGCAGCGGGCAGGGTTCGACCGCGTCCTGCACTCCCGCGGACTTCGGTGGGCGCAGCGGTACGGCCCTGGTCTCCTTCGTCGAGTCCGCGACGACCGACTGCCTCAACACCCTCTTCGGGGTCACCGGCCCGGAAGCAGGAGCGATCTTCCGCGAGAACCAGATGGTGAGCGTGGCCGACGCCTTCACCACGGCCTCCGCCTCGTACGCGGGCGACGACGCCACCGGCATCTGGCAACTGGTGCTCTTCCTGCGCGCCGGCTACTACGTCCAGTACAACGACAGCGCCGACGTCGGCGGCTACGGCGCGGCCCTGACCTCGGCGGTCGCCGCAGGCATCGACGCGTTCACCGCCTCGGCGCACTTCACCGACGTCAGCGACGCCAACGGCCAGGTCGCGGGCGACGTCGTCACGCTGACCGACAGCGCTGGCCTCCAGGCCCGCTACCTAGGCCTCTACCAACGGGTGCTGAACGGCTACAGCGCCGCGTACAACGCCTCCCCGTACATGGTCGACTTCGTCAACGACGTCTTCACCCCGCTCTACCGCGGCCACCAGTTCCCGGACTTCGTCGCCGCCGTCACCACCGATCCCTCCGTCGTCAGCACCCTCGACGCCTTCACCGTGCGCCACACCGACCTGCTCGGCACCGCCGACGCGTTCCTGGATGCCAACGCCGGTGTCGAGACCGCCCGGTTCCTACAGCACCAGGCGCTCCAGGCGCTGGTGCGCCCCCTGGTCAAGGGGCTGCTCGCGGCCTCGTCGATCACCGGCCGGACCGCACCCCTCTGGGTCGGCGTCGCCAACCTCGCCGCCAGCGAGGACCCGACGCAGTGCGGCTACTACGGCGTCTGCGACCTGCCCCGACAGCTGACCCTGGCCGCGCTGCCCGTCACCCACACCTGCGACGCGACCCACACCGTCCAGGCCCAGGCGCTCACGCCCGCCGACCTCGCCGCCGTCTGTGCCAGCCTGCGCGGACAGGACCCGTTCTTCCAGAAGCTGGTCGAGGAACGGCAGCCGCTGCCGCACCAGCACGAGTCCACCGTGACCATGGTGGTCTTCGCCAGCCCCACCGACTACCAGACCTACGCTGGCGCGCTCTTCGGGGTGGACACGGACAACGGCGGCATCACCCTGACCGGCGACCCGACCGACCCGAAGAACCGGCCGCTCTCGATCGTCTACCAGAAGCCGACCGACGACGGCTTCGCCGCGCGGATCTGGAACCTCAACCACGAGTACACCCACGACCTCGACGGCCGCTACGACATGCTCGGCGACTTCACCGCGGAGACGGCCGTCCCCGACGTCTGGTGGATCGAGGGGGTGGCCGAGTACGTCTCCTACACCTATCGCGGCGTCACCGACACCGAGGCGGTCGCCGAGGCGGCCAAGCACACCTATGCGCTGAGCACGCTGTTCCAGAACACCTACGAGAACAGCGACGTGACCCGCACCTACCCCTGGGGCTACCTGGCTGTCCGGTACATGGTCGAGAACCACCCCGCCGTGGTGCAGCAGATGCTCGCCCGCTTCCGGGTCGGCGACTACCAGGGCGGCTACGCCATCTACCACTCCCCCGGCACCCGCTACGACGCCGACTTCGACCGATGGCTGGACGCCTGTGCGGCGGGTGCGTGCGCAGGGGCCGGCTCACCGACGGCCGCCTTCCGAGTGAGTACCGCAGGCCTGACGCTCCGGCTGGCCGACCGGTCCACCGACGTGGGCAAGGCCCGGATCACCTCCCATGCCTGGGACTTCGGCGACGGCACCGGCTCGACGGCAGCCACTCCGGCGAAGACCTACGCGGCCCCTGGCAGCTACCTGGTCACCCTCACCGTGACCGACACCAACGGCCGCACCTCGACCGCCTCGCAGCGCGTCACCGTCGCCGCACCCCGCTGCGCCGGACCCGACCCGCGACTGCTGGGCCGCGACTGCTCCCGCTCCGGCGAGTCGGCCCACGCCGACGGGCTGGTACAGCTGCACCTCTACCTCCCGGCCGGGCGGACCACCCTGACCGTCAGCACCGCGGGTGGCAGCGGGACCGCATACCTCTACTACGACCCGAGGGCCTGGGCCTCCCCTGCCCTCCACACCGCGTCCTCAACCAGGACTGGTACCACCCAGTCCCTCGCCGTCACCAACACGGCCCCCGGCTGGCGCTACATCAGCCTCTACGGCCACACGTCCTTCAGCGGCGTCACGGTGACTGCGGAGTTCTGAGCACACCGCCCTTCCCGTCGTGCCCCGGTGCGGGCGTGCGGCCGCTCCCGGCCGCACGCCCGCACCGGGGGTCACCCCAACGCGAAGTCCACGGCGGCTTCGGCGTGGAGGCGGGCGGTGGCGAAGACCGGGACCGGGCTGTCCTCGGGGCCGACGAGCAGCTCGATCTCGGTGCAGCCGAGCACGATGCCCTCGGCGCCCAGGGCCACCAGGTCGGCGATGACCTGCTGGTAGGCCTCGCGCGACGCGTCGTTGACAACGCCGAGGCAGAGCTCGTCGTAGATGACGTGATGGACCAGCGCCCGTGCCTCCGGCCCGGGGACGTCCACCACGAGTCCGTGTGACGCCAGGCGGTCGCGGTAGAAGGACTGCTCCATGGTGAACGAGGTCCCGAGCAGCCCGACCCTGCGCAGCCCCTGGGCCCGGACTGCGGCGGCGGTGGCATCCGCGAGGTGCAGCAGGGGGACGGAGACCGCCGCGGTGATCGCGTCGGCGACCTTGTGCATCGTGTTGGTGCACAGCACCACGATCTCCGCACCGGCGGCCTCCAACGACCGGGCAGCCTCCGCGAGCAGCGCGCCAGCCTCCTCCCAGCGGCCCTCGACCTGGAGTCGCTCAACCTCGGCGAAGTCCACCGAGTAGACCACGCACCGGGCGGAGTGCAGCCCGCCGAGGCGCTCCCGGACGCCCCCGTTGACGACGCGGTAGTACTCCGCGGTCGATTCCCAGCTCATTCCGCCCAACAGGCCGATGGTCCTCATGCCCGGCACTGTAGTTCCGGCTGGCGGGTACCGACGGACACCCACGGGTCCCCACGGGCACCGGGTATCAGTGGTGCCCTCTACTCTGACACGGTGACTGACTCCCCGTGGAACGTGATCTCCGAGCTGGAGCGCTGGCTGTCGACGGACAGCGAGCTCCCGGCCGAGACCCGGACCATTCTGCAGATCCTGAAGATCACCGAGGAGGCCGGGGAGGTCGCCGAGGCGGTGATCGGGGCGACCGGGCAGAACCCGCGGAAGGGGTTCTCGCACACGTGGGAGGACGTGGAGAGGGAGCTGTGCGACGTCATCATCACCTCGATGGTCGCGCTGACACGGGTCAGTGAGGATCCGGAGGGGATGTTCGCCCGGCACTTGGCGCGGGTCGCAGAGCGCGCGCTCGGGCCGTCGTGATGACGTCGGAGGGCTCGCAGCCGTAGCGCAGCGCCGCGGCCAGGGCGCGGACGGAGGCGCGGACCGCCGTGACGCCCAGCGCGGACCGTGCGGGGAGGCGGAGTTGGGCCCGGGCCCAGTCCGGCAGCAGGTCGATCCCGCCGTTGACCAGGATCCGCATCGCCGCCGCGCTGCCGGGATCGGAGGCGAACGTGCCGGGCGTGCGCAGGAAGTCGACGGCCGCCGATGCGGCTTCGGTCAGGGCGAGTTGGGGGCGGACCTCGGCCAGGTAGGCGTGGACCTCGGCGAGCGAGTGCGGGACGTCCGTCGCGCCGAGGCGCTCCGCCAGAAGGGCCACCTCGGCGAAGTAGCGGTCCTGCTCGGAGCGGGTCAACGGCCGTGGGGCGTAACGCTGGTAGCCCGCCAGGAAGCACCCGGTCTCGGCGACGTGGACCCAGCGCAGCAACTCCGGGTCGCCCGCGCCGTACGGGCGGCCGTCAGGCGCCGTGCCGCGGACGTGCTCGTGGATCCGGCGGACGCGGGCGATCGCGGCCTCCGCCTCCGCCGCTCCGCCGTAGCTGGTGACGGTGACGAAGCCGGCCGTGCCGTTGAGCCGGTCGATCGGGCGCTCGCGGTAGTCGGAGTGCTGGTCCACCCCGGCCATGGCGAGCGGGTGCAGCGACTGCAGCAGCAGGGCCGCGATACCGCCGGTGAACATGCCGGGCATGTCACCGTGGACCAGCCAGACCATGCTGTCCGGACCGAACAGGCCCGGATCGCCGTCGGGCCGGTCGTAGCGGGCGTAGTCGAGGCCGTCGCCGTGGACGGTGGCATAGACCTGGCGCCGGATCCGGTCGCGGATCGCATCACGCAGGGAGAACCGGCTGGGCAGGCTGGACGAACTGAGGCGGTCAGCACACACAGCTTTAGATCTACTCGAAAGATCCAAGGTTTGCCAGGTGGCAGACAAGGGAAATCTAAGCAAATGGCGGAGTGCGCCTTGTGATCCACGGCACGCCATAACGAAATAGCGCCATTTGTCCGGTTTGCACTTTGCCCATATGCCGGGATTCGTGCCATAGTCGGTGACCGGAACGCCTCTGACCCGAGCTTCCGATGCCATGGCAGCAACACCCCCTTGGCTGCCCGGCCCAATGCAGGGGCCCCGAGGATCAACGGATCCATGGGGCCCCGCATGACGTTCCGAGCCCCTTCGAACTCCACTCCGAGCCCCAGGTTACGCCGCCGCGGCTGCGCGGATCTTGAGCTCGAACCAGACGGACTTGCCCCGCGAGAGCAGGTCCACGCCCCAGCGGTCGGAGAGCAGATCGACCAGCCGGAGGCCGCGCCCCGACTCGTCCTCGGTGTCTCCCTTGATCAGACACGGCAGCGCCCGCGACGGGTCGCGCAGCTCGACGCGGACGCGGCCGGAGCCGCGCAGCACCCGCAGAACGAAGCTGCGACCGCCGGTGTGCCGGATCGCGTTGGCCACCAGCTCGGCCACCAGCTGCTCCGCCACCTCACCTTGTCCGCCCAGTCCCCAGGACTCCAGGGCGGACAAGGTGAGCCGGCGGGCGCGCGCGGTGACACCCGGAGCGGCGACCAGGCAGCTGCCGTCGCCCTCCGGGGAAAGGAGCCGGGCGGCGTCGTCGAACTCGACGGAGACGGCCGAATCGGCCGAATCCACCCGCTCATTGATCACTGTCCGCGCCCGCACCACTTCGCCCTGTACTGCCATGGAGCAATGATGGCGCGTCAGAAGCGCTCTGGGGAGGCGAATGGACAAAAAATCATCTATTGCTTCGGGCATATGCCAAAGAGGTTTGCATACGCCCAGCTCAGCCCGGTGAACCCGGCAGAGCGGGACAACAGAGGCCGGTGGGACGACAGTTGACACCTGTCGTTGACCACCGGCCACCCCTCGCCGTGGTGCGTCAGTGGAGCCAGTGGATGCAGTGAAAACCGAGGAAACCGGAGAAGCCGGTGAGGCCGGTGAAGCCGGTGAAGCCGGTCGCGTCAGTTGAACTTGGCCTTGCCAGGGCCCTCCTCGACGAAGCTCCGCATGCCGATCTCCCGGTCCTCGGTGGCGAAGAGACCCGCGAAGAGGTTCCGCTCGATGGTCAGGCCGGTGTCCAGGTCGGTCTCCAGGCCGCGGTCCACGGCCTCCTTCGCGGCGCGCAGCGCGAGCGCGGGACCGGCGGCCAGCTTCGCGGCCCAGGCGTGCGCGGTGGCGAAGACCTCGTCGGCGGGGACGACCTGGTCGGCCAGGCCGATCCGGTGGGCCTCGGCGGCGTCGACCATGCGGCCGGTGAAGATCAGGTCCTTGGCCTTGGCCGGGCCGACCAGCCGCGAGAGCCGCTGGGTGCCGCCGGCACCCGGAATGATGCCGAGCAGGATCTCCGGCTGGCCGAACTTGGCGTTCTCCGCGGCGACACGGATGTCCGCGCAGAGCGTCAGCTCGCAACCGCCGCCGAGGGCATAGCCGGTGACCGCGGCGACCACCGGCTTGGGGATCCGGGCCACCGCGTCGAAGGCGCCCTGGAGCGCGCCGCCGCGCAGCGCCATGTCGGCGTAGCCCATGCGCTGCATCTCCTTGATGTCAGCGCCGGCCGCGAAGACCTTCTCGCCGCCCCAGATCACCAGGGCGCGCACGTCGGCACGCGCGGACGCCTCCTCGGCGACCTCCTTGAGCTGGTCCTGCATCGCGATGTCGAGCGCGTTCATCTTGGGGCGGTCGAGCCGGATCACACCGACGGCGTCCTGGTCGACCTCGAGCGTCACGAAGCGGTCCATGTACGTGCCTCCCCGGGCGGGATGAAGAAGGGCGCAGAGCGCCGAGTAGAGCGCAGAGTGAACCGATGTTAACGCGGGCCCGGGGCGATCACGAGGAGCGGGTCAGGGGGCTCAGTGGTAGCGGGTCAGTTGGACGTCCAGGCGGACCAGCTCATGTTCCAACCGTTCAGCCCGTTGTCCGGGCTGACGACCGCGTCCGGCGCGTTGACGACCTGGACGACGTCGCCGATCAGCGAGTTGTCGTAGAACCACGCCGCGGGCGTGTTCGGGTCGCCGCCGCCCTGGACGTCCTGGAGGCCGACGCACCCGTGGCTGGTGTTCTGGCTGCCGAAGGTCGAGGCCGGACGCCAGTAGTTGCCGTGGACGAAGGTGCCCGAGGTGGTCAGCCGCTGGGCGTGCGGGACGTCCGGGATGTTGTACGCGCTGCCCAGGCCCACCGTCTGGGAGTTCATGTCGATGGTCGAGTACTTCTCGCTGATCACCATCTTGCCGTTCCAGGTGGTGTGCTGCGGGTCGCCGAGGCTGGCCGGCAGCGTCCGGCGGACCACGCCAGGGGCCGAGTAGACGGTGAGGGTGTGCGCGTTGTTGTCGGCCACGCTGACCTGGTAGCGGCCGACGGTGAAGCTGACGTCCTTGTCCTGCTGGCCGTACTCCTGCGAGCCGGTGCGGACGCCGTCCAGGTGCAGGTGCAGGGTGACCTGGGTGCCGGGCGCCCAGTAGTTCTGCGGACGGAAGTCCACGCGGCTGTCGCCGAACCAGTGGCCCTCGACGTCCACGGACGGGTTCGCGGTGACAGTGACCGCCTTCAGTACGTCCGCCTGGTACTGCTGCGAGACCGGGTCGTTGAACTGCAGCGAGACCTCCATGCCCACGCCGTAGGTCTCACCGGGGTTGATGTTGAAGTTGGCGATGTCGCTGGCCGCCGGGGTCAGCGTGGTGAAGGAGGAGCGCTGGGTGGTGGTGCGTCCCTGCGAGTCGGAGGCGGTGGCCACCACGCTGTAGCGGGTGCCGGTGTGCAGGACCGCGCTGGGCGTCCAGCCGGTCCCGTCTCCGGTTATCGCGCCGCTGACGGTGCTGCCGTCGGCGCCGGTGACGGTCACCGCGGTGAGCCGCCCGGACGCGGCGCTGACGTGCAGCGTCCCGGTCGTGTCGACGCCGGTCGCGCCGGCCTTCGGCAGGATCGTCACGGTGGCGGCGGGCACGGCCACCGCGGTCGCACCCGGCTTGCCGCCGTCCGCGCCGCCGCCGGATTGGCCCGGGGCCGTGCTTCCCCCGCAGGCACTGGCCGCGAGGACCAGGGCCCCGGTGGCTATCCCGAGCAGACCTCGTCGGACGTGTGCGGCGTGCAGGACACCGATGCGCGCGAACAACCGTTTCTCCCCTCACGGCAGCTGCTGTGGTTTGTCCCTTTTGGGCACTGCGGCGAGGATAACCTCGCAAGCTGGGAACTCCCCGAAAACGGGGACGCCTATGCCTGGGAGAGCGGTTCCGCCGTGATTCCGCCGTCTCGGCTCTCGGAGAATCAGCCCTCGGGGACTCAGCTCTCGGTGCTGCGCAGCGCGTGCTCCCAGTGCTGGGTGTCGGCGTACTCGCGAGCGGAGACGATCCTGCCCTCGCGCACGGTGAAAACGGCGATGTTGTGGTTGAGGTACGGGTTTCCGTTGCGCACGGTCCCGCGTGACGTCCACTCGACGATCACGTGCTGACCTGCCGGGTAGACGCCGGTGACGTCGACGGAGACCGGCTTCTCCGGGTCCAGCAGGGCGAAGGCCGCGGCGAGGAAGCCGTCGACGATGCCGTCCGGACCGGTCCAGGTGCCGGACATCGGCAGGTCCGCCGGGTAGGTGAAGGTGGCGTCCGCCGCGAAGCTGTCCCGGATCACGTCCTGCTTGCCGTTGGCCAGGGCGTCGAAGTAGCGGAGGACGACCTGCTGCTCGGTGGTGCTGCCGGCGTTCACAACTTCCCTCTTTCGTCGGGGCTTTGACTGCCACCGTCTGTGCTGCGGGTTCAGTTCACCGCGATCGTCGGCTGTGACCAATGAGCACCTCGCTCCTACACTGATCGACGATCGTGATGAATGACGGCGCTTGGGGCTGGTGGGGTGGGCGTGGAACTGCGCCAGCTGCGGTACTTCCTCGCGGTGGCCGAGGAGTTGCACTTCGGGCGGGCCGCCGAGCGGCTGCGCATCGTCCAGCCGACGGTCAGCCAGCAGGTGCGCCGACTGGAGCGGGAGCTGGGCCTCGATCTGTTCGACCGCACCACCCGGTCCGTCGCGTTGACGGCCGCGGGCAGCGCGTTCCTACCGCACGCCCGCGCGGTCCTCGGGGCCGAGCAGGCCGCGACGGAGGCGATGGCCGCACTCCGCGCCGAGCGCGCGACGGTGCTGCGACTCGGCACCAACGTCGGGTTGGGTGCCCGCCTCGAACGGGTGCTGACCACCCTGGCCGAGCACGCCCCGCACGTCAGCGTGGAGTTGCACAGCGCCGACGCCTCGACCCGACTGCGCCTGGTGCGCGAGGGCGAACTCGACGCGGCGTTCGTCCGCGGTGCCCGCCGGAGCCCCGACCTGGAGCTCGTTCCGGTCTGGACGGATCCGCTGGTCGCTGTACTCCCGGCGAACCACCCGCTGGCCGCGCAGGAGTCCGTGGCCCTCGCCGATCTGGCGGACATGCCGCTGCGGATCACCCCGCGCGAGAACAACCCGCACCTGGTCGACCTGGTCACCGACGCCTGCCGGACCGCGGGCTTCGAACCGGTGCTCGGCCCGCCGTTCACCACCGACCAGGACACGCTCGCCGCGATCGGCAGCGGCCGGCCGAGCTGGACGGTCTTCTACGCCGCCCAGGCGGAGACCCTCCCGCCCGGCCGCACCATCGCCGTCCGCCCCTTCACCCCGCCGGTACCGACCGTCCGCACCTCCCTGGCCGTGCGGCCCTCCGCACCGGCCCGCCACCTCGCCCCGCTCTTCGACGCCTGCCACATCGAAGAGCGCGGCTGACGCACAGCCCGAGGGGCGGTCCAGAGGCAGCCGCTCAGCTCTTGGTCCAGTCCGTCCAGGACATGTTCCAGCCGCTCATGCCGTTGTCCGGGGCGACCTGGTCGCCGTCCGAGCCGACGACGCGGACCACGTCGCCGATCATCGAGTGGTCGAAGAACCAGCCCGCGGGTGTGCTGTCGCTGTATCCGCCCGCCTCGTCGTAGAGGCCGATGCAGCCGTGACTGGTGTTCTGCGCGCCGAAGACCGAGGCCGGACGCCAGTAGACACCGTGCACGAAGGTGCCCGAGTCGGTCAGGCGCATCGCGTGCGGGACCGCCGGGATGTCGTACTCGCTGCCGAGGCCGACCGTCTGCGAGTTCATCCGGGTGACCTGGTCCTGTTCGGAGATGACCATGGTGCCGTCGTAGGTGGAGTGGCCGGGGCTGCCCGCGGAGATGTAGAGGGTGCGCAGCGTCGAGCCGTCGCGGACGACCGTCAAGGTGTCGGAGTCGGTGTCGGCGGTGGAGATCTGGCTGCGGCCGATGGTGAAGGTGATCGACTTCTGCTGCGTGCCGTAGACGCCCGGCGCGCCCTCGACATGACGCAGGTTCAGGGCGAGCGTCACCACCGTCCCCGGAGCCCAGAACTTCTGCGGGCGGAAGTCCAGCCGCTGCGAACCGAACCAGTGCGGCGCGATCGGCACGGCGGGCTTCGCGGTGACGCTGATCGCCTGCAGGACCGCCGCCTCCTCCGTGATCGCGCGGTTGAAACGGATGCTGACGATGAAGCCGACCCCGACCGTGCTCTTGTCCACCGGGTTGTAGAAGCCGATGAAGGTGTTCTTGGGCACGAAGGTGGTGAAGCTGGCGTGCTTGGCGGCCTGGAGGCCGTCCTTGTCGACCGCGACCGCGTTGAGGGTGTAGCGGGTCTCCGGCAGCAGCTTGCCGGTCGGCTGCCAGGAGGCGCCGTTGGCAGCGACGGTGCCCGGGACGGTGTGGCCGTCGTCGTCCTTGAGCGTCACCTGGGTCAGCCGTCCGTCGCGGACGGTGGCCTGGACGCCGCCCTGCGCGGGCACCTCGGACGCGCCGTCGCCCGGCGTCAGCGTCACCTGCGCGGCGGAGATCCGTGCGGCGTCGCTGCTGGCGTCGGAGCCCGAACCCGAGCAGCCCGCCAGCAGCAGAGCGAGCGGGAGAATGACCCCGACCGCCGCACGCCTCATCCGTCCGGCCCACACGTTCACGCTCACGCCGCCTCACTCCTGTGTTTGCTCCGAAGGGCTCAACGAGGAGTCGAATCGAACGACACGGGCACGTCACCTTCTGGCGCGCAAGGAAGTTGAGCTCTTCCGCCCCGTCCCCCCGCGCCTCCCCCGCCTGCACAGCAGCACCCCGCCGAAGGGTTCTCGCCGGACCGAACGTGACCGGGCGGGTGACATCTGACGGCTAGTGGGGAACGTAACCGTAAGCCGGAGGATCGGGACGTTCACCGGGACGGGGAGGTGGGGCTCATGGCGCTGCCCGCTGAGTTGAGACTGGAGCAGGAGGAACCGGAGGGATCCCACTCGTCGGAGCGGTCCGCCGCGGACCACGCCGACGACCAACCCGAGGACCAGACCGAGGACCGGGCCGACGACCAAACCGCCGCCGAAGCGAGCAGAGCCCCGAAGCGCGCGGTGCTGCCCGGCAGTTGGCAGCCGCTGGGTGCTCGGTACCACCAGGGGCCGGACGGGCGGCCCGGGACCAACTTCGCGGTCTGGGCGGGCGGCGCCGAGGCCGTCGAGCTCTGCCTCTTCGACGACGACGGCCAGGAGACCCGCCATCCGTTGCGTGAGCAGACCTTCCAGGTCTGGCACGGCCACCTCCCGGGCGTCCGTCCGGGCCAGCGGTACGGGTATCGGGTGCACGGTCGCTGGGACCCGTGGACCGGCGCCCGGTGGAACCCCGCCAAGCTGCTGCTCGATCCCTACGCCCGGGCCGTCGACGGCCCGTTCGTGCTCCACGACGCCGTCCACGGCCATGTCCGCGGCTGGCCGGAGGCCGACGTCGCCGACACGGTCAGGGACAACCGCGACTCGGCCCGCCACGTGCCCAAGGGCGTGGTCGTGCACGACGGAGACGACTGGCTCGACGACCGGCGTCCCAAGACGTCGTGGGCCGACACCGTCCTCTACGAGCTGCACGTCAAGGGCTTCACCCGCAACCTCCCCGGCGTCCCGCCCGAGCTGCGCGGCACCTACGCGGGGCTGGGTCACCCCGCCACGCTCGACTACCTGACCGGGCTCGGCGTCACCGCCGTCGAGCTGCTGCCGGTGCATCAGTTCGCCGACGAGGAGCACCTGCAGCGGCTCGGGCTGCGCAACTACTGGGGCTACAACAGCATCGGCTACTTCGCGCCGCACGCCGCCTACTCCGCCTCCGGCTCGCGCGGCGAACAGGTCGGCGAGTTCAAACGGATGGTCAGATCCCTGCATGCGGCGGGCATCGAGGTCATTCTCGACGTCGTCTACAACCACACCGCCGAGGGCGGCGAAGGCGGGCCGACCTGGTCGCTGCGCGGGTTCGACAACGCGGGCTACTACCGGCTCCAGCCGCACAACCGGCGTGGCTACCAGGACTTCACGGGCTGCGGCAACAGCCTGGACGCCGCCCAGCCGCAGGCGCTGCGGCTGATCACCGACTCGCTGCGCTACTGGGTCACCGAGATGGGCGTGGACGGCTTCCGCTTCGACCTGGCCGCCACCCTGGCCCGGACCGGCTACGACGTGGACATGCGCGCGCCCTTCCTCGGCGCCGTCTTCCAGGATCCGGTGCTGAGCCGGGTGAAGCTGATCGCCGAGCCCTGGGACGTGGGCCTGGGCGGCTACCAGGTGGGCAACTTCCCGCCGCTGTGGACGGAGTGGAACGACCGTTTCCGGGACACCGTCCGCGACTTCTGGCGCGGGGCGCGTCCGGACGTGCGGGACCTCGGCTACCGGCTGGCCGGCTCCTCCGACCTCTACCAGCGCGCCGGGCGGCGGCCGTTCGCGTCGGTCAACTACATCACCGCGCACGACGGCTTCACCCTGCGCGACCTGGTCTCCTACAACGGCAAGCACAACGAGGCCAACGGCGAGGACAACCGCGACGGGACGGACGACAACCACTCCTGGAACTGCGGCGCGGAGGGCGCGACCGAGTCGCCGTCGATCAACGCGCTGCGCCGCCGCCAGCTGCGCAACCTGCTCTCGACACTGCTGCTGTCCACCGGCGTGCCGATGCTGGTCGCGGGCGACGAGTTCGGCCGTACCCAGGGCGGCAACAACAACGCGTACTGCCAGGACAACGAGGTCGGCTGGGTGGACTGGTCGCTGCTCGACTCACCGGAGTGGCGACCGCTCCACGACCTGACCGCGCGGCTGATCCGGCTGCGCCGCACCCACCCGGTGCTGCGGCAGCGGGCCTTCTTCTCCGGCCGTCCGGCGCATCCGGGCGGGTTGCCCGACCTGACCTGGTTCACCTCGCGCGGCAAGGAGATGACCGAGGCCGACTGGTACGCACCCGGCGCGACCCTGGCCATGCTGCTCTCCGGCGACGACCTCACCGAACGCGACGCCTGCGGCGACCCGCTCCAGGACGACAGCTTCCTGCTGATCCTGCACGCGCACCACCGGGCGACCCGGTTCACCCTGCCCGGGCTGCCGTGGGCGCGCTGCTACGAGACCGTCGTCGACACCGCGTCGGAGCAGCAGTCCGCGCCCGACGGTCGGCACTGCCCTGCGGGCGAGCCGATCGTGGTTCCCGGCCGCTCGCTGCTGCTGCTCCGCGTCTGCGCGCCTGAGGAGTAGGAGCGAGGCGTACGAGCGAGGCGTACGAGCGAGGCGTACGAGCGGGCGAGGAGTAAGCGGAGTGATGCGCGGCAGGCGGTGCTCAGTACCCGCCGTAGCCGCCGCTGGGCGCGGTCGGGGAGGGCGTCGAGGGTGGAGCGCTCGGCGTACTGCTGCTGCCGCCGGCGCCGCCGGACGTTCCGGCCGCGGCCGTGGTCAACGCGTGCCAGCTGAAGGACTGGCCCGCGAAGGCGTCCTTCGCGCCCTGGCCGGTGGCGTCGCTCGCGGAGGTGTCGCGGGCGAAGGTGTAGAGCGGGTGGCCGTCGGCGGTCAGCTGCTCGGTCCCACCCGGGCGGGCGACCGTGCCGAACGTGATGCCGTCGACCGGGGCGGGCGTGGACGTCACGGTGACCGGAACCCAGACGGTGGTGCAGGCCCCGGTGCACAGGATCTTGCCGGTGGTGTCCTGGTCGTCGAAGTAGACGGCCCTGCCGTTGACGTCGACCACCGTGCCGACGCCGCTCACCGTGTGCGTGGTCAGCGAGAGCGGACTGCTGGTGCCGCCGCTCGCCGGTGCGGAGGTCGGTGCCGGAGCGCCGCTCGACGCACTCCCTGACGTCGAGCCGCTGGACGAGCACCCGGCCGCCACTCCCCCGGCCAGCAACACGGTGGCGGTCGCTACGAGAACGCGGGTCTTCATGGTCGCCCCCAAGGGCTCTCGGGAATCCTGTCCCGGGTTACGCCGGGGACAGCCCGCCGGTTCAGTTCATTTGTCTTCCCTCCAGCTTGAACCGGCGACCGGCCGGGCGCGTACTGGGGGTGTGGACAACGCACCGACCCCGGACGCGGCCTTCGTGTCCGCGCTCTACGCGCGCTACGGACGCTCGGTGCTCGGACACGTCCTGCGGCTGGTGCACGGCGACTACCAGCGTGCGGAGGACCTCACCCAGGAGACCTTCCTGCGCGCCTGGCAGCACCGTGACGCGCTGGACCTTGAGCGGGCGGGCCCGTGGCTGCACACGGTCGCCCATAACCTGGTGGTCTCGGCCTACCGCCGGGCGCGGGCCCGGCCCGCCGAGGCGCCCCTGCCGGACGACGACCGCGGCGGTCCCGAGGACCTCGGCGGCGAGGCCGAGCTGGACCGGATGCTGGAACGCTGGCAGCTTCTGGAGGCCATGCGCGGTCTGCGCCCGGAGCACCGCGAGGTGCTGATCGAGGTCTACTACCTGCGCCGCACGGTCGCCGAGACCGCCGAACAGCTCGGCATCCCGCCGGGCACGGTCAAGTCACGCTGCTTCTACGGGCTGCGGGCACTACGGAACGTTCTGGAGGAGAGAGGAGTGACCTCACGATGACGACCTGTCAGGAGAGCGTGCAGTTGGGCGCCTACCTGCTCGGGGCCCTCGACCCGGAGGAGCGGTCCGCGCTGGAGTCCCATATCTCCACCTGCCCGCACTGCCGCGAGGAGCTGCTGGCCATGGCCCCGCTCCCGGGCCTGCTCCGGCACACCCCGTTCGACGAGCTGGACGAGAGCGCCGAGCTGGCGGAGTCGCTGACGCCGCCACTGACGGAGACGGAGACGCCTGCGCAACCGACGCCGACGCCGAATGCGGTCGCGTCGGCGGAGTCGACGGCCTCCCCGGTGCCGACCGCCGTCCCCGTGCCGCACCGGCGGCCGCGGCGACGGGTGCTGGTGACCGCCGGTCTGGTGCTGGCCGGAGCGGCGGCCGTGGTCGGCGCATGGGTGTATGCGGGGGGCGTGCACGGCGGTACGTCCGCGCCCCCGGCGGCGGCGATGACCTGGACCGGCAGCAACCCGACCACCCACGTCACCGCGACCGCCTCGCTGACCCCGGAGTCCTGGGGCACCCAGATGGAGCTGGCGCTGGGCAACCTCCCCGCCGGCATCACCTGCCACCTGGTCGTTCACGCCCGCGACGGGCAGAGCGAGACGGCCGGGACCTGGGGCTCGGGCTACAACGCGAAGGCCGACATCCCGGCGTCCACCTCGATCGGCCCCTCGGACATCGCGGGCCTGGACGTCGTCGACGGCAGCGGCACGGTGCTGGTGCACGTCCAGGGCTGAACAGAGCCACGCGGAGCGGCAACCGACAGACGGGACAGATGGTGCGTATGGGAAGCGGCCGGGGAGACAGGGCGATGTAAGGGGCGGAAATTGGGGTGAGGGCTGTCAGTGCCGCGGTCTAGGCTCCGGACATTGTCCTGAGAACTGCCTGAAAGTCCGCCACCGTGATCCCTGGATGTAGAGCCGATGACTGAGCTGTCCACCCAGCCGCAGACGTCCCTCGACCCCGACCGTCCCTCTCCCCCGCCTGACTCCGACTCCACCCCCGACGCCGCAGACGCCGCGCCGCCGGCCGTGCCGAAGCACTCCGCGATCCGGTCGCTGCTCCGGCTGCGCCCCTACGTCCGGCCGATCCGCTGGTACCTGGCCGGTTCGACGCTTGCGGCACTGCTCGCCTCGCTGGCCGCGCTGGTGATCCCGCTGGTGCTGAAGGACATCGTGGACGGCCCGGTCGCCCACCACGACACCGCCGGGCTCTGGCAGCAGGGCGCACTGCTGCTGGTGCTGGGCATGCTGGAGGCCGGGCTCTTCGGCACCCGCCGATGGCTGGTGGCCCGCCCACTGGCCGGCGTCGAACGGCGGATGCGCGGCGACCTCTACGCCAAGCTGCAGAAGCTGCCGGTCTCCTTCCACGACCGTTGGCCCTCGGGGCAGTTGCTCTCGCGGGCCACCTCGGACATGTTCACCATCCGGCTGTTCCTGGCCTTCCCGCTGGTCTTCCTGATCGTCAACTCGATGGTCTTCCTGACCGGCATCGGCATCATGTTCGGCCTGGACTGGCAGTTGGCGCTGATCACGGTCCTCCCTGCGGTGCCGCTGATCCTGCTCTGCTCGTACTTCGAGGGGCGCTACTCCGCCGCCGCCCGGCTCTCCCAGGACCAGAACGGCGACCTGGCCACCGTGCTGGAGGAGTCGGTGCTCGGCATCCGCATCCTCAAGTCCTTCGGCCGTCACCGCACCATGGCCGCCCGCTACCGCGTCCAGGCCGAGCTGCTGCGCGACACCGAACTGCGCAAGGCCCGGCTGCTGGCCGACCTCTGGGCCGTCATCGTCGGCCTGCCCGAGCTCGCGCTCGGCTGCTCGCTGGCGGTCGGCGTCGTCCAGGTGGCCCACGGCAGCGTCACGGCGGGCACCCTGGTGGCTTTCCTCTCCACCGCGCTGGGCCTGCGCTGGCCGGTCGAGTCCCTCGGCTGGCTGCTCGCCTACAGCAACGAGGCGTCCACGGCGACGGACCGTTTCTTCGAGGTGATGGACACCGACCTCGACGAGGAGCAGGACGCGCCTGACGGCCAGTCGACCGACCTCGCGGACACGGAGCAGCATGCCCGCGACGGCATCCGCTTCGAGGACGTCCACTTCCGCTACCCGGACGCCCCGGACGACTCCCCGGACCTGCTGCGCGGCGTCGAGCTGCACATCCGCTCGGGCGAGACCATGGCCCTGGTCGGTCTGACCGGCAGCGGCAAGACCACGCTCACCGCGTTGCTGCCCCGCCTCTACGAGACCGACGGCGGCCGGATCACGCTGGACGGCACGGACATCCGCGACCTGCCCCGGCCCCGGCTGCGCGAGCTGGTCTCGATGGCCTTCGAGGAACCGACCCTCTTCTCCGCCTCGGTCCGCGACAACGTGCTGATGGGCGCTCCCGACGCGTCGACCGAGGCGCTCGACCGGGCGCTGGACGTGGCCCAGGCGGGCTTCGTCCGCGGCCTGCCGGAGGGCGCCGGGACGCAGGTGGGCGAGCAGGGCCTGAGCCTCTCCGGCGGCCAGCGTCAGCGTCTCGCGCTGGCCCGGGCGGTCGTCGGATCGCCGCCCTTCCTGGTGCTGGACGATCCGCTCTCCGCGCTCGACGTCCATACCGAGGCCCTGGTCGAGCAGGCGCTGCGCGACGCGCTCAAGGGCACGACGGCCCTGGTCGTCGCCCACCGACCGAGCACGGTCATGCTGGCCGACCGCGTCGCGCTGCTGGCCGACGGGCGGATCGAGGCGGTCGGCACCCATCACGAACTGCTGGAAACGAACCCGGAGTACCGCGAACTGATGTCGGGTGAGCGGGCCGAGGACGGGAGCCTGACGCGATGAGCGTGACCGAAACCGAAGAGTCGGAGCTCCTGGAGGAGCTCGAACCCGACCGCGCCGCGCTGCCGGACGAGGACGCTCCCGCCTCCGGGAGCGAGGACGGCGAGGACATCCCCGTCCCGCCCGGCGCGCCACGGGCGCTGCTGCGTTCGCTGCTGGGCCCGCACAAGGCGCGGGTGGTCCTCGCCATGGTGATGATCACGGTCCAGCAGGGCGCGCTGCAGGTCGGCCCGCTGCTGGTCTCCTACGCAATCGACCGCGGCATCCCGGCGCTGCAGCATCACGACGCGGGCCCGCTGGTCGCGGTGACGGCCGGCTACCTCGGCTGCGCGGCGGTCGCCACGCTGCTGCAACGTTCCTTCATCCGGCTCTCCGGCGTGCTCAACCAGGCCATCCTGCTGGAGATGCGCCGCCGGATCTTCCGGCACGCCCAGGCGCTGAGCCTGGACTTCCACGAGCGCTACACCTCGGGCCGGATCATCTCCCGTGCCACCAGCGACGTCGACACGGTGCGCGAGCTGCTCAACGAGGGCCTGCAGGAGCTGCTCTCGGTGATCCTGTCGCTGATGTACATCAGCGGCCTGCTGCTGGTGCTGGACTGGCGCCTCGGCCTGGCCTCGCTCGCGTCGGTCGTGCCGATCTACTACTTCACCCGCGCGTACCGGCGGCGGTCGCAGATCATCTACCGCCGCTCGCGCACGGCGGTGGCAACGGTCATCGTCCGCTTCACCGAGACGATGAACGGCATCCGCCCGGTCCAGGCGTTCCGCCGCGAGGCGGCCAACGAGCAGGCCTTCGGCATCGCCAACGCGGACTACGCGGACGCCAACGCGGGCGGTCTGCTGTCGATGGCCAAGTTCGTCGCCACCTCCCGGGCCACGGCCAACATCTGGATCACCGGGGTGGTCGTCTGGGGCGCGTACCTGGTCGCCCACGGCGAGTTGCAGCTCGGCGTGCTGGCCGCGTTCGTGCTGTATCTGCGACGGCTGTTCGACCCGATCGACCAGGTCGGGATGTTCCTCAACAGCTACCAGTCGGCGTCCGCCGCGCTGGAGAAGATCGCGGGCCTGCTCGCCCACGAGCCGTCCGTCCCCGAGCCGGCCGAGCCGGCCGCGCTTCCCGAACTCGCGGGCGAGAAGGACGGGGTCCGGGGACGCACGGTCGACTTCGACGGCGTCTCGTTCGCCTACCGCACCGGCCGCGAGGTGCTGCCGCGCTTCGATCTGCGCGTCCCGGCGGGCCAGAGCGTCGCCGTCGTCGGCGCGACCGGCGCGGGCAAGTCGACCCTGGCCAAGCTGCTGGCCCGGTTCTACGACCCCTCCTCCGGACGGGTCGCCCTGGACGGCGTCGACCTGCGCGACCTCGCCACGGCGGAGCTGCGGCGCGGTGTCGTGATGGTGACTCAGGAGTCGTTCCTCTTCTCGGGAACGGTCGCCGAGAACATCTCCATCGGCCGCCCGGACGCGACCCGCGAGGAGGTCGAGTCCGCGGCGCGGGCGATCGGAGCGTACGACTTCATCGCGGCGCTCCCGGACGGCTTCGACACCGACGTCCGCAAGCGTGGCGGCCGGATCTCCGCCGGCCAGCGGCAGTTGGTCGCCTTCGCCCGCGCCCTGCTGGCGGACCCTGCGGTGCTGATCCTCGACGAGGCGACGTCGTCCCTGGACGTGCCCGGCGAGCAGGCGGTCCAGCGGGCGATGGCCACCGTCCTGGCGGGACGGACGGCCGTGATCATCGCGCACCGGTTGTCGACCGTGGAGATCGCGGACCGGGTCCTGGTCATGGACCTGGGACGGATCGTCGAGGACGGCACCCCGGCCGAGCTGATCGCGGGCGCGGGCCGCTTCGCGGGGTTGCACCAGGCCTGGAAGGACAGCCTGGTCTAGCCGCTGGGCAGGTGAGCTGGTTGCGCCATCGGGGGCGCGGGGCGGAGCCCCGTGCCCCCGGTCAGTGCACTACGGCTTGGCGGTGGGCTCGGTCACCTGGTTGTAGATCTCCTTGCCGGCTGC